>JANNMM010000086.1:0-2612 GCA_031397915.1 Rhodoferax sp. | reverse complement strand
AAACACCCGCTTCACCCTGGCCGAGCTGCAAACCCAGGTGCAGATCGGCCGAGTGTTTGTCGACAAATGCATTGACGAATTGATGAAGGAAAAACTCGACACCGCCACCGCCAGCATGGCCAAATACTGGTGCAGCGACCTTCAGTGCAAGGTGATGGACGAATGTGTGCAGCTCTTCGGCGGCTACGGCTTCATGTGGGAGTACCCCATCACCCGCGCCTACGCCGACGCGCGTGTGCAGCGCATTTATGGGGGGACGAACGAGATCATGAAGGAGGTGATTACGCGGGCGATGGGGTTGGGCGGGAAGTGACTTTCGACCATTGGCCAAAATTATTAACATGAGAATTAACAATTTCGCTGTTTTTTGTGAAGTTACAAAAGTAATGGACTAAACCGCTATGAAGTCTCGTATTTATTGATATTATTGCTATAATAAAGATAGCACTTTTCAACCATCATCAAATCCCGCTCGCCAGGTCCAAAAGTCCACTCATCTGCAGGCACCGGCACACTGTTGCGCGTAATATGCACGCTTCATTCACCGCATGAGGAGACAACGCGATGGGATCCACGGTCAACTTCAAGCGCCCGGACGGGCAAACCGTCAGCGGCTACCTGGCCGAACCAGCCCAAGGCGCCGGCGGGCCGGCGGTTGTCGTGATCCAGGAATGGTGGGGCCTCAATGCGCAGATCCGCGGCGTGGCAGACCGGCTGGCCAGCGCCGGGTTTCAGGCCCTGGTGCCTGATCTATACCGTGGCAAGTCGACGGTGGAAGCCGAAGAGGCGAGCCACTTGATGACGGCATTGAACTTTGGCGATGCCGCTTCCCAGGACGTTCGCGGTGCCGTGCAATTCTTGAAAACACGCGCCTCCAAAGTGGGCGTCACCGGGTTCTGCATGGGCGGCGCGCTGACGCTGCTGGCGTTGACGATGGCGCCCGAGGTCGACGCCGGTGTGGTCTGGTACGGCTGCCCGCCTCTAGACTATATTGACGCCAGCAAGATCAAGGTGCCGGTTCAAGGGCATTGGGCCACACAAGACGATGTTTTCAAAATCGAGACGGTCGATGCCCTGGAAGCCAAGCTCAGTGCTGCCGGCGTGGGGTTTGAGTTTCACCGTTATCTGGCTTACCACGGCTTTGCCAACGAGACAGCGCATGGCCCAGGCCGGATTGGTGTGACGCAATACGACTCCGTGTGGGCGCAACAGGCCTGGGACCGGACCTTGCGCTTTTTTGGAAAGAACCTGTGATGATTGACATGACACCCATAGCCCAAACGGGCGACATCTCAAGGCGTACCGTCCTGGGCGTTGCCGTCGCCGCACTTGCCGCACCCGTTGCTATCGCGCAAACCGCATGGCCCTCTGCCGGCCCGATCAAACTGATTGTGCCTTTCGCCCCGGGTGGCTCCACCGACGGGGTGGCGCGGCAAATTGCGGATGAACTTCGGTCACGCCTGGGGCAAACGGTGGTGGTGGACAACAAGGCGGGCGCAGGCTCCACACTGGGCACCGGGCTGGTGGCCAAGGCGCCGCCTGATGGTTACACGCTGCTGGTGTCGGTGATCAGCGCCTCGTCGGTCGGCTCCACGCTGTACCGGGGCCGGCTCGACTGGGACCCGGACAAGAGTTTTGCGCACATTGCCGACATCTTGCGCACTCCATATGCGCTGATGGCCAACAAAAACGCACCGTATGCCAACCTGGCCGAGTTTGTGGCCGCAGCCAAGCGCAGCCCCGGCATCAGTTTTGCCACCTCGGGCATCGGCTCGATTCCGCACCTGGTGATGATGCGTTTTGCGCAGGCCGCGGGCATCACGCTCACGCACATTCCGTACCGCGGAGGCGCGCTGGCGGTGACCGATGCGATAGGCGGCACCGTACCGCTGGTGATGGACGGCCTGGCCGCTGCGGTGCCGCACCTGCGATCGGGCGCGCTCAAGGGCCTGGGTGTGACCAGCCCGGCGCGCAACCCGGTGTTGCCAGACCTGGCCACGTTTGTCGAGCAGGGCTTCAAAGACACGGTGGTGGAAGGCTGGGCCGGCATTGCCGCACCTGCCGGTACACCCCGGCCGATTCTGGAAAAGCTGGCAGGCGCGATCAAAGAAGTGATGGCGCTTCCGGCGATGCAGGAGCGTTACAAGGCGGCTTCGTCCACCTCGGGCTCGTTGCTGTTGGACGACATGCAGAAGTTTGTGCGCGCCGACGCAGAGGTCTGGCGGCCTTTGGTGATCGCGTCTGGGGCAACCGTGGATTGAGCCGGGTCTGATCGGTCATGCCGATTGCAGGTATTGGGCAGTCACAATCATTGGTCACTGCCACCTGCGCTCTTAACGCCTTCAATGGGCATTCAAAGGGCGTTCAGCGGGATCTTGGCGTAGGCAATGCCGTTTTCTTCTTTGGGCGGCATCTCGCCTGCGCGAATGTTGATCTGTACCGCAGGCAGAATCAGCACAGGCATCTCCAGCGTGGCGTCGCGCTTGGTGCGCATTTCCACGAATTGCGCTTCGCTGACACCGTCGTTTACATGGATGTTGTTGGCCCGCTGCTCAGCCACGGTGGTTTCAAACGCGACTTCGCGCCCAGTTGGCGGGTAGTCGTGGCACATG
>JANNMM010000331.1:0-9781 GCA_031397915.1 Rhodoferax sp. | reverse complement strand
GGCATCATCAGCGACGAAAAAATCGCCGCCTTGGTGAACGAACACTTTGACCTGCGCCCGAAAGGCATCATCCAGATGCTCGACCTGCTGCGCCCCATCTACGAGAAGACTGCCGCCTATGGCCACTTTGGCCGTGAGGAGCCGGAGTTCACGTGGGAGCGCACCGACAAGGTCGCTGCGCTGAAAGCCGCCGCCGGCCTGAAATGAGGCGTTGAAAGCCAGCCCCACACTGGCAGACCTGCGCCGCCACGCTGTGGCGCGCAGTCTTTTTGCACCAACGACACTGAAACGTGCGGTGGCCAGGCTCGGGTTTGTCCAGGCCGACCCGATCCGCGCGCCGGCACGCGCCCAGGATTTGACACTGCGCCATCGTGTTACCGATTACCGGGCAGGTGACCTGGAGAAAAAATACCCCCTGCTGGGGCTCGAAGAAGACTATTTCGTCAACTATGGCTATTTGCCCCGCGCCACGCAGGCGTTGTTGCATCCTCGCACGCCACATAGCGCCTGGACACCGCAAGATCTGAAAGTCGCCACCCAGGTGCTTGCCTTTGTGCGCGACCGTGGCGTTGTACATCCCCGGGAGGTTGACACCCATTTCGCGCATGGCAAAACCACCAACTGGTTTGGCGGCACGTCCAACGCGTCAACCCAGTTGCTGGACCGCATGCATTTCCACGGCATGCTGCGCGTGGCACGGCGCGACAGCGGTACACGCCTTTACGCCGAGCGCGAAGCGTTCCCCGCTGCCATGCCCGCCCAGACGCCCATGGAGGTGCTCGACGCCCTGGTGGACGTGATCGTCCAAAAATATGCGCCGCTGCCTAAAGCATCCCTGGGTCAATTGATCAGCAAACTCATGGTGGGGGTACCGCAATGGCGATCCTTCCGTGCCGAAATATTCAAACGCGCTGCAACACGCCTCTCGCATGCTGTCGTGGACGGCATGGACTGGTACTGGCCGGCTGCAGAACGATTGCGTACGAACGTGCCGGTCCGGGACAAGGCACGCCTGCTCGCGCCTTTTGACCCCGTCGTTTGGGACCGCCAGCGCTTCGAATTGTTTTGGGGCTGGGCCTACCGGTTTGAGGCCTACACCCCCGCGCCCAAGCGAAAACTGGGGTATTACGCGTTGCCACTGCTGTGGCGCGATGACGTCGTCGGCTGGGGCAACCTGAGCTTGGGCCGCGATGGCCTGAGCGCCGACATTGGCCTTGTGCGTGGCAGAAGCCGCAGACTGTCCGTTGGGCGGGATCTGCGCCGTGCGCTGGACGGCGAGCTGCAGCGGATGGCGGAGTTCCTCAATGTCGCGCCCAGGGGCTGGCGTTTGATCGGTAGCTGACGCTACCATTCGCAGCATGAAGCTATCGACGCAACGCTGGATCGACCGCTGGATTGGCCAGTTGCTTTGCGCCGCCGTGTCCGGGTGGGTTCGTGTCGCGGGTGTTTTCCGGGGGCCGCCCCAGCCCAATCCCAACCCGCGCCACATACTCATCATTCTGCTGTCTGAAATGGGCAGCATCGTATTGGCGGGTCCCATGTTTGCTGCGCTTCGCGAGCGTTACCCGGATGCCAGCTTGCATGTGTTGCAGCTCAAACGCAACCAAGAGGTCGCCCGGCTGCTGCAATTGGCCAAGGTCGAGAACTTCCACGCGCTGGACGACCGCTCGGGCATTGGCTTGCTCGGCGACATTTGGCGCGTGCGCCGAGCCATGCGGGCCTTGCCGCTGGACGTCGTGATTGACTGCGAACTTTTCTCCCGCATCAGCAGCTTGATGAGTTTCTTGGTGGGTGCGCCACTGCGCGTCGGTTTCACGCCCCATACCCAGGAGGGTTTGTATCGGGGCAGCCACATCAACCGCGCGATACCCTACAACCCGTATCAACACATCAGCAAGCAATTTTTGTCGCTGGTGGATGCGCTGGATCCAGACGCGTTCAAGACCATGCCGCACAACAAGGCGGCGCAGGTTCGGGAAGTTCCAATCGACACACGCTTGTCGGTCGATTTCTCCCGGCATGAGCTGAACCTGTACGTCCAAAAACTGCAGACCGATCACCCGGCACTGACAGGCCGCAGGGTTGTGCTTCTCTACGCGGGTGGCGGACTTTTACCGGAGCGCGCCTGGCCGGTTGCGCATTACGCGCGGGTGGCACGCGGTTTGTGTGAGGCGGGCCACGCCGTCGGCTTGATCGGCCTGCCCGAGGATGCATCATTGGCCACAGACCTTCAACACCAGGCGGCTAGCAGGTACTGCGTGGACCTGACGGGTTATACGCAATCCATCCGCGAACTGTTGATGCTGTTCCACAGTGCGCACCTGCTCATCACCAACGACGGTGGCCCGGGCCACTTTGCCAGTCTCACGCCAATACGCACCTTTGTATTCTTCGGGCCGGAAACCAGCAAACTCTATGGCCCGCTGGGATCCCGCGCCAGCACCTATGAGTCCGGGGTCGCATGCTCGCCGTGCCTGTCTGCCTACAACCATCGCCAAACCTTCTGTGACGGCGACAACCAGTGTCTCAAACGCATCGCGGCAGATCCGGTTCTGGCAGACGCCCTGACTGCACTGGCTTGAACGCTCAGGCGACAATGTCGCGATGCGATTCATGGCTCTGGCCCAGTGGCTACAAAAATTTCGTTACATCAAATTCGGCATCGTCGGTGCCAGTGGGACGGTGGTCAACATTGCGGTTCTTTACCTGGCACAGAATTACGTCTTTGACTGGATTGGCCCAGAGAAGATTCGGCTGGCCGCGTCGCTGGCACTGGCCATCCTGATCGCCACGCTGAACAACTTCACCTGGAACCGGCTTTGGACCTGGGCTGATCGGCGCGAGGCCCTGGCGATCGAGATGGGCGCCCCAATTGCGCCTTTGTCCAAACGCCTGGCCGTGCAGTTCGGTCGGTACTGCATGGCGTCGTGGTTTGGCATGGCATTTCAATTCGGCGCCACCATCTGGCTGGCCCAATACATGGACTACCGCCTGGCCAACATTGTCTCCATCGTGGCGGCCAGCGTGATCAATTTTCTGGCCAATGACCGATGGACTTTTCGCCTGAAACGTGCGCGGCATTCGACCGGACAGCGCGAACCATGACAACCGCCAGTGGGCACCTGGCAGGGCCAAGGGAGCAAGGCCTGTTATGGTGCGGCCTGCTTGCGTGGGCCATTGGAATTTACTTCCTGGGCCTGGGTGGTCAGTATGTTCCAACCAATGGGGATGAACTGGTTTATGCGCACATCGCACGCCTGACAGCTGCATCGGGCCACTGGTTGCCGTTGGTATCAGACCTGTACAACATGCGCAACACCAAACCCCCACTGCTGTTCTGGCAGGCGATGGTGGCAGGAGATTGGGGCAGCCACTGGACACTCTTTGCGCTGCGATTGCCGAGCCTCTTCTACACATTTGCGACAACGTCACTGGTGGCCATGGTGGTGCACGGCATCACCCGAAACAAACGCCGCGCGCTGTTGTCTGCCTGCCTTTACCTGGCTTTTTTCAGCAGCTACCGCTATGGCCGACCTTACCTTACCAGCGCCCCAGAGACGTTTTGGCTGGCCCTTCCGATGTTTGCCTTGTTGTGGCACGTAGTCGGGAAAAAACAGGTCCCCGCAGATTTGCATGAGCGGTCCTTCACGCCGTTTTCAATTGGTTTTCTCGTCTTCACGGGCATGGCCTGGGGGTTGGGGTCTGCCTACAAATCATTCGCGCTGATCGCGCCTGCTGCTGCAGCCTTGTGGTGTGCCTGCATTTTCACCAACCAGAGCTTCCGATTCCAATCCCTGGTCACCACCAGCCTGCAAATCGGCACCAGTGTGCTCATTGCCGTTGGCATTTTTGGACTGTGGTTTGCGATTGACCCCGACCCAGCGGCGGTGTGGCGTGAATTCGTGGTGGGCGAAAACGTCGGCAAGATGGGTGACAAAGTCGGCTATTGGCACGAGGCCGCTTTTGGAGGTGGCTCCAGCATGTGGGCCCAGGCGCTGTCGTATGTGGAAAACGCGGGGCTGCTCGCTTTTGTAGTCCTTGGCCTTGCGTTCGCCATGTTCAAACATCGGCTCCCGTTTGCCTCATGGCCCGTCTACGCGCATGTATTGTTGGCCTGGCTGGTGGTGTGGGCGCTGGTGTTCATGTTGCCCAGCCAACGCTCTGCCCGATACGTGATCCCGGCGATGCCCGCGTTGGCCATTGTGATCACGCTGTGGTGGCACCAGATTGCGCGAGGCTGGTTTTTGGCGTGTGGCCTGCTGGTTGGCGCCGCCGTTGTGGTGATGGGTCGCATTCTTTGGGCCATGGATACGCTTCAAATCGCCAGCACCCTAGAGGTCTTGGCCGCGGCCTTTGTGTTGGGGTCGGCGCTTGTGCTGATCGCTGCAGGCGTGGCAAAACCGGCTTGGACAGGCGCCTGCACAATCGCCGCGTGTCTGGTGTCTTACGGAGGCTTTGGTCTGACGGTGGCTCCGCTGGACGGCCCTCAAGGCCGGTATGGCGAAGAAGTGAAAGCAAAACTCACAGGCAAGTCCATCGCTGTACCGAGCAATTTCAATGCCCAGTGGGAACGCTTTGAATTCTTGTTGCCAGGCAACCGTCTCGCCCCGTTTGACATGGCGCTCATGGCCGCCAACGATGCGGCCAGTCACGCAAAACTGAAGGACCTGCTGCAACACCATGACGCCGTGGTCTGGGGCCAGGCAGACGCGGCTCAAAGCGAGCCCCCCTGCTACCCATCTTGCCAAGTCATGGCTTCACGCTGGGTGGTCAAAGAACGACACAAAAGCGGCGACATCACGGCAGCGAACCTGTGGTCACTGAGTTGGCTTTTCCAGCGCGAGTGGATCGTCGCCGCTAAACCGTGACTTCACGGCACTGACCGCCTGACGGACCGCGCTCCAAACCAACACCAGCCACAACCAGGGGTCGAGCAGCGCATCAAAAACGTTGCCCGTGGGCAGGCGGGTCAAGACAAATAGAGCCGTTGCCAGCAAGGCCAGTGCTGCTTCACTTTTTTGCAGTGCACTGCCCGCAACGGCCCACACCGCTGTGGCCGTGGCCAGCACGCAAACCAGGGCCAGTGCGCTGAAACCCCAGCGGTAGAGGGCAAACGGCAACAAAATAAACATGTCCAGCAGCAGCAGTAGGCCAAACACGATCGCCAGCCAGCCCAAAAAGGCCGTACCTCTGCGGATGGACTCAGATGGGCGAGGGTGCCGCCAAAGTGTCAGGAGGGACGCGCTGCACAGCAATACCGTGGTCCAGCTCGGCAGCTGAAACGCGAGCCCCATCCACCACGTAGGTGACCAGGCTCCGGGGATGCACGCCCAGACAAAGGCCGCCACCATAGCCATTCGCCGGACACCTGCCGGGCGCCGCGCGAACACTTGTGCCACCAAAAAGGCCAGCACCAGCCCCCAAAAAATCGGCTGTGCCCAGCGCACCAGGACAGCGGCAGGCAATACCGGCGTGACGGTTGACACCCAGGGTGCCAAAAACTGAAGTGAATCCATCATGGCGATTTTTCCATTGCGAATCGTTGCCAGGCAATGCGCGTGCGGTTCTCCGTGTACATGACCCACAGGCTGGCGTCGGCCCAGGCCATCGAGGGGTACGAGAACTCCGCCGCCCGGGACTTTTCGCCAACCGTAAAGCTTTCGCCCTGGGCAAGCGTCTGGAGACGCATCCAGTCGACACCATTGCCAGATTCGCTCAGGTCCAGCACCTTGCGTGACTTCATTGATGAATTGTGGGCCAACATGAAATGCCACGGGCCCAGTGTCGTGGCAGAAATCGAGGCGTCTGGGTTAGACAGATTGAGATCCTGCAGGTCACGCCAGGTCTGGCCACCGTTACTGGTTTGCGCAACAGCAATCCTCCCTTCGATCCGGTTGTCGCGCATCAGCGCCAGCCAGTGGGTCGCGTTGAGTGCTATCAGCGTTGGCTGCAATATGGCGCGGCGTTCTGACATCCGCGTTATGCCTTTGAATGCACCAGCGGCATCGAAACGCAAGGCCAGCGGGTACTTCACGCCAAGCTCGAAGTAGGCCGGCAACACCATGCCGCCATCCTCGAGGGTCAACGGGGAACCGCGCACCAAATGACTGACATTCCAAGACCACGCCAATGGCACGACGCGAGGTTCGTCAAACACAGCGATGGGCTCATTGACTTCGGCATTGGTTTGCCGCAGGTGCAAGAGGCGGCTGGCCGCCCAACCACCCGGACCGGTCGCGACCACAAACAGGTGAATGCGCCCCGACGGATCGAGCCAGGCAACGGGATTGCCCAAGCGGCGTATGCCGTACCCGAGCTTTGCACTGATTTCGTGCCGGTTGACGACAAAAGCCGCGGCACTCCAGCGCTGGTGTTCACGTTCAAAGCAGGAGGACGCGATCTGCACGTCGGGCGCGCTTTCGCGTTCCCCCGCGAACCAGAATGCCATCAGAGCGCAGTTGTGGCCGGGCGGCATTGCGAGCAAATTGCTGGCGTGCGCGGCGGGGGTATCTGGCGGAACCGGCAAATGACCCTGGCTTTTCAGTACCAGCTTGACTTCATTTGACGGGAAGGGTGATGGCGGGATCACCGCCCGGGCCGTCGCAGGCGCCGCTCCATGCTGCAAAAAATCAAGCGCAGCCAAAAGGCAGGCCACCAGCAGCAGCACGGCCCTTTGGGTGCGAGGGCTCGTCATGTGCTCACCCGTGTGCGGTCACGCTTCTACAAACTGCTCAAATCGCAACTTGATTTGCCGCATGGCTTCCTGGGTCAGCCGGTTGCCATACTGGCTGACCACCTGCCCCGCGGCCTGGTTAGCCAGCCAGGCCGCTCGCGCGTGGCTGTGGCCCTGGGTGGCCGCGTAAAGAAACGCACCAGCGAACATGTCGCCTGCGCCATTGGTGTCCACTGCATGGACCTTGGCGGCGGGAACATCGGTTTGCCCGCCGTTTTCCAACACCAGACAACCTTTGGCACTGCGTGTGAGGCAGACCGTTTTGGCAAGTTGGCTGACTTGCGCGACGACTGCGCCCAAGTCTTTTGAGCCGCACCAGGTTTGTGCCTCTTCTTCGTTGCAGAACAGGTAGTCGATGCCGTCACCAATCATGGCTTCAAGGCCCGGCCTGCAGAAGTTGATCATGCTCATGTCGCTCAAGGTGGTCGCGAGTTTCACGCCAGTCTGACGGGCGATGTGGCGGCCTTGCAGTGCGGCATCCAGGCCCGTGGGCGAGGCGGCAAGATAACCTTCCATGTAATACACCTTCGCCGCGGAAAGTGCGGCGGGGTTGAGTGACGTGTGGTCCAGATCGGCAGTGGCACCCAGAAAGGTGCTCATGCTGCGCTCGGCGTCCGGGGTGACCATCACCATGCATTCGCCGGTTTGGCCCGCAGCCCTGGCACCGGTTGCCAGATTGCTGTCAACACCGTTGGCTTTCAGATCGGCGGCGTAGAAGTCGCCCAGATCATCGCTGGCAACACGGCAAGAATAAAACGCCTTGCCTCCCAACTGGGCCACGGCAACGATGGTATTGCCGGCCGAGCCGCCGCCGCTCTTGCGCGTGTGCACGCCTTGCACCTGTTCGAGCAGATCGGTGTGCCGCGTGGCGTCGATCAGGGTCATGTGGCGCTTCTCGACCTTCATGGCGTTGAGGTGGGCGTCAGTGACTTCGTATTCAGAGTCCACCAGGGCGTTGCCAATGGCGTAAAGGTCGTAGTTTGTCATGGCTCTTCGAGGTTCGGGCGGGCGCGTTTTGCAGAATTTGGAAGTGTATCGGCTGAACGCATGGCCTCCGCCCACTTGCCTCAGTGTTTGCGGTTCTTGAAAGCTTCCATGTACCGCTGCGGCTCACCGGTGGCAAAAGCCTTGCCGAATTCGGGCACGGTGGCGTCAATGGCCGCATCAGGCGGCAAACTTTGCCAACTGCGCATCAGGACTTTCTGCTGAGCCAGCGCAGCGGGTCCAAAGCCTGCCAGGCGTGACGCAAGTGCCGCAATTCGCCCGTCCAGCTTAGCGGGCTCGCAGACTTCCTGCACCAGGCCCCATTGCAAGGCCGTGGCGGCATCGATGGATTCCCCTGTCATCAGCAGCCAGGTGGCGCGGGAGTGACCAATCAGCAAAGGCAGTATCACGGCATGGATCACCGAAGGAATACCCACGGCGACTTCCGGCATGCCGTACTGCCCGTGGCTGCTGCCGATGCGCAGGTCACATGCGGCAGCCACCTCAAGGCCGGCACCCAGTGTGTAGCCAGACAGCCGTGCGATCACGGGTGTTGGAAAACTTCGCACCGCTTCGCACAGGTTTTTAAGGCGCGAGATGAACACCTCTGCGCTGGACGGTGTGAGGCTGGCCATTTCGTAGATGTCCGCGCCACCGATGAAGGCCGTGTCGCCTTCGCCGCGCAGCACCAGAACGCGCACGTCGCCCCTTGTCCGGAGGGATTCGATGGCCGCAGTCAATTCCAGAATCGCCGGTGAGCCGACGATGTTCAGCCTTTTGGCATTGCGCAGCGTGAGTGTGGCAATGCCGTTTTCGCCCAGGTGCGCAAGGGCGTGATGGGTGTCGATGGCGGTGTTCATGGATTCAAGTATCACCGCAAGGCAAAACAGCGCTGGCGACCGGTCAGCGGAAGTCCCGGCTCGCGGTGCCCAGGCGCCCAAGCATCGGCGTAAGGTCTTGCAGGCGCCGCGCGATGACGTGGCGCACCTCGCCTTTGCCTTGTTGATCCTTTGAGCCGCTGCCGTCGTCGCGCTGCCAGTCGCCATAGACAGCCATCAGGCGCGAGCGCAGCAGCTCGGCGCGCTGCTTTTCACGCAGGTCTTTCCAGACGATCACATTGATGTTTCCGGCCTCGTCTTCGAGTGTGACGAAGACCACGCCCTTGGCGGTTTGTGGCTGCTGGCGCATGGTGACGATGCCGCAGGTGGCCACGCGCCGGCCACTGGGCAAATGGTGCATTTGCGCGGACGACAAGAGCTTCATCTTGGCGAGTTGTGGGCGCAAAATGGCCAGCGGGTGGCGGCGCAAGGTCAGGCCGGTGGCGGCGTAATCGAAGACGACTTCTTCACCTTCGCTGGCTGCCGACAGTTCGAGGAAATCTTCTTCAATGGGCGCGTCTTTGAGCAAAGGCGGCGCGGGCTTGAGCGCCGAGGCATCCCAGACCTGCTGGCGACGGTGGCCACTCAAGGCCATCAACGCATCGGCGCTGGCCAGGGCCTTCAAGTCGCCCGCGTCCAGGTTGGCGCGCAGGGCGAGGTCTTCGGTGCTGGTGAAGGGGGATTCTGCCCGGGCCGCGACGATGCGCTGGGCCGACGATTCATGGAGGCCATTGACCATTCTTAAACCGAGGCGAACCTCATTTTTTGCATCGTGGTAATTGGAATCTGACCCCAATTCTTTTGTGCAATCCCAGTCGCTGCACATCACGTCCACCGGCAGCACCTTTACCCTATGCCGTTTGGCATCCTGCACCAGTTGTGAACTCGAATAAAACCCCAGTGGCTGGCTGTTGAGCATGGCGCACAAAAAATTGGCGGGCTCGTGGTGCTTGAGCCAGCAACTCACGTAGGTGATGAGCGCAAAACTCGCAGCGTGGCTTTCAGGAAAACCGTATTCGCCAAACCCTTCGATCTGTTTGAAGATGCCTTCGGCAAACTCCACCGCATAACCGCGTTCGACCATGCCGTTGACCAGCCGGTCATGGAACTTGTGCACGCCGCCTTTCCTCTTCCACGCGGCCATCGAGCGTCTCAAGGAATCGGATTCCCCCGCGCTGAAACCGGC
>JANNMM010000033.1:0-7493 GCA_031397915.1 Rhodoferax sp. | reverse complement strand
TGCTGGACGCCTTGCCCAATGGCGGCTTCGCGGTGAAGACCTTCTCCGAGCGCGAAGTGGCCGACGCGATTGAGCTTCGCGGCACCCTTGAAGGGCTGTCGGCGCGGTTGGCAGCCGAACGCGGCGCTGCGCCGATGGTCCTGAAAGAAGCCCGCGAGGCCCTGGGCGGCATCGACGCGCTGCTCGGTCAAAGCGCCTTGAACGACGAGGCATTTGCGGAGTACGTGCGTTTCAACGAACGCTTCCACACGCTGCTCGGCGAGATGTCCGGCAGCAGCGTGATCGCCCGCGAGATTGAACGCGTCTGTGCCATGCCCTTTGCGTCACCCTCGGGTTTTGTCGTGGTGCAGGCCAACAGCCCGGCCGCGCGCGATATGCTGATCGTGGCGCAAGACCAGCACTGGCAGGTGCTGGATGCGATTGAGCGGCGCGAAGGCGCACGCGCCGAGGCGCTGATGCGCGAACACTCCCGCATCGCACAACGCAACCTGCGCGAGGTGGTGCGCGGCCCGCTTTTGGACCAAATGCCGGGCGTACGCCTGATCCGCAAACCATGAAAACCGCACCCGACTGGATCGACGCCCGCATCGACGCGATCCGCGACGTGACGCCCACCGTGCGCGAGTTCACGCTGCGGCTGCCAGGGCATTGCGGGCCGTACGCGCCGGGCAGCCACCTGCAGGTGCAGATCATGGTCGGGCAGGGCGCTGGGGCGCGTTTGCACACGCGGTCTTACTCGCTCATCGGTCTGCCAATTGAAGGCGACAGCGCCGGCGCCAACACCTGCCGCATTGCCGTCAAACGCCTGGATGCCGGGCGTGGGGGCTCACTGGCCATGTGGCGGCTGGGCGTGGGGGATCGCCTGCGCGTCACGGGCCCACAAAACCATTTCCCGCTTGATCTGACGGCACCCGCCTTCCTGCTGGTTGCGGGTGGCATCGGCATCACGCCGCTCCTGGGCATGGCCCAGTTGCTGGCGCACCGCGGTGCCAAGCTGCGCTTGTTGTATGGCGCACGGTCTGACGACGAACTCGCTTACCTGCCGCAATTGCAAGCGGCGCTGCCGGGCCAGGTGGTGACGGCTGTTGCCACGCGTGGTGAGATGCTTGAGTTGGCCAATGAAATGGCTGGCTTGCCTGAGCGGGCCCAGGCGTACGTCTGCGGGCCGGTGCCCATGCTCGACGCCGCGCGGCGTGCATGGGCCGCCGCCGGGCGGCCGCTGGCCGATCTGCGTTACGAAACCTTCGGCAGCAGTGGCCGCTTCGCTCCAGAGGCGTTTCGTGTCAAGGTGCCGCGCCACCAGCTCGATTTTGAAGTCGCCGCCGACGAGGGGCTGCTGGACGCCCTGGAGCTCCAGGGTGTGCAGGCGCTTTACGATTGCCGGCGCGGCGAGTGTGGCCTGTGCACCATGGACGTCCTGGAGGTCAATGGCGAGATTGACCACCGCGACGTGTTTCTGAGTGACGACGAGAAGGCCCGCAACAAACGCATATGCGTGTGTGTTTCGCGCGTGGTGGGTGAAATCACCCTGGACTCGGCATATCGGGCCGATACTGCTTGAGGCATAGTACGGCCCTGAACGCACCGCACCCCCACCGCACGCCCACCGCATCCCAACCGCTCACCCTTCGCAATTTCCCAAGATTCCCCGAATGTTGACCATCCTTTTTGACGGCATTGCCTACGGCATGCTTCTGTTCGTACTGGCCGTGGGGCTGGCCGTGACCATGGGCCTGATGAACTTCATCAACCTGGCGCATGGTGCCTTCGCCATGGCCGGCGGCTACATCACCGTGCTGCTGATGCAGAAGGCCGGTGTGCCGTTTCTGCTGTGCCTGCCGCTGGCGTTTCTCGGCGCAGCAGCACTGGGGGGCGTGCTGGAGCGCACCCTTTACCGGCCGATGTACAGCAAGCCGCATCTGGACCAGGTGCTGTTTTCGATAGGCCTGACCTTCATGGCGGTTGCCGCGACAGACTATTTTGTTGGCTCGCAGCAGCAGATCATCCAGCTGCCGAGTTGGCTCAAGGGCCGCACCGAGCTGGGTACGGGCGCGTGGATGCTGGGCATGGGGCACTACCGGCTTTTCATCATTGCGGTGTGTGCGGCACTCACCGTGGGCCTGCAACTGGTGTTGGCGAAAACGCGCTTTGGCAGCCGCCTGCGCGCCTCGGTGGACGACCAGCGCGTGGCCGCGGGCCTGGGCATCAATGTGAATGCCGTTTTTCTCTCGACTTTTGCGGTGGGCTCGGGCCTGGCCGGGCTGGGCGGCGCGCTGGGCGCCGAAGTGCTGGGTCTGGACCCGACTTTCCCGCTTAAATTCATGGTGTACTTTTTGATTGTGGTGGCGGTCGGGGGCACTTCCAGCATCACCGGGCCTTTGTTGGCGGCGCTTCTCCTGGGCATTGCCGACGTAGCCGGCAAATACTACATACCCAAACTCGGCGGCTTCATCGTCTACAGCCTGATGATCGCCATCCTGATCTGGCGGCCGCAGGGCCTCTTTGTCCGCCAGGGAGCCAAGTCATGATGCAAGCCACCAACCGCTACAAGCCCTGGGAGATCGTGGTCTGGCTGCTGGTGCTGGCCGCTCCGTTTGTGGTGACACAACACGCACCCATCATCAACGAGATTGCCATCGTGGCCCTGTTTGCGGTCTCGCTGGACCTGGTGCTGGGTTACGCCGGTATCGTCTCGCTCGGGCACGCCGCGTTTTTTGGCATGGCCGCCTATGGCGCTGCCCTGTTTGCCAAACACATCAATCCGGATCCGCTCCTGGGGCTGGCGGCAGGCATTGCGCTGGCAACGGTTTTGGGGGCGGTTTGCAGCCTCACCATCATCCGCGGCAGCGACCTCACGCGCCTCATGGTCACGCTGGGCATGGGCCTCATCCTGTACGAGCTGGCCAACAAGCTCGACTGGTTGACCGGCGGTGCGGACGGGCTGCAGGGTGTGGTCATGGGCAAACTCCTGGGGCAGTTCGAGTTCGACCTGGCCGGTCGCACGGCGGCGTGGTATTCGATCACGGTGCTCGTCGTCTTGTTTTTCCTGGTCCGGCGGCTGGTGAATTCGCCGTTTGGCGCCACCCTGAAGGCGGTGCGCGACAACCGCCTGCGTGCGCAGTCCATCGGTATCCCCGTGACGCAGCGCCTGGCGGTGATCTACACCGTGGCGGCGGCCGTTGCCGGTGCAGCCGGGGCGCTGCAGGCACAAACTACCGGTTTTGCCTCGCTTGACGTGTTCGAGTTCATCCGTTCGGCCGACGTGATGCTGGTGCTGGTGATTGGCGGCACCGGCTGGCTCTATGGCGGCGTGGCGGGCGCGGTGGTCTTCAAGCTGCTGCAGGACGTGATCTCTGCCATCACGCCGCAGTACTGGACCTTCTGGATCGGGCTCTTTCTGGTGGTTCTGGCGCTGGTCGGGCGCGACCGGCTGATCCGGCCCTGGACCTGGTTTGGCAAGGCAAAGAAAGTGTCCACATGAGCGCCGCAATTGCAGATACGGTGCTGTCGACCCACGGGTTGAGCAAACGCTTCGGTGGCATCACCGCAACTGACAACGTCAACCTCGAATTGAAGCAAGGCGCGCGCCATGCCCTGATCGGCCCCAACGGTGCCGGCAAGACGACCCTGATCAACTTGCTGACGGGCGTGTTGGAGCCGACCGGCGGAAGCATCACCCTCGAAGGCCGCGACATCTCGACCCTTGCGCCACACAAGCGCGTGCAACGTGGCCTGGTGCGAACCTTTCAGATCAACCAGCTGTTTGATTCCCTCACGCCCATGGAAACCCTGGCCCTCACCGTGTCGCAAAACCGGGGCCTGGGTGGTAAATGGTGGCAAGCGCTGGGCGCCGACAAAACCGTCAACGCGCGTTGTGAGGTGCTGCTGGAGCAATTTCACCTCAGCTCGGTGGCCCACCAAAAGACCAAGGAGATGGCCTACGGCAAACGCCGCCTGCTCGAAATTGCCATTGCGCTGGCCTGCGAGCCGCGCGTGTTGCTGCTGGACGAGCCGGTGGCCGGTGTACCGGCCGGTGAGCGCGAGGAGTTGCTGGCCACTGTGGCGGCCCTGCCCAAGGAGGTTTCAGTGCTGCTGATCGAACACGACATGGACCTGGTTTTCAGTTTCGCCAATCGCATGACGGTGATGGTCAATGGCGCAGTCCTCACCGAAGGCACGCCCGAGCAGATTGCCGCCGACGAGCGCGTCAAGGCGGTCTACCTTGGGCATGGGCAAGAGCAGGATTCCGAGGTGGAGGCGATGCGCCATGGGTAAGGTCCTGCTCAAACTCGAAGCACTGAGCGCTGGTTACAGCGAAGCGGTGGTGTTGCACGACGTGAACCTGTCGCTTGAAGAAGGCCAGACCCTGGCCTTGCTCGGCCGCAATGGCACCGGCAAGACGACCCTGATCAACACCCTGGTGGGTGCCACGCGCCAACACGGGGGTTCGATGACACTCGGCGCGGATGCCACAGCGGTGGCCTTGCACCGACTGCCTTCGCATGAACGGGCGGCGGCGGGCATCGGCTGGGTGCCGCAGGAACGCAACATCTTCAAATCACTCACCGTGCATGAAAACCTCACCGCCGTCGAGCGCCCGGCCCGCGCAGCCGGGTCGCGCGCCTGGACGCCCGCGCGTGTGTACGAGATGTTCCCGCGGCTGGCCGAGCGCAAGGGCAACCTGGGCACACAACTCTCCGGCGGCGAGCAGCAGATGCTGGCGGTGGGCCGCGCGCTGGTGCTGAACCCCAGCCTGCTGTTGCTGGACGAACCCCTGGAAGGCCTGGCACCGATCATCGTGCAGGAACTGCTGCAGGCGATTC
The DNA here is from genome assembly GCA_031397915.1 of Rhodoferax sp. Taxonomy (GTDB): domain Bacteria; phylum Pseudomonadota; class Gammaproteobacteria; order Burkholderiales; family Burkholderiaceae_C; genus JANYCG01. The sequence continues at coordinate 2,670 of JANNMM010000033.1, read as the reverse complement.
GCCGCATCACGCGTGATGAAGGCCTGAGCGCGATCATCGTGGAGCAGCACCCGCAGGCGATTCTGGCGATCTCGGACACCGCAGCCGTGCTGGACCGGGGCACTGTGGCGCACAGCGGCTTGGCAAGGAACCTGCAGCGCCAGCCAGAGTTGCTGGACCGTCTTTTGGGTGTCGCGCGTTAGGTGTCGCGCGCGAGGTACCACACGCTAAAATTACACCGGATTTCGCTGCAGTTTGTGGTCCGGCAAATTGCGCCCCGACCCACTTGCCAGCGTGAAAAACTGCCCGTCTTTTTTTTGAAAGCTTTTCCATGACCTTGCCAAAACTACTCCTGATTCTCGCGATCGCTGCGACGGGCCCGCTTGCATGGGCGCAGGCCTTCCCGACCAAACCCATCAAGATCGTGGTGCCAAACGCCGCCGGTGGCGCGGCCGACATCACCGCCCGCACGGTGGGGCAAGTGGTGTCGCAAACCATCGGCCAGCAGGTCGTGATCGAAAACAAGGCCAGCGCGGGCGGCATCGTCGCTGGCGAGCAGGTCGCGCGCAGCGAGCCAGACGGGCACACCGTGTTGCTGATCTCCAGCGGCACGGCGGTCAGCGCGTCGCTCTTCAAAACGCTGCCTTTTGACACGCTCAGGGACTTCACACCCGTTACTTTGCTGGCCACGTTTGACCTGGCAATCGTGGTGAACGAAGGCGGGCGTTTTAAATCATTCGCCGAGCTGCTGGCCTACGGCAAGGCCAACCCGGGCAAACTCAACATCGGCACGCCGCAAATCGGCACCACCCAAAACCTGGCGGCAGAGCTGTTCAAGGCCAGCAGTGGCATTGACGCGCAGGTGGTGCCCTTCAACGGCACGCCCGCCGCCATTACGGCCCTGCGCGGCGGCCAGCTCGATGCCGCGGTCGACATCCTGGGCCCGTTGATGGGCCAGATCAACTCGAAGGCGATCCGCCCGGTGGTGGTGCTCGGGGCCAAGCGGGCAACGGCCCTGCCAGACGTACCCACGGCACGCGAGTCGGGCGGCTCCCTGGCCAACTTCAACGTGTCTTCCTGGAACGGCCTGGCAGTTCCGGCCAAAACACCCAAGGAGGCCATCGCCCGTTTGAACCGCGAAGTCAATGCCGCCCTGGCCCTGCCCGATGTGAAAAAACGCATGGCCGAGCTCAACCTCGACGCGCAAGGCAGCACGCCCGAGCAGGCGGGTGAAGTGTTGGCCAACGACATCAAGCGCTGGGCCGAGGTGATTGCGCGCGCCAAAATCGAAAAGCAATAATTTTTCGGGTTGGACATGCACGACACCATTGGTTTGATTGGTTACGGCGAAGTCGGCAAGATATTCGCGGCGGGTCTGAGAACCAGGGCGGGCGTGCTTTCAGTGGGCGCGTGGGACACCAAATTCGCCGATGCCGCATTGCGCCCAGACGAAGACAAGCACGCTCAAGCGGCGGGGGTTCAGTTGGCCGGGTCGATGCAGGACTTGTGCGCCAAAGCCAACTTCCTGATTTCTGCGGTGACAGCCTCCAACACCCTGGCCGTGGCGCAAGAGGCGGCCTTGCATCTGCGCGCCGGCACCCTGTTCCTGGATCTCAATTCCGCGTCACCGGGCACCAAGCAGGAGGCCGCCTTGGTCATCGAGGCGGCCGGTGGGCAGTATGTCGAAGCCGGCGTCATGACGTCCATCCCGCCGTACGGCATCAAGGTGCCGATGTTGCTGGGTGGCGCAGGAGCTGCCGATTTGGCAGCGCGATTCAACGCCTGGGGGCTGGACGCCAAGGCTGTTTCGGCCCGGTTGGGTGTCGCCAGTGCCATCAAGATGTGCCGCAGCGTCATGATCAAGGGGCTGGAAGCGCTCGTGATTGAGAGTTACGCCACCGCGCGCCATTACGGCGTCGAGGCGCATGTGTTGCCCACACTCACAGAAACCTTCCCCAGCATCGACTGGGAAAAGCAGGGTGCGTATTTTTTCAGCCGCGTGGTGCAACATGGCAAACGCCGCGCCGAAGAAATGCGCGAGGCGGCTCGCACCGTGCACGAGGCGGGGTTTGAACCGCTCATGACGGCCGCAACTGCCGCCAAGCAGCAGTGGGTGGCCGACCAGGCGGCGGCCGGCGTGTTTACGGGTGTTGGCAAAGACGCGCTGTGGCAGGACTACGCCGACGCGCTGTTGCGCAGCGCACGCGTATGACGGGCCCCGGCACGGCGTGCGATGACGGTCTTGCCTGATCCGCCGGGTCGCATCCTGTTTTTATGCCGCGACCCTGACCGCGTCAAGGCCCAGATCAAGGGCGCCGATTTCGCCCTGGTGCAGATCGACGATTTACGTGACGACATCTCCACAGACGAGATCACGCCGGTGGCGATCCTGTCGCATTTCGACGGCAAACTGGCGCGTTACCCGTACACCGGTTTCACGGCGGGCGGCAAACGCCCGGTGGGGGTCGACGCGGTGCGTCAGGGGAACTTCAGTGTCACGGTGGCGGGGCAACGATACGGAAAAGGCTCGTCGCGCGAACACAGCCCGATGGCAGAAAAGCTGGCTGGTATCCGCTTGGTGATCGCGAGCGGTTTCGAGCGCATTTACCGACAAAACGCCGACAACATCGGCCTCTTCACTTCGACCGATTTTGGCTTGATCGAACGCATCCAGCGCGGCGACAAAATTTC
>JANNMM010000387.1:0-5986 GCA_031397915.1 Rhodoferax sp. | reverse complement strand
CGCCGTGCTGGTCGCCAACGCGGCCAAGTTCGCCGCAAAATTCGCCTTGAACCCGCCGCGCCCGCCGCACTGGGGCGGGTACCGGCTGGTGCCCGACCAGTGGGAATTCTGGCAAGGCCGCAAAAGCCGCCTGCATGACCGGCTGCGTTATCGGCTGACCCCTTCAGCGGCTTCAGGCGCCTGGGTGCGCGAACGACTCGCACCCTGAACGGTCGGGATTCGCGTCGTACCCAATATGGGTATGATTCCATTAAAATTTTGTTCCTAATGAATTTAAGTTTAAATGTTGATGTAATTTCGATCATTCAATTTATTTTTTGATAGCAATAATTTAAATAGATTCTTGACTTCATAGCTATTTAGTTTCAGTAACAATTTTTTGGTTTATATTTTTTAGCTCGTTTTTGCGTGTGATCCCTGCCAGGCGCAGCCATCCCGCTCCCATCCGCCACCTTATGTGCGGAATCGAACAGACGAACTCTGCGCCTGCCGCAACCATTCATCATCGCGGCGTCCACAGGTGCAATTCTGAAAGCTGCGATTTTTCTGGCTGTTGATCCGTTCAGCCATGTCCGGCTCACCACTTCAAAGGGTTTGTTTCATGAAAACTGGAGAACGATTTCTATTGACGGGCCTCTTTAGCCTCACGCTCGGTGCACCCGCTTTCGCCACACCGGTTTATGGCATCACAGATGCCAACACGCTGGTTGTCTTTGACAGCAGCGGGCCAGGCACCATCAGCAGCAGTGTCGCCATCACGGGCTTGGGCGCCGGACAAACCTTTGTGGGCATTGACTTTCGCGCGGTAAACGGTGTGTTGTACGGAGTCTCCTCCGACAGCCGCCTGTACAGCATCGACCGGTCTAGCGGCGTGGCCACTGCAATTGGCGCCGCGGGCACGTTCACATTGACCGGCTCCTCTTTCGGCCTGGACTTTAACCCGACGGTGGACCGCATTCGGTTGACCAGCAATGATGACCAAAATCTGCGCCTCAACCCCAACAACGGCGCACTGGCCGCGACTGACAGCAATCTGGCTTTTGCCGCCGGCGACGCCAATGCCGCCGCCAACCCCAACGTGGTTGGCTCCGCCTACACCAACAGCGTTGCGGGCGCCACGGCCACCACCCTGTTCGGCATCGATTCGACGCTGGACATCCTGATCTCCCAGATCCCGCCCAACGCCGGCGCGCTGAACACCATAGGCAGTCTGGGATTCAATACGACAGATCAGGTCGGTTTCGACATCTTCGCCTTCGGCAACCTGGCCTATGCGTCTTTGACCGCCGTAGGTGGGGGCTCCAGCCTGTTCAGCATCGACCTGGCCACCGGTGCTGCCACGCAGATTGGCGCCATCGGAGGCGGGCTTCTGATTGCAGACATTGCCGTTCAACAGGTGCCCGAGCCAGGAACCATCGGCTTGATGGCAGCCGGCTTGCTGGGTGTTGTCGCAAGCCGCCGCCAGCGCCGCGTGAAATAAGCCCAAAAGCCTCCTCGGCGGTTCATCACCAAAAACAAGCGGAGCATCGCCATGAGAACTCTCGTGCTCTATTTCAGCCACACCGGCCAGACCGGCCAGGTTGCCAAGGAAATCGCCAAGCACTGCGCTGGCGATCTGGAGGCTGTGCGGCTGGTGCACCCAACCCAGTCGGTTTGGCGGTCTACTTGGCATGCGTTGACGCGCACGCATCCGCCCATCCTTAAACCGGTTCGCAACCCGCGCTTTTACGATTTGGTCGTCATCGGCGCGCCCGTACAGCGCACGGGCGTTGCGCCGCCGATGCGCACGTATTTGCAGAAATATGCCGAACGCTTCAACCAGGTCGCCTTCTTCTGCGCTGAAAGCTCGGGTGCGCCCGACAGTGGTTTTGCCGAAATGCGCCGCTTGTGTGGGAAACCGCCGGCAGCTACCTTGGCGCTTGAAAAGGACCGTTTGCCGGTCGCCGCCCACAAAAAAGAGATGGCCGAATTTCTGGCGGGCGCGGGCTTGACAAGCCGCCTCGCCTGATTTCTCACCCGTGGACCGTTTGGTTGAATCTAAGTTTTGGCTGAAACTGCCGACGAATTTGAACCGTTTAGTTTTTTTATATACTTTACAGTCCGTTACGGACTAATTGGTATAAAATTCTCCCGCGTCCATCTTGACGCTGATAAATTGTTCTCAATTTTTCTCTGGAGAAACTTATGAAAAAAGCATTGATTGCATCGGTTCTGGCAGCGGGTCTGGCGTTTGGCGCACAGGCCAAAGACATCGTGGACACGGCTGTTTCTGCCGGCAGCTTCAAAACCCTGGCAGCCGCGTTGACAGCCGCCGGCTTGATCGACACCCTCAAAGGCCCCGGCCCCTTCACCGTGTTTGCACCCACAGACGCAGCGTTTGCCAAGATCCCGAAGGCAGACCTGGACGCGCTGTTGAAAGACAAGGCGAAACTCACCGCCGTGTTGACCTACCACGTGGTGCCGGGCAAGGTGATGGCGGCTGACGTGAAAGCCGGCAACGTCAAAACCGTGCAGGGCTCAAACCTCGCCATCACCACGTCCGGCGGCGTGATGGTGAACAACGCCAAGGTCGTCTCGACCGACATCGCTGCCGACAACGGCGTGATTCACGTCATCGACACGGTGGTGATTCCGAAGTCCTGAGGTCCAAAAGCCGCAACGGCTCAGACCTCTAAACCGTTAAACCCCTATACCTTTACCCCTCCCCTAAACCCTCCATTTCCGGCGCGCCTCCTGTGCGCGTCAGGAGAAGGAGGGTTTTCTTTTTTCGATAAAGGCCAGCACGGCTTCTTTGTGGTCCGCGGTTTTGTGGGCGATGGCCTGGTATCCGGCCGACAGCTCCAGCAGCGACTCCAGACTGGCGCGCTCGCCTTCACGGAGCAGGCGTTTGGTCATGCGCAACACGCCGCCCGGGTTGGCGGCGATTTTGTCGGCGAGTTTGCGCGCTTCAATCATCAATTGGTCAGCCGGCACCACCCGCGACACCAGGCCACAGGCGAGCGCTTCTGCGGCACTGAGCGCTTCACCGGTGAAGGCCATTTCAGCCGCTTTGGATTTGCCGACGATGCGCGGCAAAAGCCAGGCGCCGCCGTCGCCCGGAATGATGCCGACCCGCACGAAACTCTCGGCAAAGGTGGCCGTGTCGGCGGCGATGCGGATGTCGCACATGCAGGTCAAATCCATGCCCGCGCCGATGGCCGCGCCATTGATGGCGCAGATCACCGGCACGTCCAGGTTGTAGAGCGCTTTGGGCAGCCGCTGGATGCCGTTGCGGTATTCCTCACGGATCAGCTCCGGTGAAATGTCGGCTTCAAAAAAGCGCTTCATGTCCTTCACGTTGCCGCCCGAAGAGAACACCGGCCCGTCGCCGGTGAGGATGACAACACGCACGCTGGCATCGAGCGTGATGGCCGCGCAGGCGTCCACCAGCTCCTGCACTGCCGTGTTGCCGGTCAAGGCGTTGCGCGTCTCGGGCTGGCTCATGGTCAGTGTGAGGATGGCGCCGTCGCGGGAGGATTTGAGGAAAGTGCCCATGGTGGTGTGTCCGGTTGCTTGATGAAGGTGAAGTGGTTTCGAAGCAATACAGCGCGGGTCTGCTCAACCGTCTGTTGCCTGGCACAAAAGGTCCAGCGCTTGTCCCCCGTGCTGGTTCACCAGCGCCTGGCCAATCTCGCGGTGCCAATACGATTCGGCCCCCGCTGCCTGGCGCCAGGTGTGCAAACGCCGCGTGAACAGCTGCAAGTCAAACGCCTCGGTGAAGCCGATCGCGCCGTGGATCGAATGCGCGAGGTCAGCCACGACTACCGCCGCCTCGCTTGCACGCGCCTTGGCAATGCCTGCGCGCAAGGCGTTGGGCAGATAAGCGGGCGTGGCCACAACCGTTGGTGAATCGACCAGGCCGTCAGGGCGGCAGTCAGCGCAGCCGATCTGTGCCGCCATGTGGGCCGCCAGGGTTTGCTCGGCCATCAAGGCCAGTTGGTGCTGGATCGCCTGGAATTTCCCCAGCGAGCGGCCGAACTGCTGGCGGTCGTTGGCGTATTGAAGGGTCATCGCCAGCACGCGTTGCAGGGCGCCTGCGATTTGCGCGGCCAGCACCGCCGCGCGCATCACGCGGGTGTCTGGCACGGAATCAAGCGCTGCGTTTTTGGCAGACGCGTCCACCCACTCCAGCCCAACGCAAGCGGCTGGCCATTCAAGGCCGTGCCCAGCCGCCCAGGCACGGGCGAGCATGGTTTCAGCCAATGGCAGGGGCACGGCGAACCGGCCACACAGTTCAAACAGCGGGAACGCCTGCGCCAGCGATAAACCGGCGCCACCTGCGGACTCGGGCACCATGGCGTTGGCAAATCCGGAGCTGTCAATCACCGCCCAGAGGTCGCTGGCGGCTTGCGAAGAGTCGCCCCGCTCGACGGCACGCACCACGGCGGGTGTGCAATGAGCTTCGAGAAGGTCGTGCAGGGCCTGGGTAAAGAGCTCGTCCACGGGTTCGCTGGTCATGTGCGTCGCGCTTTTGCTGAGCGCCCTAGCGCAGGCCCAAGCCGCGCGCGATCATGCCGCGCAAGATGTCGCGCGTGCCGCCGCGCAGCGAGAACGACGGGGCAACCTGGGTCACGTAGTTCAGCGATTGCAGCAGTTCCAGCGGAATGTTGGGCGATGGGCGGGAGAACAGGTCGTCGGCAATGGCGGTGGGAATGAGCTGCTCCAGCGTCACGCCCAGGTCTTTCACCAGCGCCGCTTCCACCACCGGGCTTTGCCCCTGCACAATTTTCTGGGTGACAGCAATCGACAGGGCGCGCAAGGGCGCCAACTGGCTGAACAATTTGCCCGCCAGTTGCGTGGATTCAGCCGACTGGCCGGTTGGCGTGCGGATGTACGCCAGCCATTCGTCGAACAACACCATGCTGGAATAAATGCGCTCCGGCCCGCTGCGCTCGTAGGCGAGTTCGGCGGTGACCTGCGCCCAGCCGCCGCCCTCGGCGCCAATCAGCGCGTCGGGGGCCAACGCCACGTTGTCAAAAAAAACTTCGCAAAACTGGCTGTCGCCGGTCAAGTCCTGGATCGGCCGCACGGTCACACCCGGCAATGACAAATCAACAATCACCTGCGACAGGCCTTTTTGCAGGTCGGCCGCCTCACCCGAGGTGCGCACCAGGGCGATCATGTAGTGGCAGTTGGCGGCGTTGCTGGTCCAGATTTTCTGGCCATTGAGTTGCCAGCCCTGCACACCGTTGACGATAGTTGGCATGGCGCGGGTTTTGACGCTGGCCAAATCGGAGCCCGAATTGGGCTCACTCATGCCGATGCAAAAAAACGATTCGCCCCGGCAGATCGGCGGCAAATAACGGCGCTTTTGCGCCTCGCTGCCGTATTTCAATATCAAGGGCGCGCTTTGTCGGTCGGCGATCCAGTGAGAGCCCACCGGCGCGCCCGCGTTGAGAAACTCTTCCACCAGCACGTAACGCGCAAACGCGCTGCGCCCGGCGCCGCCGTATTCGCTCGGCAGGGTCAGGCCGAGCCAGCCGCGCCGGCCGAGTTCACGGCTGAAAGCGGCGTCGTAACCCATCCAGGATTTGGCGCGCACCCGCGCTGGAACACGCTGCAAGGCCTCGCGCAGAAAGGCGCGCACGGGCGCTCGCAGCGCCTCGTCTTCGGGCGGGATGGCGGATTTCTGGAGAGCGGCGAGCATTCAGGTGTGGCGTGACTTGTGCAAAAAATAACAAATTTCGTTGTTTATGTATTTTATTTATTTTTATTAACTATTTTTATGCTTATTTATATCAAAATTAGTAGCAATAAACTGAATTAATTCGTGACTTAAAGTCAGCAAATATTCAAAATAATTTAACTAAATATAATTATTGAATCGCGTAGATCATCCTAACATGGCCGCCAGAGCCATCACGATTGAAACCGTCACCAGCGCCAGCACTGCCGAGACCGCCACACTGGCCGTCACCAGCGGCTGCGCCACGTTGTAACGCTGGGC
>JANNMM010000342.1:0-4575 GCA_031397915.1 Rhodoferax sp. | reverse complement strand
ATTCGTGCGCGCCCAGCAGGTAGGCGTTGCGCCAGGTGGCCGATTCAGCCTGGAAGCCCATTTGCTCCAGCGCAGCCGCCGCCAGTTCGCGTGCGCCTGTGTGTTCTGGCTCAGCGTAAACCGCGTGTTTCATCAGCTCGGCTACCCAGCGGTATTCGCCCCGGTCAAAGTCCGCTTTGGCGCGCTGCATCAGCGCATCGATGCCACCCATGTAGTCCACATATTTCTTGGCAACCGGCACCGGCGGCAGGTGGTGCAAGTTGGCCGGGTGCGCGTCGTACCAGCTCAAATAACGCTGGTACACCGCCTTCACGTTGTGCGACACCGTGCCGTAGTAACCCCGCGCATGCCAGCGTTTCGAGAGGCCTGCAGGCATCACGAAAGCTTCCGATATCTCGGCGGGCTTCAGGCCGTGGCTCATCATGCGCACGGTCTGGTCGTGCAACACGCGGTACAGGTCGCGCTGCTCGGCGAGAAACTGGCACACCGCCGCGTTGCCCCACATCGGCCAATGGTGCTGCGCCAGCACCACGTCGCTGCGCGGGCCGTAGCGGTGCAGGGCCACATGCAGGTACTTCGACCAAGCCAGAGAATCACGCACCGCCGCGCCACGCAGCGGGCACAAATTGTGCAGCGTGTGGGTGGCGTTTTCAGCCAGGTTCAGGGCGCGCTCGCCGGGGAAGAAAAAATGCATCTCCGAAGGCGCTTCGGTCTCGGGCGTGAGCTGGAATTCAATCTCAACGCCGTCGATCACATGCACCTCGTGCTCCTGCTCGATGGTCTGCGTGGGCGCGATCAAACTCAGGCGGCCAAACGGCATGGTCTTGCCCAAGCCCGCGTCCACCTGGCCCGTGGGCCCCTTTGGCAACGTGTGCCCAAACTGAAACTGCGCACGCCGCGCCATCGGCACACCGCCCACCACGTTCTCGGCCACCGCGTGGTGCATGAAGCCCGAGGGCGCGATGATGTTGACTTCGCCCGCGTCCACCTGCGCCTGGGTGCACAGGCCAACCACGCCGCCAAAGTGGTCGCCGTGGCTGTGGCTGTAAAGGATGGTGTGCAGCCGGCGTTTGCCCTCGGGGTCGCGGTGTTGGCGGTACAGCGCCAGCGCGGCAGCGGCTGTAGCGGGCGTGGTGAGTGCGTCCAGCGCGATCAAACCGGTGTCGCCCTCGATGAAGGTGATGTTGGCAATGTCATAACCCCGCACCTGGAACATGCGCGGCGTTACTTCAAACAGCCCGTGGATGCGGTTCAGGCGCGCCTGGCGCCACAGGCTGGGGTTCACCGTGTCGGCGGGTTTGTCGTCGTCCAGAAAGCCGTAACCCGCCAGGCGCCAGACCGGTTTGCCGTCATCGCTCAGCACCTCGCCGCTCTCAATGCGGCCGATCAAGCCGCGGTTGGCATCGGCCCAGTCCTGGCCGTCTTCGTCGGGCAATTCGGCGGCGATCAGGCGGTGGAAATCGAGTGTGGGCTGGTAGGCGGGCATGGTGTGTCTCTGCGTTGTTGGTGTTGTGGCGGGATCATAGAGCGGGGCCGGCATGGTGGGTGTCACCGCGCAGACTTGCCCGCGCCGGGCCTGGTGCCCAGTGCAATTCGGAAATCGAGAAATCGTACCCAATATGGGTATGAAAACTTCTGATTTGGATCTTTTCGGGGTTTTTCATAACGAAAGTGCGGATCAAGTCACGCGTTTATTGTTGTTTATGCTATTAAAAGAATAGTGATTGGGAGTTTAGCCAAATCGCCCCAAACGAGTTTCCAATTCATATCCCATTTGGCTTTGAGCGCAGCCTGAAATTCAACGGCTCGCTGGCGCGTGAATTGATTGAAGGAATGTCGAATTCTTTTACACGAAGCCGGCGTTTTCTCGCCAAGCGTTGTCACTAACTACAAATAGTCAAAAAAATCAATGACTTGCGTTTGTGAGAATAAAAATTGCTTGCAGTGTGTCTGACGTCCACGGTTAGACTTTTTCAACCCGAAACGCCTGTTTTTCAACCCTCCAGGAGACGCAACTTGAAAAAACTGCTGTCAATTTTTGCAACATCCCTGCTCGCCTTAGCGGCGCCGATGGCGAATGCAATGCCGGTAACGTTCAGCGCCACGCTGAACGGTGCGAACGAGCAACCTGCCGTCACCTCAAATGGCACGGGCACCGCCTTTGTCATTTTTGATTTGGCATTGCACACGATGCAGGTGAAGGTCAACTTCACCGGGCTGACGGGCACAACGACTGCTGCCCACATTCACTGCTGTACCGCCGTGCCCAATACCGGCAATGTGGGTGTGGCCACGGTCGTTCCGTCTTTTACGGGTTTTCCGCTCGGCGTGACCTCGGGTATTTACGACTTTACGTTTGACATGTCGCTGAGCACCTCATTCAACCCCGCATTCATCACCGCGAATGGCGGCACGGTGGCCTCGGCCGAATCCGCTTTGTTTGCGGGCATGCAGGCTGAACGCAGCTACCTGAACGTTCACTCGACCTTTGCGGGCGGCGGCGAGATTCGTGGTTTCCTGCACCAGGTGCCGGAACCCGCAAGCCTGGCGCTGTTTGCCTTGGGATTGGCGGGTCTCGCCGCTGCCGGGCGCAAACGCAGCCAGACTTAAACCGTGTGCCTGCGCCGGTGTTTCCTGAAATGCCAAACCGCCAGCACCAGTGAAGCCACCTGTAGCGCCGCACAGAAATAAAACGGCGCGCCAATGCGCCAATCTCCTTGCGGCAGGTTTGACACCAACGCCAGCAGCGGCGCGGCGATAACCGGTGCGACGACGGCCATCAGGCTGTTGAGCGAACTCACGGCGCCGAGTGTTGAGCCCTGGCTTTTGGCATCGGCGGCGGAGGAGATCATGCTGTTCACTGCCGCTGTGATGGTGAAGCCGAGAAAATTGACGCCAATCACGGCGAACATCATCCAGCCCTCCCACGCCAGGCCCCACAGCCCGTAAGACAGGCCGGAAGAAACCAGGCCGGCGATGGCCAGGGTCTGGGGCGAAAAACGCTTGAGCAGTTTGCCCAGCAAAAAGCCCTGCACGATCACCGAGACCACACCCACGGCCGCCAGGCTCCAGCCGTTTTCCAGCGGGCCCCAGCCGAATTTGAAGGTGGTGTAGAGCACCCAGCTGGTGTACAGCATGAACTGCGCCAAACCACTGAACGCCACCACGCCGACCAGGGAGCCCACACCACGCAGTTGCGCCAAGGTCTTGAGCGCCGACCACGGGTTGGCGGCCGCCCAGCGAAAAGGTTTGCGTTTCTCTGGCGGCAGTGATTCAGGCAGCACAAAGTAGCCGTAAATCAGATTGACGGAAGCCAGAATGCCCGCCACCAGAAACGGCAAATGCAGGTTGACGGCACCCAGCAGGCCACCCATCACCGGGCCGATGATGAAACCCAGGCCCTGCATGGCGCCAAGCTGGCCAAAACGCTGGGTGCGTTGCGCGGGCGGCGTGAAGTCGGCCACGTAGGCATTGGCGATCGAGATGTTGGCCTGCATCGCGCCGCCCATCACCCGCACAGCGATCAGCACCCACAACGTGGTCGCGAGGGAAGTGCCGTAGAAGCTGATGCACAGGCCCAGAAAGCCCAGCAGCAAAATCGGCCGGCGGCCATGCTGGTCAGACAAGGCCCCCAGAATCGGGGAGGCGATGAAGTTGGCAAAACCAAAGGCGAAAGCCACCACGCCGTACCAGTAGGCCTGGTCAGTCTGCGAGCCGGTGAAGCTGCCCACCAGGCCCGGCAGCACCGGAATGATGAGGCCAATGGCCAGCATGTCGATCAACATGGTGACCATGATGAAAGGCATGGCGGCCTCGCGCCCGCGCGCGGGGCGGTCTGGGTTCATTGAGGGGTTCTCCGGATGGGGAAAGCGGGCAAGAGCAGCTACTCTATGCCAGTTCGTCAACCTCATTTGCTTCGGGGGGCATTGCGCCATGAATTTTGTCAAATCCGCTCGCGCCGCACTGGCTGTCAGCTTTGCGCTGGGGCTACCGCTGGGGATGTCACTGGCGCAGGCCCAAACGGCTGCCCCGGCTGCCACGCCTGCTCCGGCGCCATCGGCCTGGCCCAACAAGCCAATCAAATGGGTGGTGCCCTATACGCCCGGCGGCATCACCGACAACGCCACCCGCATGGTGGTGCAGAAAGTGCAGGAGCAGACCGGCTGGACCATTTTGGTGGAGAACAAGCCCGGCGCCAACTCGCTGCTGGGCGCAGACTTTGTCGCCAAATCGCCGCCCGACGGGTACACCATGCTCACGGTGATTGCCGCGCACGCCGCCAATGCCACGCTCTACGCCGGGCGCATTCCGTATGACCCGGTGAAGAGTTTCGCGCCGATTTCGCTGGTCGGCATCGCGCCCCTCATCATGACGGCGGGCAACAACTTTGCGCCCAAAGACATGAAGGAATTCATCACCTACGCCAAGGCCAACCCGGGCAAGGTGTCGTTCGGCTCCTCGGGCGTGGGCGCGGCGGCGCACCTCACCACCGAGCTCTTCAAACAAACCATTGGTGCGGACATGGTGCATGTGCCCTACAAGGGCACGGCGCCGGCTTTGCAGGACCTGATGGGC
>JANNMM010000313.1:0-23532 GCA_031397915.1 Rhodoferax sp. | reverse complement strand
ATCGCGTCGGGCGGTGCCTGGCTGGCCGAGCAGATTCAAATCGACTGCCACCTGGAAGGCAAGGCCGGCACGATTTCCTCGGCCATGCACCGCGACGACTTCGCCAAACGTGGCTTGAGTGGCGGTGGCCAGACCCATTTGCCGTTTGAAATTGAAGGTGCCGACATCATCATCCTGGACGACGTGTTGTACACAGGGCGCACCATCCGCGCGGTGATCAACGAACTGTTTGACTACGGTCGCCCGGCCAGTGTGAAACTGGCCGTGCTGGTTGACCGGGGCGGGCGGGAGTTGCCGATTCAGCCTGATTTTTGCGCGGCTCGGGTTACGCTGCCCGTCAACCAGTCACTGGCGCTGGCACGCAGTGACAGCGGCCAGTTCAGTTTTGAAGTTGAGAATATTTAAGGCCCGCCCAGCATGCTTTACAAGCGCAACCCGCAACTCAATAAAAACGGCGAGCTGATCCATCTGCTGTCCATCGAAGGGCTGCCCAAAGACACGCTCACGCAAATTCTGGACACAGCGGAAAAATTTGTATCGGTCAATGACCGCGAGGTCAAAAAGGTTCCACTCCTGCGTGGCAAAAGTGTCTTCAACCTGTTTTTTGAGAACTCGACGCGCACCCGCACCACCTTCGAGATCGCTGCAACCCGCCTGAGTGCTGACGTCATCAACCTCGACATTGCACGTTCCTCCGCCTCCAAAGGCGAGTCGCTGCTGGACACCATCGCCAACCTCTCGGCCATGGCTGCCGACATGTTTGTCGTGCGGCACAGCGAATCCGGTGCACCGTATTTGATCGCCCAACACGTGGCGCCGCACGTGCACGTCATCAACGCCGGTGACGGGCGCCATTCGCACCCGACGCAGGGGCTGCTGGACATGTTTACCATCCGCCACTACAAGAAGGATTTTTCCAATCTCACGGTAGCCATCGTCGGCGACGTATTGCACTCGCGCGTGGCGCGATCCGACATCAACGCCCTGACCACCCTGGGCTGCGCCGAGGTGCGGGTGGTCGGGCCGCAAACCCTGGTGCCTGCAGACATGGCGCAAATGGGGGTGCGGGTTTGCTACTCACTGGAGGAAGGCATCAAGGACTGTGACGTGGTGATCATGCTGCGCCTTCAAAACGAACGCATGAGCGGCGCACTCTTGCCCTCAAGTCACGAGTTCTTCAGAAGTTATGGCCTGACACCCGAACGGTTGCGCCTGGCCAAGCCCGATTGCATCGTGATGCACCCGGGACCGATCAACCGCGGGGTGGAGATTGACTCGGCCGTTGTGGATGGTTCACAAAGCGTGATCCTGCCCCAAGTGACCTACGGGATTGCCGTGCGCATGGCGGTAATGAGCATCGTTGCCGGAAACGAGGCATAAAAACATGAGCTCCCACAACATACTCATCAGGGGCGGGCGGGTGATTGACCTTGCCGGTGGTCTGGACAAAAACGCCGACATTGCCATTGAAAACGGTGTTCTCAAAGCCATCGGCAATGTGGCAGAAGACTTTTCTGCGGGGCGCGTGATCGATGCCAGCGGCTGCATCGTGGTGCCGGGTTTGGTTGACATCGCCGTGCGTTTGCGCGAGCCGGGTTACGAACACGCAGGAATGTTGGCCAGTGAGCTGGCCGCTGCCGTGGCGGGCGGCGTCACGGCCGTGGTCTGCCCGCCCGACACCGAACCCGTGCTGGATGAGCCCGGTCTTGTGGAGATGCTGCGATTTCGCGCGCAGGCGCACAACGCGGCGCGGCTGTACCCGTTGGGCGCCTTGACCCGCGGGCTCAAGGGCGAAGTACTCACAGAAATGCTGGCCCTGAAAGAAGCGGGCTGCGTGGCCTTCAGCCAGGCCGAAGTGCCGCTTGAAAACACGCAGGTGATGCTGCGTGCTTTTCAGTACGCCAATACCTTCGGGTTTTGCGTGTGGCTTCGCCCGCAGGAGTTTCATTTGGGCAGGGGTGTGGCAGCCAGCGGACCCCTGGCCACCCGCATGGGCTTGGCGGGCGTGCCAGTGGCAGCCGAAACCATCGCGCTGCACACCATTTTCGAGCTGATGCGCGCAACCGGTGCGCGTGTGCACCTGTGCCGCATCAGCAGCGCAGCGGGCGTAGCACTGGTGCGCCAGGCCAAGCTTGACGGGTTGAAGCTCAGTTGTGACGTCAGCATCAATTCCCTGCATTTGTCTGATACCGACGTGGGTTACTTTGACAGCCGCATGCGCCTGAACCCGCCCCTGCGTCAGCAGCGTGACCGCGATGCCCTGCGCGCCGCACTTGCCGACGGCACCATAGACGCACTGGTGTCTGACCACACACCGGTCGATGAAGATGCCAAGGCCCTGCCCTTTGCAGAAAGCGAGCCGGGGGCAACCGGTCTGGAGCTGTTGCTCAGCCTGGCTCTCAAATGGAGCCATGACGACGGCGTGCCGCTGCCGGTCGCGCTGGCCAGGCTCACCAGCGGGCCGGCGGGCTTGCTGGACAGCGGTCTGCCAGGTGGCCTGGGCCGTTTGCGCTTGGGCGGCATTGCGGACATTTGCGTCTTTGACCCCCAAGCCCATTGGCAGGTGGTACCCGGCGCACTGAGAAGCCAGGGCAAACACACACCTTTTTCGGGTTATGAGTTGCCCGGGCGGGTTCGCTGCACCTTGGTCGGTGGGCGTGTCGCCTTTGAGGCCGCTGCGCTGGGTTGAAGCCACGCCTACGCATGAACCCACTCTTAGGTGTGTGGCGACTGGTGCGCACGCTGGCGCACCTGTTCCTGGGCCTGCTGACCTTGTTGGTGCAATTTCCAAGGCTGTCGCCAACAGAACGGCAGCGGAGCGTGCAGCAGTGGGCAGAAGGGCTGCTGGCCTGCATCGGTGTGACCCTGGAAGTTCGCGGTAGCCCGCAACACAGCGGGCCGTTGATGATTGTCGCCAACCATATCTCGTGGCTGGACATCCCGGCATTGCATGCCTTGCAGTTTTGCCGTTTTGTGGCCAAGGCCGACCTGCGCCATTGGCCGGTCATCGGCATGATGTCTGACCGGGCCGGTACCCTGTTCATTGAACGTGAATCACGTCGTGATGCGATGCGTGTGGTCCACCACATGGCAGACAGCCTGCGCGCCGGCGACGTCTTGGCCGTGTTCCCCGAAGGCACCACCAGCGATGGAACCGGCCTCTTGCCCTTTCACGCCAACCTGTTTCAAGCGGCAGTTTCATGCACCGCCCCCGTGCAAGCTGTTTTAATTCAATACGTGGACACCAGGAGTGGACTTCAAAGTTTTGCGCCCAATTTTGTCGGCGGCGAGTTCTTTCTGGTTTCGGTCTGGCGCACCCTGTGCACCTCAGGCATCACGGTGCGTGTTCACCGCGGCGAAGCCGAGCCAACTCTTGGCCGTGACCGGCGTGCCATGGCTGCACACCTGCGTGACACCTTGGCCAGCCTGAAAGCCGGCTGAAGCCATGCGACCCTTCCCGAGAGCCGCAGTCCTTTTGATACTGCTGTTGGGCTTTCCGTTGACCTGGTCACTGGCCAGTGCCATCGTTTCGGCGATCGACGGTTCTGCGTGGTTGGCTTTGGTGGCTGATTCCCAGTTTCCCAAGGCTCTGCTGACCAGCCTCTGGACGGGAGTGGCGTCGACCCTGCTGGCTGCGGGTATGGTTGCGGGTCTGCTTTCCACGGTGTTTCCAGGGCCTGCATGGACACGCATGGTGCACTTTCTGGGGCCCATGCTGGCGGTACCCCACCTTGCATTTGCCATCGGCGTGATGGCCCTGGTCGCGCCCAGTGGCTGGTTGCTGCGCGTCGCGTCGCCCTGGGCGACCGGATTTTCATCACCGCCGGCCTGGGTCACCACGCAAGACCCGTGGGGCTTGGGCCTGATTGCGGTTCTGGCCTTGAAGGAAGCGCCCTTCCTTCTTTGGGCGGCCGCCACCCAATTGCAACGCGGCGATGTGGCACAGCGCCTGGCGCGAGAGCTTGATGTGGCACGCACGATGGGATACCAGATGCGTGCTGCCTGGTGGCGCGTCGTCTGGCCGCAACTCTGGCCGCGCCTGCACTGGCCGCTTTTGGCAGTCCTGGCCTATGGACTAACCGTGGTAGACGTAGCTATTGTCATCGGGCCGACTTCGCCGCCAACGCTGGCGGTACTAACCTGGGGATGGCTCCAGGACGCTGATCTGGCGCAAAACACCCAGGGTGCGGCGGCGGCATGGGCGCTGACACTGGCCCTTTTTGTTTCAGCAGCTCTCCTTTGGAGCCTTCCCAAACTGCCCTTTTGGCGAGCACGATGGACCAACGGACTTCGGGGTGCACCATCACCGATCGCGCACCCGCACGGCACTGAGGCGTTTGGCAGCGCAGGCATTTTGGTCACCACTTATTTGACGGTGATGACCGCATTGGTGGCGGGCAGTTTCACGGGTGTCTGGGCGTTTCCCGCACTACTACCGCAAACGCTCACCTGGGACGCATGGGCATCGGTGTGGGTCAGCTCCAGCGCTGTCAGCACCACACTCACGCTCGCGTTCGCCAGCATGGGCACTGCATTGTTATGGTCGGTGGCTTGGCTCGAGTGTGCGCCGACGCACTGGGACACCTGGCTGCGCAAATTTATCTACCTGCCGCTGGTGTTGCCGTCGGTTTTGCTGATGCTTGGCCTGCACCGTTTGACCCTGTCCTGGGGCATCGACGCCAGCTGGGTTGGCGTCTATCTCGCCCATTGCCTGGCCACGGTTCCGTATGTGTTGATTGCGTTGAGTCCGGCTTACGTTGGATTTGACGGGCGGTATTGGGCAGTTTCTGCCACCTTGGGAAAGTCCCGCTGGCAGTTTTTGACGCGGGTCAAATGGCCATTGCTGCGCGCGGCACTGGCAGCGGCCGCAGCAGTGGGTTTTGCTGTGAGTGTCGCGCAATATTTGCCCACCCTCTTTATTGGCGCAGGACGTTTTGCCACAGTGACCACCGAAGCCGTGACGCTGGCCTCTGGCGCGCAACGTTCTCTGACTTCCGCGTTCGCAGCCCTGCAATGGCTGTTACCGGTTTTCGGGTTTGGCTTGGCCGCGTGGCTCGGACAACCCCGCCGCCTCAAGCGCCGCACGGCAAGCACCAATCCAGTCTGAGCGGTGCCCGGCAAACTATCATTGCCAAACCTGCTCGGACCGACCGTCTATGACCATCAATAGCCCTCAAGCATGACCCGCTCACTACGAATTCCTGGCCACCGCTTTTTACACGCGCCCGGCCCCACGCACCTGCACCACGCCGTGCTGGAAGCCATGAGCCGCCAGCCGCTGGATCACGGCGACCCCCGCCTGCCTGAATTGGTGGCTTCGTGTGAACGCGGTATCAGAAACCTGCTGAATTCACCGACTGCCAACGTCTTCATGTACGCCGCCAACGGCCACGGCGCCTGGGAAGCGGCACACGCCAATCTCCTGGCGCTAGGCGACACCGTCTTGATTCCCGGCACCGGGCATTTTTCAGAACAGTGGGCATTGCAAACCGAGGCGCTGGGCGCCCGCGTCATCCGTACGCCCTGGGTTGAAGGTTTTCCCCTTGACGCCAATGTGATCGAGGCTGCGCTGCGCGCCGACACGACCTACGCCATCAAGGCCGTTTTGACCGTGCACACTGACACCGCCAGCGGCATGACCAACGACCTGGGGGCCATCCGCGCAGCCATCGACGCCGCGCGCCACCCGGCCCTGTTTGTCGTCGACGTGGTCGCATCGTTGGGCGCCTCACCATTTGACATGGTGGCCCTGCGTGCCAATGTGGTCATCGGGGCATCGCAAAAAGGGTTGATGTGCACGCCAGGCCTGGGGATTTGCGCAGCGGACGAGACGGCCATGACCGTGGCGCGGCAAAACCCGAACCCGCGCTACTACTGGGACTGGTCGCGTCGGCTGGGTGAGCATTCGTACCAGAAGTTTTGCGGCACGGCGCCCCAGAATCTGCTGATGGGCATGGAAGCCGCCTTCGAATTGATCGAACAGGAAGGCATTGCCAACGTGTTTGCGCGCCACCGGCGCATCGCACGCGCGACCCAGGCAGCTGTGCAGTGCTGGAGCAAGGGCGGACAGCTCGGATTTTTCAGCAAGGTGCCTGCAGCGCGTTCAGTCTCGATCACGGCCATCACCGTGAAGGAAGGCATCGACATAGAAGCCTTGCGCACTGTGGCGCGTGAGCGATTCCAGGTTGCGTTTGCGGCGGGCCTGGGCCCGCTCACCGGCAAGATCTTCCGCATCGGCCACCTGGGCGACATCAACGAAGCGATGATTTTGGGCTGCCTGGGCGGCATCGAGGCCGCCATGACCGTGCAAGGTCTGTCGTTTGAGCCGGGCGTGTCTGCGGCTGCGGCCAGTATGGCACTGCCGGTCTGATCGACGAACGGTCGCCGCCTTCAACCTGTCGCAAACCTCTCACACCTCCCCGGGCAACTCATCATGCACATGCGACAACTCGGTCGAAGCCCCCTGAAAGTTTCTCCCTTGTGCCTGGGCGGTAACGTGTTTGGCTGGACAGCGGACCAGGCGACCTCTTTTTCGATCCTGGATGCCTGGGTCGATGGCGGTTTCAACTTCATTGACACGGCAGACGTCTATTCGGCCTGGGTACCCGGCCACAGCGGCGGAGAATCCGAAACCCTGCTCGGAAAGTGGTTCCAGAAGAGCGGTAAACGCAACCAGGTGGTGCTCGCCACCAAAGTTGGCAAACCGATGGGACCCGGGAAAACCGGGCTCAACCCCGCGTATATCCGGCAGGCGGTGGAAGACTCGTTGCGGCGCCTGCAAACCGATGTGATCGACCTCTACCAATCCCACGACGACGACATCACGACACCGATGCAAGACACACTGGGCGCGTTTGACGACCTTGTTCGGGCCGGGAAGGTGCGCGCCATTGGCGCCTCCAATTTCACCACCGAACGCCTGGCTCTGGCCTTGAAGACCAGCGATCAACTTGGCCTGGTCCGCTACGAAAGCCTGCAGCCGCTTTACAACCTGTACGACCGGGCAGCCTTTGAAGAAGGGCTCGGCCCCCTGTGCCTCAAGAATGAAGTCGGCGTCATCAACTTTTATGCCCTTGCCGCCGGGTTTTTGACGGGCAAGTACCGCACCAACGGTGACGCCACCAAAAGCCTGCGCGGAATTGGCGCCACCTCAAAATATTTGAACCCGCGTGGCCTGAAAATTTTGGCTGCGCTGGATGGCGTTTCGCATCTAAGCGGTGTCACGCCCGGACAAGTGGCGATTGCCTGGCAAATGGCCCGACCGGGTATAACCGCACCGATCGCCAGTGCAACCTCACTGGCGCAACTCGGGGAGCTCATGAAAGCTGCGGAACTGACAATCTCGCCAGCCGACACAGCTGAACTCGACGCCGCCAGCGCGTGAACGGCGGCGGCTGGTATTCAAAACTTATTTGCTGTCAGGTTTGGCGGGTGCCGCTGCCGCTGGCGCTGGCTGCATGCCAAGCCGCTTGGCAATCGTTGCTTCAAGCGCCTTGACCTTCGGGTCAATCAAAGGCCTGGCGTCAGCCACGAGTTTCTCAGCCAGGGATTTCTGCAATTCGGCGTTCATCTGGCCAAATTTGCGGTTGACCGGCGACTCCATGATCTTGATCAGCTCACGCAACTCGTCTTCTGAGAATTTTTCTTCCAGCAAGGTGCCAATGGCAGCCGGCGCCAGTTTCACGGCACGTTCGCGTGCAATGGGAACCACTTCTTCCGCGTACTTTTTCAGGTCGGCCTGGATTTCCTTGGCAATCTCCTGCCGTTTTTCAGGCGCAATCCGGCTTTGCAAGGCCACATTCGCTCCTTGCATCATTTGTTGCGCTGGCTGCTGCGCCAACACTGTGGCCAGCC
Organism: Rhodoferax sp.; assembly: GCA_031397915.1. Lineage (GTDB taxonomy): Bacteria > Pseudomonadota > Gammaproteobacteria > Burkholderiales > Burkholderiaceae_C > JANYCG01. The sequence goes on along the minus strand of JANNMM010000313.1, from coordinate 15,678 downwards.
CTTCAATGGCCGGGCGCTGCAGTTGCAGAATCTTCACCACCAATTCGTTTTTGGCGGCACTTGACTGTGCGGCCGCTGGTCCCATGGCCAACAAGGCGGCACAAAGTGTGGCCGCCATTGGCAACCCCGAAAAAACTTGATTGAACATGCAAACTCCCAGGTTGATCTCACCTCAAAACGTAGACCGGTTTTGAATGGTTGACATTATCACCATTGGCTACAGCCCCCGTGAGCCAGGGTGAAATGGGTAACAATTAAGCCATGACCTGCCACATCGACACGTTTCGCTACATTTGTGCTAGCTTTGCGCGACGCGCAGGCACGGGCGGGAGCTTGACTTGCCTGGTGATTCTGGCTTTGCAGGGCTGCGCCATTCCCCTGGATGTGCAGGGCCACCGCGGCGCCCGCGGCCTGGCGCCTGAAAACACATTGGCCGCATTTGACCGCGCACTCAAGGTAGGTGTAACGACCTTGGAGCTTGACATCGCCATCACCGCCGACAAGGTGGCTGTAATCTCCCACGACCCGGCTTTGCCTGAGTCCATCACACGAGACGCCAGTGGCCGCTGGCTCACGGCCAAGGGACCGCCGATCAAATCCCTGACCTTGAGCGAATTGCAGGTCTACGACGTGGGGCGCACCAACAGCCAAACGGCCTACGGTAAACAATTTCCGCAGCAGCAGCCATCTGACGGCCAGCGCGTGCCAACGCTGGCGGCCTTGTTCCAGCGCACGCGTGAATTGGGTGAAAACCGGGTGCGGTTCAACATCGAAACCAAAGTCTTTCCAAACGCTCCCGCGGACACCGTCGGCCCCCACGAATTTGTCGACATTCTGCTGGCAACCGTTCGTGCGCATGGTGTACAGGACCGCGTCAGCCTTCAAAGTTTTGACTGGCGCACGCTCCAACGTGCACAACAAACAGCACCCGGCATACCCACGGTGTATTTGAGTGTTGAGAACGCCAGTTTCAGCAACGTGGCCGACGGCCTCTGGAGCGCGGGCCTCAAACGGGCTGACTTCCCGTCGGTTCCCCACATGGTCAAGGTGGCGGGTGGTGCCGTCTGGTCGCCGAACTTCAATAACCTCACTGAAGCGCTGGTCAAGACCGCACAGTCGCTGAACCTGAAGGTGACGCCTTGGACGGTAAATGCAGAGGCCGACATGTTGCGCCTGATCCAGTGGGGCGTGGACGGCATCATCACCGACTACCCGGATCGTCTGCGCAAAGTGATGCAATCCCGGGGCCTGGCGCTACCGGCCGCAAGCACCGCGCGCCAGCTCGCAGGCCTGCCTGACTGATGACGCTGGAAATTCATGTCAAGGCGCTGCGCGCCGCTGGGCGTGTGTTGATGAAAGATCAGCACCTGGTGGTCCCTTGTGGCGCCATCCACACCGTGATGGGTGCCAGCGGCTCGGGAAAATCCAGCCTGCTGGCGGCGGTGTGCGGCACCATGGCGGACGGTCTGGTTTTTGAAGGCGAAATTTCTCTGCACGGCCAGCGCATCAACCAGCTGCCCATCGAACGCCGCCAGGTCGGCATATTGTTCCAGGAAGACCTGTTGTTCGCCCACATGACGGTACGCGAGAACCTGCTCTTTGCCGTTCCGCAGGCCGGAAAACAGGGGCAGGCCGAGCGCGAAAAAAAGGTGCGCCAAGGCCTTGTCGATCTTGAAATGGAAGACTTTGGATCGGTTGACCCGGCCACACTTTCAGGCGGACAGCGTGCCCGCGTCTCGCTGATGCGCGCGTTGCTGGCGGAGCCCAAAGCGCTTTTGCTGGACGAACCCTTCTCCAAACTTGACGTGGCCTTGCGGGAGCGCTTGCGCAGATTTGTCTTTGACCTGGTGGCCCGCCGCAACTTGCCCGTGTTGCTGGTCACCCACGACGACGCTGACGTCGCCGACCCCCGCCGCGTGACCAACCTTGTGACACCCAATGCGGCCAAGGCCTGACGCAACATACCATGCTCGACAAAGCCGCCACGGCCCTGATCCAACCCGTTATCAACGCGATGGCCCGCAGGCTGCACCGCCTGGGTGTTGGCGCCAATTCAACCACCCTGGCCGCATTTGGTACCGGCATATTTGCGGCGTACCTTGTCGCCACCAATGCGTACATGCTGGCAATTGCCTTCATCCTGCTTTCAAGAACGCTGGACGCCCTCGATGGCGCTGTAGCGCGGCTTGCCGTGCCCACAGACGCGGGTGGGTTTCTCGACATCACGCTCGATTTCCTGTTCTATGCCAGTATTCCACTGGCCTTCGCTGTCGCGAACCCGCTTCAAAACGCCCTGCCCGCCGCTGTACTGCTGGCGGCGTTCGTGGGTACAACCTCCAGTTTTCTTGCATTTGCAACACTCGCGGCCAAACGCAAGCTGCACAGCTTGGACTACCCCAACAAATCTTTTTATTTTCTGGGGGGTTTGACGGAAGCCACGGAGACGCTGGCCTGTTTCCTGGCCATGTGTTTCTGGCCTGGGTATTTTCCGGAGCTGGCCTATGGTTTTGCGGCGCTGTGTGCGGTCACCACGGCAACCCGGGTGGTGGGCGGTTTCCTGACCCTGAACAAGCGGCCTTGACCCGCCAGCGATGATCCGTCATCTCGTGTTATTGGGTGTGGGGCCGGGGCATTGGCGGTTCCTGCAGGGGCTGCTGAAACGGCGCGGCGCCGATATCGCCATCACCCTTGTCACCCGCCAGGAACGTTACATCAGCCGCGGCGCGTTGTTGCGCGCTGTGGCGGGACACTTGCCGATGGAGGATTGCGGCCTGCCCATTGAGCCTTTGTTGCGCCGGGTCAATGTCAACTGGCTCGACCACAACGTGAAAGCCGTTGACGCCGTCACCAAAGTGCTGCTGCTGGACGATGGCCGCGAGTTGCGTTTTGACTGGCTCAGCTGCGAGCCTGAACCTTTGTTTGACCGCACGCAGGCTGAAACTTTTTTGCCAGGTGCCCGCGCCAACGGTTTCTTCACCCGCCCAGCCGAAGCTTTTTGCAAGTTGTGGCCGCGTGTGGCCCGTTTGGCGGTTGAACGGCCACTGCGAGTCGCAGTGATTTGCGGTGGCACCGAGGGCGTGCACTGGCCCCGGCAAAAATTCGCGATTGAACTGGCCTTTGCCGTTCGCGAAGCATTTGCGGGATCTGCGGTCACCTTGGTAACCGGGGGCGACACAGTGGCCTCGGCCACCAGCGGAGCGTTGAGGTCACAGGTTCAACGGGCGCTGCGGCGGCAAGGCATCACGGTGCTAGCTGACGGCGCAGTCGGCATTGCGACGCAGGAAGTCGCGCTGCGAAGCGGTGCACGCCTGGCCTGTGATGTGCCGCTGCTGGCGCTCGCGCCGCAAGCTGCTGCGTTCGTGTCAACCAGTGGCCTGGCCCTGGATGCAGGGGGCTTCATCGCCCTTGACGGCGCCCAGCGGTCGGTCAGCCATTCCCATGTGTTTGCCTCCCAATTCAGGTCGGCAAGCACTGCCCCGGCGCTCGCCGCGAGCCTGAAAGCAGTCATGGATGGCAAGCCGCCGTCGCCTTCAAGCACATTGAAAAATGGCGACGCGACGCGAACACTTCAACGGGTTCGATGTGGGAAGGGCCAGACCATTGTGTCGTGGCGCAATTGGGCGTGGACCAGTTGGCTGGCATTGGTGTTCAACCGAACGTCAAGCTCATAATTGAACTCGTAATTAAAAATGTTTAAACAGATAAATTATGAAAAATTAGATCTCATTTAAGTCACGGAAGATCTTCATTTATTGCTATAAAATATATATCAATATTGATTACTATTTGTTTATTTATAATTCGTAAATTATTATTTTACTAGATTTTCTTTTGGGTTGCTTTTTGAATGGGGAGCAATTCATCCGACAAACTCCACAATCCAGCTTTCCCCTTTTTGCAGGAGCCCGAGATGCCCGTCAATGTCCCATCCAATAGCCCCGGCGCCGAAAAAAACGGCGCATCACGCCGCATTGACCAACTGCTTGACCATTACGGCGAAAGCCATCAAAACCCGGGCAATGAGTTGATCCATTTTGTCGCGATTCCGTTGATCGTGTTCAGCCTGATCGGCTTGCTGCACTGGGCGCACCCCTACCTGGCCATGGCCGCCATTGCAGGGAGCATCATGTATTACGCGCGGCTGTCCAACGTGTTCATGATCAGCATGACGCTGCTCGCCGTGTTGTGCCTATACCTCGCCGGCCTGCTCGGTGACGCCTTGTTGCCGGTGTCGATCGGTGTGTTCGTGGTGTCCTGGATCTTCCAGTTCATTGGGCACAAGCTCGAAGGCAAGAAGCCTTCGTTTCTGGAAGACCTGCAGTACCTGCTGATTGGGCCCCTGTTTGTGTTGTCGAAACTGTTTCTGAAGCTCGGGATCAAGTGGTAGACGGGCCCGGTGCCCGGGTTCCCGAGTCGCGGAAATAACGCCGCACCACGTGCTCGGCCACACAGGCGGGCCGCTCAACCCCGTCGATTTCAAAGGTGACGGCCCAAGTCATCTGGATGCCGTTGTCCACATCGTCCAGGCGGGCCAGTACAAAACGGCCGCGCACGCGGCTGCCGGCTGGAACCGGATTGGTAAATCGCACTTTGTTGAGCCCGTAGTTCACACCAACGTCGCAAAACGGAATGTCGATGTCGTCCAGATAGAACTTCCCCAGCAGCGAAAGCGTGAGAAAGCCGTGTGCGATCGTGCCGCCGAAGGGCGACTCCTTCTTCGATCGTTCTGTTTCCACGTGGATCCACTGGAAATCACCCGTCGCCTTGGCAAAAAGATCAATGCGCTCCTGGCTCACGTCCACCCATTCGGTGATCACACATTCCTTGCCGACCTGGGCGCGGAGTTTTTCAAGGGTGCTGAAATCGGCAGAAGGCATGGGTGTATCTCGTTGTTGGCGAATTTGTGAGCGGCGATCTCAGCGAGCCTGTACCATCGCCGCGGCCTGGTCGCGCAGGGTTCGTTTGACCAGCTTGCCGTTCGCGTTTCGGGGCAAGGGTGATTCAGACAATGTAAAACTTTCAGGCACCTTGTAATCGGAGAGACGTGCCACGCAATGCTCTGTCAAAGCCAGCGCCGAAACACCCGGCTCCCGCACGGTGACAAAAGCGTGGACCCGCTCCCCCAACACCGGGCAGGGCTTGGCCACCACCGCGCACTCAAGCACGCCCGGGTGCGCGTGCAAGGCGTTTTCCACTTCAATGGTGTAGATCTTGTATCCGCCACGGTTGATCATGTCTTTCTTGCGGTCAACCACTTTCACGTAACCATTCTCATCAATGGAACCGATGTCGCCAGAATGCCAGAAGCCGCCAGAGAGATTGGCCTTTGTGGCCTCGGGGTTGCCCCAGTAGTTCTTGACCACCATGGGCCCCTTGATCCAAATCTCGCCGAGCTGGCCAAAGGGCGCCTCACGGCCTTCGTCATCCACCACAATGATTTCCGAGCATGCCAGGCTTCGGCCCACGGTGTCGTTGTGCCTGGCCGTTTCCCCTGGTGGCATCAAGGTGGCGGGCGACGTGGTTTCGGTCGCGCCATAACAGTTCATCAAGACCAGGCTGGGCACCTGGCTGGCAAGCCGCTCGATGGTCGCCACTGGCATCGGCGCGCCGCCATAGGCGCCGACGCGCCAGCTTGAAAGATCGTGCTGATCGAAATCGCCCTGCAGCAGGCACAGGTTGTACATGGCGGGCACCATGAGCGTGTGGGTCATGCACTCCTGCGCGGCGAGCCGCAAAAAATCCGCCGCCTTGAAGGCCGGCATGATCACCAGTTTGCCCGCGCAATGGGCCATCGTTGCGACCAGCGCCACCAGGCCGGTGACGTGGCTCAACGGAACGGCGGCAATCGAAGCGTCCTGCTCCGTCAGGCCCATGCCGACCTGGTAGTGCATCACCGAATGGGCAATGCCCAAGTGCGTCAATGCAGCCCCCTTCGGGTTGCCCGTCGTGCCGGAGGTGTACATGATCGTTGCCACGTCCTCTTCCTTCACCGTTGCGGCTTCGATTTGGCTGGGTGAACCGAGCAAGGCAGCGAATTCCTCGGAACCATCGCAGCGCCCCACCGACACCCGCAGACGAACCGACTGGATGGCCTGGGCCGCAGGCAGGCGCTCGGACAGGTCCGCATCGTGCACGATCAGGCAGGCTCCGCAGTCGTTGATCATGTAAGCCAAGCCTGGCGTTTGCTCACGTATGCTGATGGGCACCGATATCGCCCCCAAACGCGCGACTGCAAACAAGGTGGCGACAAACTCGATGTGGTTGCCCAACAGCAGGGCGACCCGGTCGCCTGCCTGCACGCCGCGTTGGGTCAGGCCCGCTGACAGTTTGGATACGAGCAACGCCAATTCCTGCCATCGCAGGCGTTCATCGCCACACACCACGGCCTCACGGTCAGCATGGAGGCGAGCCGCCGAGTCCAGCAAGGCATAGAGGCTGCGCGGTCGCTCGACGAAACAGCGTACGACGCGGTCACCGAAATGCGCCTCCAGCCGCATCGCGGGCCAGGTGACGGTTTGATGCTTCATGGGGAATCCTGAATGTGCATATCCAGCAAAAGCCAAATCGCTGCCTTCTGCCAATGCAGGCCGGGCCGCAAGGTGGCATAGACACCACCTGCCAAGGCCTCGGGTGCAACAAACTTGAGCGCGCGCAGCGCCGGTATCTCATACCGCAGAACCGGGCCTGGCACGACGCGGTTGAGCGCCTCACGCACGACCTTTGCGCTGAGGGCTTCGCGCAAACGTTCAAAAGACAGGCTGTCACGGGCCACCAAGGTCAGGTCGAGCACGTCGCCCTTGTCACCCGCTCTGCCTGTGGCCATGTCACCGACCCTCATGACTGGCTCCATTCAATTTCTGGCCGTACCAGGCCGACTGGAATGAAGCCGTCAAGCACCTCAATGCGCGCCCGGCGCTCGCTGCGCACGCTGCAGCCGCCCGCCGGGCCGGACAACGTCATGGCGTAAATTTCGTCTTCAATAATTTGCGCCTGTTCCAGATCGGCGCAGCGTGCGGAAACATGAACCCGCAGTTCAGGGGGCGCCGCCATGCTCTGGGCTGAACCAGCGCGCAAGATCGAATTGACACCCACCAGGTCGATGGCAATGTCCTCTTCGCGCCAGTCAGAAAAGCGCAACCTCAACGCCTCTGCGGTACGCTGCGCCCGCGCCATCGCACCAGTGCCCGCATAGCCGATTTCAGCGTCGGCAATGAACCCGGGAAGCTCCAGGAAACCAGCGACTTTCAGTGTGGGTGGTGCCCCGTGTGAGCGCGCGCCCGACATGAAAACCCGGTTGTGGCCAATTTGTTCAAACTGGATTGACGTGAAATCCAGCACCAAATCGGGCGTGGCGTAGCGCGACGGGTCATGCACTTCATAGAGCAACTGCAGGGTGCAAGTCTCGGGGGTCAGAATGCCAGGCACCCCGTCCAACAACCTGATTTCCGCCGTGCCATCTTCATAAATGTGCGCCAGCGGATAACCCAAGTTTGCGTAATCTGCGGCGCTCAGCAAACCACCACCAATCGGGTCGAAATTGCCCCCTGTCAACTGGCCTGCGCATTCCAGCAAATGACCGACGGCGATGGCACCTGCCAGCGCTTCGTCGCCAGGAGCCAGGCGTCGCATCGCGGGCGCTGCAAACAACGCAGAATCGGCCACCCTGCCACTCACCACCAGGTTCGCGCCCTGTTCCAGAGCGTCCGCCAACGCATCGCCGCCAAGATAGGCGTGCGCACCGAGCAGTGTGCCCGCAACCGGTTTGTTCCACGCAACGTGCTCACGCAGGCGCATCACGTCGTCGCCATGCACGGCGGCAACGCGCAAGCCGCTGCACCCCAGTTCAGCGCCAAGTTTGGCAATGGCCTGCCCGGCCGAACGCGGATTGGCTGCCCCCAGGTTGGAGACGATGCGGCACTGATTGACCTTAGCTGCCGGCAACAGTGGCGAGAGGCGTCGGCGCAAACGTTGGTCGAAGCCCGCTTTCGGGTTTTCGGCGCGCGCCTTGAGCGCCGGCAACAACGTGCGCTCGGCCAGGCATTCGAGCACAATTGCATCCACCTTGCCCGACGCCACCAACGCAACGGCCGGGTCAACCCGGTCGCCAGCAAACCCGGCCCCGGCACCGATCCGGCAAATCGCGTCACGAGCAGAAACCATGGCGTCAAAGACCCATGTAGGAGCGCCGCACATCGGGATCGCGCAACAACTCTTCGCCGGTTGCCGTTTTCAGTATGTGGCCGTGTTCAATGATGCATCCGCGTTGGCACAAACGCAGCGCATTGCCGACGTTTTGCTCGACCAATAAAACAGACAAGCCCTTGGTTCGAACCAACTCGCTCACCATCTCGAACACCTTGTCGACCATGATTGGCGCGAGGCCCAATGAAGGCTCGTCGAGCATCAACAGTTTCGGCTTCGCCATCATGGCGCGCGCTACAGCACACATCTGGCGCTCGCCGCCAGACAGGCGGCCCGCCAGTTGGCTGCGCCTTTCGGCCAGGATCGGGAACAGGGACATCACCTCGTCGAGCGATTGCGCCAACTGCGCGCGCGCGCGCCAGGATGAAAGGCGCCCAACTCCAAATTTTCAAGCACCGTCATGAATGGAAACAAACGGCCACCCTCTGGCACCATCACCAAGCCGAGTTCCGCGGCAGCGTGGGCCTGAATATGACTGATGTCGTTGCCGTCAAACTTCACATTGCCTGAAAACGCGCGCAAATGACCACTGATGGTCAGCAGCAAGGTGGTTTTTCCAGCGCCGTTGGCGCCAACCACAGAAAAAATCTCTCCGCGCCCAACTTCGAGTGTGATGCCTTGCAGAACCGGCAATTCGCCATAGCCTGACGACAAAGCGTCAATGCTGAGGATAGGTTTGGCGGCGCTCATTGATGCCCCTCCCCAAGGTAGGCCTTAATCACTTCGGGCGAACTGAGAATTTGATCGGCTGTGCCTTCGGCAATCATGCGACCGCGATCGAGCACAACCACACGCTCAGAGAACGCTCGAACCACTTTCAAATTGTGTTCAATGATCAGGAAGGTCAGGCCAGTCGCGTGCAAACCTTGCAGCAGTTCAATAGCCTGCCCGACCTCACTTTGATTCAGGCCAGCCATGACCTCATCCAGCAGGACAATTTCGGGCTCCAGCGCCAGCGCACGGGCTACTTCAAGCCGTCGGCGTTCACTCAAGGTCAAGTCGCCAGCGCGGCGGTTCGCCTGGTGCGCCAAGCCCACTTTCTCAAGCACCGCCATGGCTTTGTCACGCGCGGTAGCCAGGGCTGCATGGCGCATGAAGGCGCCAATCATGACGTTTTCCAGCGCGCTCAATGCGATCAGCGGCTTCGCGATCTGGAACGTTCGGCCCATGCCCAACTGGGCGCGCGCATGGGGAGGCAGCTTGCTGATCGTGTTGCCACGTAGTCGCACATCACCTGTGGTGGGGGCCAATTGCCCGGTGAGAAGGTTGAAAAAGGTCGTTTTTCCGGCACCGTTGGGGCCAATGATGCTGACGATTTCTCCCTTGGTGACCGACAGTGAGACCTCGTCCACCGCGCGCAGACCCAAAAAGTGCTTGCTGACACCCGCAGCGACCAGCAGGGGTTCAGTCATGCTTCTTGCCCCCCTTTCGCCGCAACCAGGCCAGCAGATCATCCAGTGCACCCACTACGCCGCGTTTCATGAAGAGCGCTGCCAGTACCATCAAAAGCCCCAGGATGGCGAGATTGAGTCCGGGCAATGCGTTGGCAAGTTCAGCCCGCAGAAAATTCTCAAACGGCACGATCAGCGCTGCACCCAACAGCGGGCCCGCGATGGTGCCGATACCGCCGATCAGCGCCAGCAACGCAAACTTGACACCCACCTCCTGCAAATTGAAGATCGTTGGGGGGTCAATGAACCGCAGGTACATGGCAAAGAGGGTGCCACCAACCGCTGTCAACCCCGCACTTAAAGCCATGCCCCGCAGCTTCACTGCCAGTACATTGATGCCCGAAGCCCTTGCGGCGTCTTCATCCTCACGCACGGCCAGGAGGTAGTACCCCAGACGACTGCGGCGCAACACCACCGTGATGCCGATAACGATGGCAACAAAACCGAACATCAACAGCGCATACTGCCAACGCTCACGGAAAATCATGTTGGCAAGGCCAGCCTTGAACGGGATCATGATGCCGCGCGGACCACCCGTGACTGACTCGACGTTGTGGGCGATCACCAGTGCAACTTCGTTGAATGCCAGTGTGGCGATGGCGAAGAACGGCCCGCGCAGGCGAAAGGTTGGCCATGAAATCAGAACCGCCACGAGTGCTGCAAAAAGTGCGGTAGGGATCACCGTCAACCAGGGTGACAGGTCGAAGGCCACATAGAGTTTGGCTGCCCCATAAGCACCAATGCCGAAAAACACGCCATGCCCGAGTGAAAACTGACCGCCAAATCCACCAATGATGTTCCAGGCTGCCGCCAGCCCCCCCATCAAATAAGTGAATGCGATGATGTTGAGCCAATGGGCGTCTTCCACCAAAACGACAAACGGCAGGAATGCGATGGCCATGCCCGCCAAATACTTCAGCAGCGCACGCCTGCCGGACTCGATACCGGAATCTTTGGCCAGGTCGATGCCGGCGACCTGCGCGTTTGGATCAGTTTTGTTCACGGAACCCCACTTCTTCTGCGCCAACCTGGCCCATCAGGCCGGAGGGACGAACGATCAATACGACCAGGAAAATAATGAACCAAATGGCTGTTTTAAACGCCGGGTCAATGTAATAGCCGGCAAAAGCCTCCACCACACCCACAATAAGACCACCAAAATAGGCGCCCCAAACGCTGCCCAGACCGCCCAACACAACCACCGCAAAAGCAGCCAGGATGAAATTGCCGCCGACCGCCGGGGTGATGGAATAAATAGGCGTGAGCAAGGCACCGGCCATGCCGGCCAGCGCCGCACCAATACCAAACGTAAACAGGAAGGTGCGCTCAACATTGATACCCATGACGCGGGCGGCCCGTTTGTCCTGTGTCACCGCGCGTATGGATTTGCCCGTCATGGTGTGGCGAAGAAACAAATGCAGGCCAATGGTGATCAAGGTGGTAGCGGCCAGCGTCACGAGGCGTACCACACTGATCCTGATGTCACCCACCGTCAGCACTGCCGTTCCAACCTGACCTCCGATACTGAAAGCTTCGCCCTTCGATAGTGCCAGCATGATGTTTTGAAACATCATCAAAAGTCCAAAGGTGGCGAAAATCTGCATGTTCGACTCGTTGTGCAAGGGCTGGATGACCAGGCGCTGGATGGCAACGCCAATCAAGCCAACCAAAGGCGCGACAAACAGCACGGACACATAGGGGTTGATCCCCAGAAAAGCATAGGCGTAGTAGCTGCCATACATGCCGAACATCACCAATTCGCCTTGCGCAAAATTGACAATGCGTACCACGCCAAATATCAGGTTCAGGCCAATGCTTACCAGGCCATAAATACCGCCCAGCAGAAGACCGAAAACCAGCACATTGAGTAGTTGATCCATTTCGTGGGAGCCTCAGTTTTTCAAGACGTATCCGATGCGCGGAAAATGCACGTGAATCGTGCCTGCTCGCTCATCGGTTCGGCGCAAGGTGTAATGCATGGCGGTTGCGGCAATCAGCTCACCCTCGGTCGGTTCGAGTCCAAAATTCTCGGCAGAAATGGCCACCCGGGATCCCAAGGCAACTCCATGGCTATCGGCGAAACCGTCCACCTTCAAAAGACCCTGGTCAAGCGGCAAGGGTTGCGAGCGGGATGCAATTTCGATGGACTTGGCGGAATTAATTTCTTCCCGTTTCCCGTGCCCAATGGCCATCATTCGGCTTATCCACCCCTGGAGTTGCCTATCGACCTGAGCCAGGCTCATGGCTGCGCCAGGTCGGGCGCAGAGGTACCACAAAGAATGAACGGCAGCGAAATCTGCGATGCAGGGTTCGGCACCCAGAAGATACTGCTTCTCACCCAGTATTTCAGTTAAACGCAACAGGTAGGCCTGAAGAGGCGTTGCAGCGTCTGAGGGCCGAACCCACTCCATATCAAAGCCCATTGCCTTACGATCTTCCAACAATGCTTTGACAATCTCAGGCGCGACGCCACCGATCGTTTGCCCGGAACCCTTGATCCCGCGATTGAAACGAATGGCAGCCCAAAAGAGCGTGCTGTCCGCCCATTGGGCCAGGGTACGGGACAAGCCCGCACCTTGCCCAGGAAAAAGTGACGGTTCCGGTTCGATGCGTTCCAGAACCTCTGCAATCAGCGCCGTGTCGCAATAGATGTCCGCGCCAATTTGCAGGAATGGCGTCTTGCGGTAACCCCCGGTCAACGCCACCACATCGGGCTTGGGCATCACCATGGGAACTGTCACGGACTTCCACGCCAATACCTTGAAACCCAGGATCAGGCGAGTCTTTTCCGAAAAAGGTGACGCCGGAAAATGGTGAAGGATCAAATCAGCCACGCCGATGCACCAGAGTCAGTTCAGCCACGAAGACTGGATACAGAAAATTTAAGGTCGGCCCAGGGGTTTGAGCGTGGCGCTTGGCAATACAGCGCTCTTTGGGAACACGGTCACCAGCTTTCCGTCCTGCCATTGCGAAGCCGTGAACTGCGCGCGCACGTTTTGAAAGACATCATTGAACTTGGCACCGAAACCGGACGGGTAAGTGTTCTCGGGCGTGTCCATCTTGGCCGCTGCAGACTGTACCTTGTTCATGTCCACGCCACCAGCCGCTTTAAGCGCCTCGGTCATGATCAAGAACCCCGAATAAGCTGCCATTCCTTGAGGCGCAACCGGGTCGGTCTTGAATTTGGCGCGGTAAGCTTCCAGATACGCCTTGTTGCCTGGGCCAAATTTGTCATTGATGTCGTTGCGAGGGTAGCCGACAACCAGAATGCCTTCCATCGAAGCGGCACCAAGGGCTTGCAGGGTCTCTGGCGTGTCACCGGTACCTACAAACAAAATGGCGCCTGGCTTGAAGCCTTGTTCGCGCGCTGTGCGCAACAGCAGATTGCCGTCAGGCACGTAGCCGGTCTGGATCAACACATCGGGTTCGGCTTTCTTGGCGCGCAGTATCGTATCGTTCAGGTCGATGGTGTTCGATGCGTGTGAACCAACCCCTACGATCTTGGCGCCGAAGGCTTCCAGAATGCGTTTTTGCCCTTGGGCAATCGATGTGCCATAGATCGATTCTTCATGCTCGATCCAGACTTTCAAACCCTTCATGTCTTTCTTCAATGCCGGCGCAATCAGGTCACGCACTGCAGCAGACGACGTATTGGCAAACGCACCACCATCAGGCCCACTGCGTATGAAGTTGGGAAGCTTGCGCTCCGTTAAAACCTGGGCAACAGCATTGGTTTCCCAGTAGAGCTTGTTGTACCGCAATGCTGCGTCGCTGGCGGTCAACGAGATGCCGCTGATATAGGTGCCAACAAACATGTCAACTTTGTCGCGGGTCACCAATTGCTCGACCGTTGTAATGCCCTGTTGTGCATTCGTCACGTCGCCCCGTATCAGCTCGATCTTGCGGCCCAAAACACCGCCCGCGGCGTTGACCTTGTCGGCGGCCAGTTCGTACCCGCGCGTAACCTCGGTGCCATAAAGGGCAAGAGGGCCGCTATACGGATTCAGGGCGCCGATCTTGATCGGTTGCTGTGCAAATACGCCATGCGCCACAGTAGCCAGGGCAGCCAAAATTGCACCCCGGACAATTCGCTTGATTACAGTCATCTCTATCTCCTTAGGTTATTGGTTGCTTCCGACGTTCAATCGATCTATCTCCGCAACGCGCAAACGTCGTGCGCCACCGCGGTTTACCGGCCCTTTATTGGGGCTTTATCCCTGCCGAATTTGCAACTTGACGGAATCTTTCGGTTTCGCTCAGTTGAAATTTGCGCATTTCTGTCGGCCCCGGCAACATGGGTTCGGAGCCAATCTTTGCAATGAAATCTTTAGCAGGGGCTGTTGCCAGGATTTTCTGTATCGCATCCACCAGTTTGGTGGTCACGCCCGCTGGCGTGTCGGCGCGAATGTACATCGATGTCCAGGTGTAGTTCACGTAGTCGGGGTATCCGCTTTCCTTGATCGTCGGAATATCCGGATAGTCTGAATGGCGTTTGTCACCCGACACGGCCAAGGCTTTGAGTTTGCCCGCTTTAACCTGTGGCATGGCGGCGATCAAATCACTCACTGCCCAATCCAGCTGGTCGCCCATCAACGCCGTGAAGACCTCGGGCGCGCCCTTGTAGGGGACGTTGACGCTCTTGGTGCCGGAGGTGCTCGAGAACCATTCCGCCGACAAATGAAAACCTGCCGTATAGGTGCCGACGTTGAGCTGCTGCTTTGAGGTTTTGGCGGCTGCTACCAAATCTGAAATCGTGCCAATTTTTGAATTGACTGGCGCCACGAAAAGCATCATGCCGCGTGCCAGACCCGTCAGCGGTTTGAAGTCCTTGACAGCGTCATAAGGCAGGTCTTTGACAACGCTGGGGTTCACCGCCATGTGCGTGTTGGTGCCCAAAAAAATCGTGTAGCCGTCTGCAGGCGCCTGCTTGACGGCCATCGCGGCGATCACCCCATTGGCGCCCGGTTTGTTGTCAATGACGACGGGTTGACCAAGGGAAGCTGTCAAGGCTTCGGCAAAAAAGCGTGCGGTGGTGTCAGAGCCGCTGCCTGGGGAGGTCGGGACCACGATTTTTAGCGGCTTCGTTGGAAAATCGGCCACTTGACCATGCGCCAAGCTCGTGGCCATGGCAAATGCTGCGAGCAAGGCCTTGCGTTTGTGACTCAGCTGCATGGGGTTCATTCTTTCTGTTCAATACTGGTTCCAAACGGACCAGGCCGGTTTCAAGTGGAGATAAAGCGCGGCACTGCCGTCCCGCCTTCGTCTTCAATGACCAAACGAAGTCGTTGGTCGATCATCAACGCTTCCGGGCTGACCGGCTTCACCAGGTTGCTGATCAGTCGAGGCCCTTCGTCCAGCTCGACGACGGCAACCGTGTACGGCAGGCGATTGGCAAACGCCGCGTGGTAAGCCATGTGGTAGACCACCCAGCTGATGAGTTTGGCACCGCCGGCCGCGGGCACCCATCGCCAGTCACCCGTCAGGCAATTCGGACATTCGCTGCGCGCCGGCAACCAGGCATGGTGGCAGGCATTGCAACGTTGGAAAGACAGGACACCCTTTGCGAGGCTGTCCCAATAGGGTGTGTTGAGCGCGTCACGTTCCGGGCCCGGCGCAGCGAGTTCTGCATTTTCCATGGTGGTGGCTGTGGGTGAATTCATGTCATGCCCCCAATATCAAAGTCGCATGGGTGTGCATGATGCCGCCCTGGTTGCTCACAGCGCAGGTGCGCGCGCCTTTGACCTGGTTGACCGACTCGCCGCGCATCTGCCGCACGCCTTCAATCACCAATTGCAGGCCCGGCATGCCGGTTTCCGACAACAGCCCCCCCGATGTATTGATGGGCAACTCGCCACCCAGTTCGATGCGCCCATCCTGAACAAAATGCCCGCCTTGCCCTTTGGCGCAAAAGCCGTAGTCTTCCAGCGTCATCAGCACAGCAATGGTGAAGCAGTCGTAGATCTGCGCCACGTCGATGTCGGCAGGTTTCATGCCGGCCATGGCGAACGCCGTCTGCGCCGAGACT
>JANNMM010000293.1:0-6989 GCA_031397915.1 Rhodoferax sp. | reverse complement strand
GATCAATGGCTCGGGCGGCATTGCCGTTGGCATGGCCACCAACATTCCGCCACACAACCTGAACGAAGTCGTCGATGCCTGCCTGCATTTGCTGAAAAACCCCCAGGCGTCCATCGACGAACTGATGGAAATCGTCCCTGCACCGGATTTCCCGACTGGCGCAATCATCTACGGCATCAACGGCGTCAAAGACGGTTACCGCACCGGCCGCGGCCGTGTTGTGATGCGCGCCAAGTGCCATTTTGAAGACATCGACAAAGGCCAGCGCCAGTCGATCATCGTCGATGAGCTGCCCTACCAGGTCAACAAGAAGACTTTGCAGGAGCGCATGGCCGAGCTCGTTCACGAGAAGAAAATTGAAGGCATCAGCCACATCCAGGACGAAAGCGACAAGTCCGGCATGCGTCTCGTGATTGAACTCAAGCGGGGCGAAGTACCTGAAGTGGTGCTCAACAACCTCTACAAACAGACGCAGCTGCAGGACACCTTCGGCATCAACATGGTGGCGCTGATCAACGGCCAGCCCAAGCTGTGCAACCTGAAGGACTTGATCGAGGTCTTCCTGGAGCACCGCCGCGAAGTGGTCACCCGGCGCACCATCTTCACCCTGCGCAAGGCGCGCGAACGCGGCCACGTGCTGGAGGGTCTTGCCGTCGCGCTGGCCAATATCGACGAATTCATTGCGATCATCCGCAATGCGCCGACGCCGCCCGTTGCCAAGGCCGAACTCATGGCCAAGGCCTGGGACAGCCAGCTGGTGCGCGAAATGCTCACGCGGACCCGCGCCGACGGTGGCATCGTCAACGCTGACGACTACCGCCCCGCTGGTCTGGAAAAAGAATACGGCATGGGCAGTGACGGCCTGTACCGCCTCTCGGACACGCAGGCGCATGAAATCCTGCAAATGCGCCTGCAGCGCCTGACGGGCCTGGAGCAGGACAAGATCGTTGCGGAATACAAAGAGGTGATGTCCGAGATCGAAGACCTGCTGGACATTTTGGGCAATCCCGAGCGTGTCTCAGCCATCATTGGCGAAGAACTCACCGCCATCAAGGCCGAATTCGGCGCGACCAAACTCGGTGCACGGCGCAGCCTGGTGGAGCACAGCTCATTCGATCTCTCCACCGAAGACCTGATCACGCCCACCGACATGGTGGTCACCCTCTCGCACAGCGGCTACATCAAGAGCCAGCCATTGGGCGAATACCGGGCGCAAAAACGTGGCGGGCGCGGCAAGCAGGCCACAGCCACGAAGGAAGACGACTGGGTCGACCAGCTGTTCATCGCCAACACACACGACTACATCCTGTGTTTCTCCAACCGTGGCCGGCTGTACTGGCTCAAGGTGTGGGAAGTGCCACAGGGTTCGCGCGGTTCGCGCGGGCGCCCCATCGTCAATATGTTCCCGCTGATCGAAGGCGAAAAAATCACGGTGGTGTTGCCACTCACGGGCGACAAACGCACCTTCCCCGCGTCGGCCTACGTGTTCATGGCCACCAGCATGGGCACTGTCAAGAAAACCACGCTGGACGAGTTCTCCAACCCGCGCAAGGCCGGCATCATCGCGGTTGACCTGGACCCGGGCGACTACCTGATCGGCGCCTCGCTCACCGACGGCGCACACGACGTGATGCTCTTCAGCGATGGCGGCAAGGCCGTGCGTTTCGACGAAAACGACGTGCGCCCGATGGGCCGCAACGCGCGCGGCGTGCGCGGCATGATGCTGGACGACAGCCAAAGCGTGATCGCCATGCTGGTCGCAGAAGACGAGCACCAAAGCGTGTTGACCGCGACCGAAAACGGTTACGGCAAACGCACCAACATCACCGAATACACCCGCCACGGCCGCGGCACCAAAGGCATGATCGCGATCCAGCAGTCCGAGCGCAACGGCAAAGTGGTGGCCGCCACGCTGGCGCACAGTGACGACGAAATCATGCTGATCACCGACAAGGGCGTGCTGGTGCGCACGCGCGTCGGCGAGATCCGCGAGATGGGCCGTGCAACCCAGGGCGTCACGCTGATCGGGCTGGACGAAGGCTCCAAATTGAGCGGTTTGCAGCGCATCGTCGAGAACGACGCGATTCCACCTGATGCTTCGGGTGATGCGGCTGAGGGCGCCGATACGAATGGCGATGCCAACGGCGACACGGACGCCGATGGTTCAACCTCGAGCCAATAATCGTTTATTTTTGAATTTTAGTATTATTATGCGTATTTTTTTGTAGTTTTTAATAATTTATTTATAGCTAAATACTATTTATATTCGAGACTTCATTGCCATTTTTTACTATTACCTATTTCTCAATTAATTTAAGTTGAAAGCACCAGCGTGAACGCTCCCGCCCCGTCCAATGCACTGTTGAGCCTGGAGCCCTTGCGCCAGCAAATCGATACCCTGGACGCGCAATTGCTGGATCTGCTCAACCAGCGCGCGCGGGTCGCCGAGCAAGTTGGTGAAGTCAAGAAGCGCGAAGGCACGCCGTTTTTCCGGCCTGACCGCGTCGCCCACGTCATCCAGAAAATGCAGGCGGCCAACGGCGGGCCACTCAAGGGCCAGCACGTTGAGGCCATCTGGCGTGAAATCATGTCAGCCTGCCTGGCCCTGGAGGCGCCACAACGCGTGGCGGTGTTGGGCCCGGCTGGCACTTTCTGCGAACAGGCGGCACTGCAGTATTTCGGCAGCGCCGCCGAGCTGGTGTATTGCGCCAATTTTGACGAAGTCTTTCACGCCACCGAAGCTGGTCGCGCGCAGTTTGGTGTGGTGGGCGTCGAGAGTTCGGCCGAGGGGGTGGTCACCCGCTCGCTCGACCTGTTCCTGCGCACACCCACGCAGATGGTCGGCGAAGTCAGCTTGATGGTGCGCCACAACCTGCTGCGCCTGACCAATTCACTCGAAGGCATCGAGGTGGTGCTGGCGCACCCGCAGGCGCTGGCCCAGTGCCAGGCGTGGCTGACGCGCCACTTGCCAGATGCCGAGCGCCGTGCGGTTTCCAGCAACGCAGAAGGTGCGCGCCAGGCGGCCGCCAGCCCCGGTCTTGCTGCCTTGGCCAGCGAGCGGGCGGCGAGCCAGTTCGGGCTGCACATCGCTGCGCCTGCGGTGCAGGATGACGCCCACAACCGCACCCGTTTTGCCGTGATTTGCCTGCCGGAAACCCTGCCCGCTGCGCCGCCCAGCGGCAAAGACTGCACCAGCGTGGTGGTGTCGGTGCCCAACCGGCCGGGTGCGTTGCACGACCTGCTGATCCCCCTGAAACAGCATGGTGTCTCGATGACCCGGTTTGAATCCCGCCCGGCCCGTACCGGACAGTGGGAGTATTATTTTTACATCGACATGCAGGGGCACCCGGCACAGCCGCATGTGGCAACCGCGCTCAAGGAGCTTCAGGCCCTGTGCGCCTTTTACAAGATCATCGGCACCTACCCGGTAAGTGACTAAAAAAATGGCCCTACAGCGCGATTTGGAACACCACCATGTTTGAACAATTGGGCCTGATTGGTTGCGGCCTGATGGGTGGCTCGTTTGCATTGGCCATGAAACGCGCGGGGCTGGTCAAACGCGTCGTGGGTTACAGCAAATCGCCCTCCACCACCGAGCGTGCGCGCCAAATGGGTGTCATTGACGTCGAAGCGCCGTCTGCCTTGCTGGCCGTCTCCGGCGCCGACATTGTCCTCATCGCCGTTCCAGTGGCCGCCACCGAGGCCACCTTCAAGGCCATCAAACACCTGGTCACGCCCAACATGCTGGTGATGGATGTTGGCTCCACCAAACGCGAAGTGATCGATTCGGCACGCCGTGCGCTGCGTGAGCAAATCGGCTCGTTCGTTCCGGCGCACCCGATTGCCGGCAAGGAAGTGGCCGGTGTCGAGAACGCCGACGTGGATTTGTTTGTCGGCAAACAGGTCATCCTCACGCCAATAGAGCGTACCTCGCCCGAGCTCCTTCAGAAAGCCATCGCCTTGTGGACTGGCCTGGGTTGCCGCGTCGGCAAAATGAGCCCGGAGGACCATGACTCCGCGTTCGCGGCCGTCAGCCACTTGCCCCACCTGATTGCCTTTGCCTTGATGAACGCCATTTCCGGACAACCGGCCGGTGCTGATTACCTCTCCCTGGCGGGGCCCGGATTTCGCGATTTCACCCGCATTGCCGCCAGTGACCCCCAGGTCTGGCGCGACATCCTGATCTCCAACCGACAGGAGTTGCTGGAGCAATCCAAGATTTTCCAGCGCAACCTTCAAGCGCTGGAACTGATGATTTCGAGCGGCAATGCCGACGCCCTGGAAGGCCTGATCGATCAAGCCAGTCTGACCCGTGCCAACTGGACCATGAACAGCAACCGGCCGCGCTGAAGGCGGCATCCCGCCCCTTTTGACGCCTTCGCTCTGCGCGCCCGCCGTGTTTGCCACCGATTTTCTTGACATTCCGCCCCTGGCCAGCGCCAGCGGGACGGTCGTGCTGCCCGGCTCCAAAAGTATCTCAAACCGGGTGCTCCTGCTCGCGGCCCTGTGTGCTGGCAGCACCCGGCTGCACGACCTGCTGGACTCCGATGACACCCGCGTCATGCTGGAGGCCCTCAGAACCCTCGGCTGCCGTGTGCGGCAGATCGGGCGGGTCGTCGAGATTGCCGGCTTGGACGGTGTCATCTCCAACGCAAGTGGCGACCTCTTCATGGGCAACGCAGGCACGGCAATGCGCCCCCTGACCGCCGCGCTGGCGGTACTGGGCGGCGCCTTCCGGCTGCATGGTGTGCCTCGGATGCATGAACGGCCGATTGGCGACCTGGTGGATGCCTTGCGGCAATTGGGGTGCCATATTGACTACCTTGGGCAGGACGGCTACCCGCCTCTCAAAATCGGCCAGCCGAAACTCGCGCTTGAAGCGCCGATCCGCGTGCGCGGCGACGTCTCCAGCCAGTTCCTGACAGCGCTGCTGTTGGCCCTGCCTCTGGTCGCTTCAAACGCCCCCATGCTCCCGAAATTCGTGTCGTCGCTGCCCCCCGAGGGGGCTGTCCCGGCCAGGGGCGGCCCGCCGCCGGGACGCGATATCGTGATTGAAATTGTCGGCGAGTTGATCTCCAGGCCTTACATCGAAATCACGCTGAACCTGTTGGTGCGTTTCGGCGTAAACGTCAAGCGCGAGGGCTGGCAAAAGTTCACCATTCCTGCGGGATCCCGATTGCAGTCACCGGGCGATTTGCACGTCGAGGCCGACGCATCGTCAGCGAGTTATTTCATCGCGCTGGGCGCCATTGCTTCGCGGCCCGGACGTCAACACAGTGTGCGGATTGAAGGCGTGGGCCTGGATTCGATCCAGGGCGACATCCGGTTTGTCGACGCGGCGCGCATGATGGGAGCAGAAATTTCCGGCGGTCCAAACTGGCTGCAAGCGTCAAGCGGTCGTTGGCCCTTGCAGGCCATCGACCTCGACTGCAACCACATCCCGGATGCAGCCATGACACTGGCGGTCATGGCGCTGTATGCCGATGGCACGACCTCCCTGCGCAATATTGCCAGCTGGCGCGTCAAGGAGACCGACCGCATCGCCGCCATGGCAACCGAGTTGCGCAAGTTCGGCGCCCATGTTGAGGAAGGTGCGGATTTCATACGCATCTCGCCGCCGGCGTCGGTCAGCCACTGGAAGGCTGCCAATGTCCACACCTATGACGATCACCGGGTGGCCATGTGTTTTTCGCTCGCCGCGTTCAACCCGGCCGGCCAGCCGGTTCGCATCGTCGACCCCAAGTGTGTCGCAAAAACATTCCCGGACTATTTCGAGACCCTGTTTTCAGTGGCTCAAACCCACAAGGCGGCAATTCCGGTGATTTGTGTAGACGGCCCGACCGCTTCCGGCAAAGGAACCTTGGCTGCGGAGCTGGCAAAACGTCTGGGTTACGGGTTTCTGGATTCCGGTTCGCTTTACAGAATAGCCGGTCTGGCCGCCACCCAAGCGCATTTGCCGCTGGAAATCGACAACCAGGCTGCCATTGCCCAACTCATGCGAGACGCCTCGATCCGTTTTGATAATGGCCGGGTTTTGCTGAACGATCGCGACGTGAGCGACGCCATCCGCACCGAAGGCGCGGGCATGAATGCCTCCAAGGTGTCCGGCTTCCCGCTGGTGCGAAACGCTTTGATTGAATTGCAGCACAGCTTCCAGCGACTGCCAGGACTTGTGGCCGATGGGCGAGATATGGGCACCATCATCTTCCCGGACGCGCCACTTAAGGTTTTTCTCACGGCAAGCGCCGAAAGGCGCGCGGAAAGACGGTATAAACAGTTGATTTCAAAGGGAATTTCGGCTATACTCCCATCTCTTCGCGCAGACTTGGAAGCGCGTGACGCCCGGGATTCCTCACGGGCTGTTGCGCCTCTCAAACCCGCCCCAGACGCCCTGCTCCTGGACAACTCTGACTTGACCGTCGAAGAATCGGTCACACAGGTGTTGGCTTGGTGGCAGGACAAACAGCCTTTCAACACCGCCTAGTGTCGGTTTGACTGGTTGAAACCGGTCCACATCGCCAACATTGCGCTGTTCACAAGCGTCCGGCGGTGAGGTTCAACAACTTAACCCGCAATGCAAATTGCAGCAGACATGTCCGAATCATTCGCAGACCTCTTTGAAGAGTCACAAAAACGTTCCGAAACCCGTATTGGCGAAGTCGTCACAGCCGAAGTTGTTCGCATTGAACACAGCTTTGTCGTTGTCAATGCCGGATTGAAATCCGAGGCCTATGTGCCTTTGTCCGAGTTCAAGAGCGACAAGGGCGAGCTCGAGTGCCAGGTCGGTGAGTTTGTCTCTGTGGCCATCGTCGCCATGGAAAATGGCTACGGCGACACCATCGTCAGCCGCGACACCGCCAAGCGCCTCGCCTCGTGGATGAGCCTGGAGAAATCTCTCGAATCCGGCGAATTCGTCACCGGCACCACCAGCGGCAAAGTCAAGGGCGGCCTGACCGTCCTGGTCAACGGCATCCGCGCCTTCCTGCCCG
>JANNMM010000289.1:0-3374 GCA_031397915.1 Rhodoferax sp. | reverse complement strand
GCCGATGCGGCCAACTGCCTGCAGCAGCCCGAGCTGGCGGTGCGGCGCATGAAGGCGTTTTGCGCGGTCCATGGCATCGACTAAATCAAAGACACAACCAGGAGACATCCATGAACCTCTGCTTTTCTGACCCAAGCCCCTCACGCCCGTGGCGGCGAGTCGCCACCCTTGCGCTGGCCGCCAGCGCCTTGCTGCTGGCCGCTTGCAGCAGCCTCACCACAGCCACCACCTCACCAATGGCCTGCGACGACGGCCTGAAGTCGGCCTTCAAACCTGACGCACTGACAAGCGTGCTGGCGGTGTATTCGTACAAGCAGGGCGACAAGGTGTTTGTGTCGGACTCTGGTTCGCCGGTGACGCTGGCGGCCGACCTGTGTATGGTGAAGCTCGGTGTCGGCCCCGGCAACCCCGGCCCGGCCGACGCGCGCTCCACATCGGCAGGCATCGGCCTTGAGGTCTGGCTGCCCAGCCACGCCAACTGGAACCAGCGCATCCGCAACTACGGTGGCGGTGGTTACGTGGGTGGCAACCACTTGGTCGCAACCGCAAAAGGCGCCACGCTGGAGACCGCCGTGGGCAGCAAATTCCCGGCGCCCATCATCGCCGGCATGGGGTATGCCAGTGGCACGACGGACGCTGGCCAGCGCTGGTCGCAAAACGGCTCGTTCACCTTTTTGCCCGATGGCACGCTGAACCAGACTTTGTTCAAGGATTTTTCCTACCGCAGCATGGTTGAGCAGGCGCACAAAACCCGCGAATTGGTCAAACTCTATTACGGCAAGAGCCACCAATTCGCCTACTTTGACGGCCACTCCACCGGTGGCCGCCAGGGCTGGAAGGTTGCGCAGGACTACCCCGATTTATACGACGGCTACCTGCTGGCCGCGCCCGCCATCAGCACGGGAAAATCGGGGCTGAACTCGTTTTACGCGCAGGTCGTGATAAAGGCTGACCTGGGCTACACGTCGGCAGACTCGGCTTTTGCCGCCGCAAACTTCCGCCAGAAAATCACCGCCGTCAACCAGCGCGCGGTGCAAGTCTGCGACAAGGAAGGACTTGGCTTTCTGCTGGACCCGTCGAGTTGCAGTTATGACCCGAGCAAAGACGAGGCGGCCCTATGCGCCGGTGTCACAGGCACCGGCGTCACCGGCAAAAACGCGGATTCCACGCGTTGCGTGAACCTGGCTGAGGCCCGTGTGATCAACAAGCTGTGGTACGGCATCACCAGCGACGGCAGTTATGACCCCAATGAAACCGCCGCTTCACGCAGCGGCGCAGCCCTGGGTGCCAAACAGCTGTGGTGGAGCTTCCCGCGCGGGGCTGATTGGGGTGCCCTGGTCAGCCGAGTCGGCGGTTCTGAAACACTGGCGCATCAAAAGCAGGACATCCGTTATTCCACGTCTTCCGCTGTCAACGCCAGCACGGCATTGGTTCACCCCAGCATCACCCAGCGCGACAAGTGGCGCGAAGTCGATGTGGCTGATCTCGCCGACACGTTTCGCAAGGGCATCGCCCTGCAGCCGACGCTGGGCCACCTGAACACCGACAGCGCCGACCTCACCCGCCTACGCCAATTGGGCCGAAAAATCATCACATACACCGGCCTCGCCGAAGACGCCTTACCGCCCGCCAACTCGGTGAACCACTACGAGCGAGTGGCTGCCGGCATGGGTGGCAACCAGGAAGTACAAAAATTCCTGCGCCTCTACCTGGTGCCCGGCAAAGCCCACAGCTCGCAGGGCCGCGGGTTCACAGTCAACAGCAGCAGCAACCCCGCGCTGAACAACACGGTTCCCCTGCCCAAACTGCCTGGCGCGGGCAACCAAACCCCCACACGCGAGCAAGACCAAATGTTTTCTGCGCTGACGGATTGGGTTGAAAAAGGCCAGGCTCCGGGCAGCATCACCATCAGTTCACGCGACAACAGCGTGAGTTACCCCTTGTGCGTGTACCCGCAAAAGGCGGTCTGGAATGGCAGCGGCTCGTCAAAATTGGCGGTCAATTACCGTTGCCAGTAATACATTCCGCTGGAGCAACCAACAAATGGAGACATCATGAAGACATCACGCACACATCTGTTGAAACCCTTGCTGGGACTCACCCTCGCTTTGGGTGCCGTGGCTGCCAGCGCCCAAACCTGGCCCGACAAACCCGTGCGCGTCGTCATCCCCTTCCCGCCCGGCGGCACGCTGGACAAGGTGGGTCGCATGTTGGCGCAAAACCTCACGGCGCAATTCGGCCAGAACTTCGTGGTGGACAACCGCGCCGGCGGCAATGGCGTGATCGGTGCGGACGCGGTGGCCAAAGCGCCTGCGGACGGCTACACGCTGCTCTTCAATGCCAGCACTTTCGTCACCGCGCCGATGACGATGAAGTCCGTGCCCTACCAGGTTCAGACCGACTTCGCACCCATCAGCCTGGTGGCCAAGGCACCGTTGTCGGTGGCGGTGGGCAACAAGCTCGGCGTGAACAGCCTGCAAGGCCTGATCACCGCTGCCAAGGCGCAGCCCGGCAAGATGAACTTTGCGGTTGGCTCCATTGGCTCAGCCGGGCATTTGTGCACGGTGCGGCTGGAGCAAGCAGCAGGTATCTCACTTACGGTGGTGCCCTACAAGGGCACGGGCCCGGCCATGACAGACCTGGTTGGTGGCCAGATTGAAGGCTTCATCGATCCAGTGCTCGGCTCGGTTCAATTCCACCGCAACGGCCAGTTGAAAGTGGCTGCGGTGACATCGGCCAAACGCCTGCCCAACCTGCCCGATGTGCCGACTGCCATGGAGACCCTGCAGGGCTTCGAGTGCGCCAGTTGGTACGGCCTGTGGGCACCGGCCAAAGCTCCGGCGGACATTGTGCAAAAGCTCAACGCTGCTGTGAGCAAGGCGCTCGCGGGCGAGATGCGCGACAAGCTGATCGCCGACGGCATCGTGCCCGAAGGTGGCAGCGTGGCCGAATTCGCGAAGTTCCAGGACGATGACATCGCGGTATCCGGCAAGATCATTGCAGACAAAAAGATCACGCTTGAATAGCGCGAATAGCCTTGCCCCACGCCATCGTCACCGGTAGCAGTTCCGGCATTGGCCGCGCCATTGCAAGCCACCTGCTGGCCAGCGGCTGGCGGGTGGCAGGGTGGGATGTGGCGCCGCCGTCGCTCACGCATGCGGCGTTCACACCGGTTGGCATCGACCTCACCAGCGGTGCGGCACTGGATGACTTACTCGATAAGTTCAGGCCAGCGGACACGCCAGACTCGCTGGTCCACGCGGCAGGATTGCTGCGGGTCGGCAAACTCGGTGACTTACCATTGCCCGCGGGTGAAACCATGTGGGCTGTGCACGTTCAGGCGATCACGCGCGTAGCCAACGTGGTCCTGCCCC
>JANNMM010000258.1:0-6112 GCA_031397915.1 Rhodoferax sp. | reverse complement strand
TTGCTGCGGTTTTCGACGAAGGCCAGCGGCACCACGCTGGCGAAACGATTAAGCTTGACGGAAAGCCCTGCGACCGCGCTGCGGCTCAGCTTGATCGTCGAACTCTTGGTCGCCAAACTGGCAAAGAACACACCCACGGATTTGGGCGGAACAGTGACTTTCACCAACTTCATGGTGGCCGGGCTAGACTGCGCCTCTGCTTCACTCAAGCCAGTGCCACTATCGAACGCTCCCAGCGTCGCCGCAAACCGCACATCGTCTCGTCCAATCGTGGCGGTCGTCCCGCTGAATTCGTAGCTATTGATGGTGGTGATCGCGCGATCCACCGCCTGCCTAATACCGCCTGGGCTGGCATCCAACGCCGAGGCCGCCGCCAGCGCCGCCGCGTCCGCTGCATTTTGCAACTCGCCTCCGACCAAATACCAATGCCCGACATCAATCGCCAGCCCGGTGGCTAACAAAATTGCCACCATGCTGATCGCTGCCAGGCTCAGGATGGAACCTTCTTCCTGGCGTCTGCGCGCTGCATGACCAATCATTTTTCCCTCCTGACTTGCGAAGTTGAGGGAGCAGAAGGCAGTTTGAAATCCGGCACTGTGAGCGGCCAGGCCAGTCGCTCAATTGATGGCAAATATGCGCCTGAAGCCGTTTCAGTGGTTGTGATCGTTTTGACAGGTGGCAACACAGATTCTTTCGTCGGCATAGACGGCGTCCCAGATGGAGCCGATGGAGATGGCGTCGCGGGGGAAGTCGGCACTGCTTGCGCGGCTCCCCCTGAGCTTGACTTCGGCGCAATGCTGGCGGGCGTATCGGTTGGCTCAGGCTTGGCAGGCTTCGTGGTTCGGTTGCGCACGGCTGGTTCCGGTGGCATGTCAGTCAGAGGAAGGCTATTCTTTAACCCATCCAAGCCACGCAACGCCGGAACGGCATCAGGATTGATAGGCTTCGTCAACTGCGCCGTGACAAAAAACACCAATTCGGTTTCCTGCTTCTGAAATTGTTTGGAGGTGAACAACGCGCCTAACAACGGAATATTACCCAGCCCCGGAACTTTTGAGAGCGATTGCACTTCGTTGTTGTCTAATAATCCGGCCAGCGCAAAGCTCTGACCATCACGCAACTCAATCGTCGTTTTGGCTTTGCGCGTGCGCAAGGCGGGAATCTGGAATCCGTTCAAGCGAATGCTGTTGCTGTAATCCAGCGTAGAAACTTCAGGTTCCAGCTCCAATCGAATATGCTCTTCATCAATGATGGTAGGTTTGAAAGTGAGACGCACGCCATATTCTTTGAATTGGATACTGACGGCCCCGGCTCCATTGCTTCCTCCGCCTCCCTGCACCACTGGAATCGGGATTTCACCACCCGCCAAAAAGCTGGCGGTTTGTCCGTTCATCGCGACCAGATTCGGCTCCGCCAAAGCACGCAAAGCGCCCTGGGATTGCAGGGCACGAATGAAGAGCGAGACGTTGCTATTCATCAGCAACAGATTCAGCGTATTGGCGACCGATCCCAGCAGGTTGCCGCCGTCGGCTGAATTCAAAGTAAAGGGGCCTGATCCCGTGTTGGCGTAGCCGCCTGTACCAACGCGCGGTTGATACACGGGGCTGACCGCCAATTCACGAATTTTGTTACGATTCACTTCCGCCACTCGAACTTGCAATTGCACCTGTGCTTCATTGGCAACGGGGGCAGAAAGCAGGTTGACGGTCTTAATGCCAAAGGATTGGGCAATCGTGTCAGCCCGCTGAATGACCTGAGCGGAACTGACTTTTCCTGACAACACGACAGACCCATTGGCCTGACTCAATTGAATATCTTCTCGCGGCAACAACGTGCGCATCTGCGCATCCAGTTGGGTCAGGTTCGCGCGCACATCAAGCTCGATAAAAATATATCTTGACCCATCTTTGGCCCAGACGACCAATGTCGCTTGCCCCGGCGCTTTGCCGGTAATCAACAATTGGTGCGCTTCCACCGGAACCGACTCGGCCACATCCTGATTCGGGGTCGCCAGTCGCCCATACGCCTCATTGAAAACCAACAGGCGCGACTGCCCCGTCAGCAAGCTGATCGGAACCGGGTCTTTCGGTGGCGGTGCAAACGAAAGTTGAAGGGAGGTTTCCTGCGCCAGTGACGGCACGAAACAGGCCAACCCCAATAGCAACCAGCAGGAGCTTTTAGTAATGACAGCAAATAATGACATTGTAAGGTCTTCCTTTCCGGCCCTGCGCCGGAAGTTTGAGAGTTACGGCGTGCGGGGCAAACGTTCGGGAAACACCACAAGACGTCTTTTCCCGCCTTCAATGACTTCGACGGAAGGATGCGGCGCAGGATTCGCTGGCGGAACAGGTGGAGGCGAAACGGGCGACGGCGCGCCTCGTGTTGCATCCCAGACAAAATTGTCCTTCAGTGGGCGCAGCGCGGCGGGCACTGTTTTGCGTGGCGGCACAGACGCTCTGGGAGTGGGTGACGGTTCGTTCGTTGGCAAAGGACGTGCGCCCGCCAGGATCGTTTGTTTGGTGGTGCCCTGAGTTGACTCGCTGCCTTGATCGGTCGCGTTGCGCATCGCCAGGCGCAGTTTGCCTTCGGCGGAAGCGAGCGCCAGTTTCTCAGCCTCTTCCGGCATGACTTGCAACATCACCGTATGTTTGCCATTGGACGCGCGCTCATTCTGGGGTTGATCCAGGTTTTGCCCATTCGCCAGCACTTTAATATTCTGCAAAATGATTTTGGAAATCACGCCCTTGTCAGTATTGATGACCGCCAGGACATCCACCAAAGTTCCGGGCAGCAAAAAGCCCGCCAGGTCTGATTCTGCATCCAGGTTGACCGTCATCGCACGGCTGCCTTCCGGGATCACGGAGGACAGCCCGCCCGTGGCCCCAGCCGCTGCCAGGCGGTTGGTCGTCATAGGTTCTCGCGCCGAAATCTTGGTGGTCGTGATGCGACCGATGATCTGATCCAACTGCGTAAACGTACCATCCGGCGTTGCGGCCTTTGGCACGTCTACCAGCGTCAGATGTTCCGCCGTCACTTTGGCGCCGAGCGGAATATCCGATTTGGCTACCACCATTGCATTCGGGGCGGTACTTTCGCGTACTTTACTCAGGTAGTTGCTTACGGCGGTTGCGGCCAGCACCCCAAAAATAATCGCGCCGATCAGGACAGAAATGAACGCTTTATTACGCACAATAAACCTCTTTCACGCCAGTAATGGTTTCACGAAGTGGCGATTTATGGTCTTTGAAAATTAAATCCGGCTATTTGCCCCAAAGGGGCAGTGGAGATTAGCCGGTGGTGGAACCACCGGAACCGCAGACAAGAGAGCCCGCGTCCTGAAGGGACGCTGGACGAGGCATCCGTCTGTCGCCCCTGCCGGGGCTAGGTGATGTTGTTGGCGGTTCCAGGGGTTGCGGCGCTCGCCTCCACCCCTGGCTAATCTCTGGTCGCCCCTCACGGGGCTGCAAAAACGGTTGCCGGATTTAATTTTCAAAGACCATAATTCGCTCCCTCGTATCAAGATCAATACAGGAAAACTACCAGTGAGAGCAGTGTTCCCAGGGTAATCGCCACACCATAAGGAATCGTGTGACGATCTGGTGTGACCTCATACCGTGGCCTTTCCCAGCCCGGCAAAAAGCCCATAAAAATCATTAGCACGCGATGCATCGTCTCCCGCGCGGTGCCGGTGTAAATCATCGAAATCACCGCCAGTACGCCACCCAACATGACGACAATCAAAAATGTTTTGATGACCAATCCCACACCAATGATGCTGCCCATGGCGGCGAACAATTTGACATCGCCTGCTCCCATCGCGCCGAAGAAATACACCAACAGCATCAGCCCCAGCCCCAGCGCGCAGCCCGCCAATGCGACCCCTAACCCACTCCCACCCTGCCAAAAGAGATTGTTGATGAGACCACAGCCGAAAGCCACGAGGACAAACTGGTTGGGGATGCGGCGGTATTTGACATCAAAATAGATAACAGCCCCTGTCAGCGGCAGCAGCAAAAATAAAGTGGAAAAAAGTTGTGCATTGGTCATGGCAAAAACGTCTTTCTGGAAGACAGAAGAAAGGCCGATTGCTCCGGCGGCAGAGAAAGTGGGACAAGTCGGGCAGACTGTCAGCGCAAGCTTGCCAAGAGAAAACACCTTCTCTGGCGATTGACCATTCGCTCTCGCGCCGCAAAGGGGACGAGAGTGAGAAGTGAGAACGCCTTCAAGAAGGCGGGGCAGTAGTCAACGCAACCGTTTTAAGAAGACCAGAGTCGGGGGCGTCTTCTTGTCCATCAACAAACAAAACAGCGGCGTGGGGCAGTGAGGTTGAGAAAGGCAGTGATTTGCTTTTCCTCAAACCTTCTACCCCGCGCCCGTAAAGCGATCAGATGCAAGTCCTATACAGGACGCGTACCGTTACTGGCATTAACCTCAGTCGTAAGCGCTTTAATCCTAGCAACGACAGCGTCCCCTAAAGTTCTCCAAGCCAAAGCCATTGCTGCCGTCACCAGCGCTGTTGCGACAGCATATTCGGACAGTTCCAAACCGGTTTCATCATTCCAAAAGTTCTTGATCGTGTTCATTTCGAATCTCCTATACAAAGTTTGTGTCGTTCTGTATCCACCCGAACCAGTTCCGCACACGCGGGGGGCCAAGGGGACGTGAGGTAACTTGTGTACCAGCCATCGTGTCACGCGCAGGAAGAGACCATGGAGACACACTCCTGCCAGTCCAACCGCGCAATGACGGATGCCAATCAGAAGTCGCACAGCGATGCTTCGCCGTAATTTGTCCTGTTCTCGGATTTTGCCAGCCAATGTGCAGCGCAAACTGACTATCAGGCTTTTTTTGAGTCGCAGCTTCGACTCAGACCGAGAAACCGCCTGCCAAATGAGGTCGCAAGCGTGAGGTGGTTTCATCGTACTCGCCGCGCATTTTTATGCGCAGCCCACCGGTGAGGTCGCATTTACCCAAAGGCGTAAATGCCAGTTTTTTAACTAGCCCTTAAATTTGTATCAGACGCCAATTGGAATCATCTTAAACCTTGCCTTGCTGAGCAAAATAATATAGAAATACGCGGGTTGATTTTCCGCTCTAATGCCAGGCAGATTTCCATTGTGCAGATGGCGGTTCCCCGCTCTATCCGCTCAATGCAAACCTGACTCAGGCGGCCTTCAATCGCAATCATTGCAAAACCTGAACCAGGTTTTTCCTTACGAAAGTTCGCCTAAACCGATCCTCGCGCTTTTCATTCAATGTAGCCTTCGATACGGGTGAACAGGTAACACGAGGACTTCCAAAAAGTCCTCAACAAAATCCTCAATTGTTCCTCAACGTTTTTGGTGATGGTGTTATGCCTATTTCTCACAATAAATTATACGAGTTTGAAGCTTTTCGATTGGATGCTAAAAATGGTCTCTTGTGGAGTGATGGTGAGGTGATCCCCCTCAAACCCAAGGCGATTGCCCTGCTCCATTTACTGGTACAACACCCTGGCGTGGTGCTGACCAAGCAGGAAATCACGGAAGCGCTCTGGCCCGACACGATTGTCGAAGAAGCCAACCTGACCCAAACCATGTACCTGTTGCGCAAGGCGCTGAGCCAGGACGGCAGCCCACAGTCCCTGATTGAGACCGTGCCGAAAATCGGCTACTGCTGGGTCGGCGAGGTGCGCTTGGTAGAAACGAATGGACGGTTAACGAACGGTGCGCAGGCGACGACCGAATTGGCGATGGCGGCGGCGACAACAGCAACACCTTTCACAGTAACAACAACGACTGCTCCGTCAACAGTAGCGACGGAGGAAAGCGTTGCGCCTGTTGCGCCCGTCCCCGTGAGCCTTGTTGCTCAAGTGGTCGTGCCACAAACCTAGTGGCGGAATCGGCGGATGGCGTGGACGACGCTGGGAATTCTATTGATCGCCGGTATGCTTGCGAGTACGTTTTTTTTGCGCCGCAGCCAGGGGCCAATGGTGAAATCCATTGCCGTGTTGCCCTTCAACGGCTCCCCCGATCCGTCATTGACGCTGGGAGTGGCGGATGCGCTGATTACGCGGTTGGGCACGCAGGAAAATGTAGAGGTTCGCCCCACCGCTGCGATCACCCGTTACATC
>JANNMM010000193.1:0-8095 GCA_031397915.1 Rhodoferax sp. | reverse complement strand
AAAGGCGTCGTGACCAAACCGCCCGACGCTTGCTCGATGCCGCCGCTTGAAATAAATTGCACGGCGGAAGGCCCCGTGACAGTGCCGATCCGCAAGGGCCCACCAATATTGCTCAAAACAATTGACGAATTTGACGAGCTGGCGTTGATCCGGCTTGCCGCATTGGCCGATACGCTGATGGAGCCGCCGGTCGCCGACAAATTGACGGTGTCTGCCGTGACCTGATCGCCGCTCACACTGCCGGCTGTGCTGGTGAGCGTTGCTGCGCCAGTGGTCGTGAAAACGCCACTGAACACACCGGTGCGTCCAGTCACCTGAATGGGACCTGCGCCCGCGTTCACTTGGGAGTTGTTGACAGAGCCCAACTGCGAGGTGAGGGTGACCGCGCCACCACTGGAATCGATGGCGCTGGAGTACGTCAGACTGCCCGATGTCATCAGGTCCACCGCGCCACCCGTCGTGGTGATCGTGCCCGCGCCGGAAATACCCACGCCGCGCAGGTTGACGGCACCGCCTGTTGTGCTGATGTTCTGGTTCACAAAAATGTTGCCACCATTGACGGCGTTGAAAGTCGCGCCGCCGGCGGTTGCGCTTAAACCGGCGCCCGCCGCCGTCAAGGCGACTGCGTCCATGAAATAGATATCGCGCTCGGCCTGCAACACCACGTTGCCGTTGATGGCCGCCATCTTGGTCGGTGAAATCGTGACGACGTTGCCCGCGAAGTCAGAAAACTGGTCCACCACGGAAGGCAAGATGCCGCCCGTGCTGGAGATCAGAATGTCCAGCGGGTCCAGCAGCAGCGTGCCGCTTTGCCCGGCAGGCGCGCCCAGGTCTGCGCCGCCCGCAAATTCCAGATTTTGTTTGCCGGAGACTTCTGCGTTGCCACCGTTGCCTCCGCCCGCGCCCCCGCGAACCGAGAGGTTGCCGTTGTAACGCGTGTTTTCGTCTGCCCAGACGATGACTTTGCCGCCGTCACCCTGGGTCGTCGCGTCTGCCTTCAGGCTGGCACCTTCACCCACGTAGACGCGGCTGGCGTTTTGCACGGCAGTATTGTTGCCCTGGAAGTCGCCGCCCACCAGAATTTGCCCACCGCCCGCGCTGCCCGAGGCGTCTACCTGGGTGCCTGCGTCAACCGCAACGCGGTCACCGAGCAACTGGATGTCGCCCCCCTTGCCGCCTGATGCGCTTGCCGAGACAACACCCGCCACCCGGGTGGTGCCATTGGCGCTTTGGATCGTGATGCTGCCGCCTGATTGGCCGGCCGCCGTGCTGTCTGCGCGGATCACGCTGTCTGAGGTGATGATGACTTCGTTGCTGCCACTCAAACGGATGCTGCCGTCGCTGTCGCGCACCATTTTTGCAGCGCGGATTTCGCCGCTGTTGCGCAGGCTGCCGGCGAAAGCGGAAACGGCGCCGTTGTCGGCCAGCAATTTGCCAAGGTTCAGCACCGAGTCGGTCGGCGCCTGGATTTCAAACGTAACGCCTTCAAAATCAAGGCTCGATATTTCCAGCTTGCGCCCGGCCGCCAACAGGATCTGCCCACCGGGCGCCTGGATGATGCCGGTGTTTTGCACATCGGGCGCAATCAGCGCGATGCGCCCGCCCGGGCCGGCGGTGATGACGCCGTCATTGCGGATGCTGCCGACGCCCGATGCCGCCAGAAAGCGCAGCTTGCCCGCCAGGAAGTCGCCATCTGACAGGTCCAAGGTGGAGGCGATGAAACTGTTGGTGTCGATGCGCGCCCCGGCGCCCACCACAATGCCGTTGGGGTTTATGAGGAAGATCCGGCCATTGCTCTGTAGCGAGCCCAGCAGTTGCGAGGCTTCCGCGCCGGTAACGCGGTTGAGCATGGCACTGCTGGCAGACGGCAGCCCGATCTGAACCTGGCCGCCCGCGCCAATGGAGAACGTACGCCAATTCACGATGGCGCCGCTGCTGGCGTTGATCTGCAGGCTGCT
Organism: Rhodoferax sp.; assembly: GCA_031397915.1. Classification (GTDB taxonomy): domain Bacteria; phylum Pseudomonadota; class Gammaproteobacteria; order Burkholderiales; family Burkholderiaceae_C; genus JANYCG01. Next base: position 6,137 of record JANNMM010000193.1, on the reverse strand, counting down.
GGCGGTGGGGTTGCTGATGCTGACCTGGCCGTTGGCAACCGTTGCGCCCTGAGGCAATGCAGGTCTTGATTGCGCCAGCGCGTTGATGCCCGGGCCAAAGGCGAGCTGAATGGCAATCGCCAGTACCGTAGCCTGGCGGGCCACAGGGGGCCTTGATTTTGTGTGACGCATCGCCGAATCCTCCAGAATGCCGCCCCGGGAATTCGGGCGATCGACTGACCGGCCCTGAGTTCTCGAAGTAAACCTTGTCGCTTAACCTGCCGTTGACCTGCTGCTGAACTGCTTCCAGAATGCTACGTTTTGCAACATCATCCTACATCTCTTGGCAAAATGTGTGTGAATAATTACAAATTGAAGTTGCCGCAGGCGTTAAAAAATCAACAAAAATGCGGTCTTCTGCGCCCTTGCAGAAAATCAAGCAATATGAATTAATGGCCCGACAGGCGGGTGGGGCTGCTGCCCCAATCGGACGCCAACCACTGCGAGTTCGCGCTGGCGCAGGTGCGCCAATGGTGCGTTACATGGCCTTGAACAGGTGCGCCCAGAGGCGGCTGACCGCAACTTTGTCTGCGATGCCGCGCACCTGCAACCACAGCTTGCCCGCCTCGTCTTTGTTCACCCGCTCAATGCTCTCGGCGCGCACCACGGTGCCCCGGTGCACCTGCCAGAAAACAGCGGGGTCGAGCTGCGGCAAAAGCTCCTTGAGCGGCGTGCGGATGAGGTACTCGCGCGCCGCCGCGTCTTTGGCGCCCGGCGCAAAAACCAGCACCCGCACGTATTTGTCGGCGGCTTCGAAACATTGCACCTCGGCCACCTTCACCATATGGATGCTGCTGCCGACACTGGCCTGGATCACGGAGAGATAATGTTCTTGCAGTTGTGATTTTGAAACTAATAAAGGTGATAATTTAATCAATATTTCATCAAAATTAATAGCATTAAAGTCAATTAATTCTTGACTTGATATCAATTTATCGACAGTCTTTTTTAGTCTAAATTGATTAATTGGTTTCAAAATGTAATCAACCGCCTGCGCCTCAAAGGCCTGGACCGCGTACTGGTCGTAGGCCGTCACAAACACCAGAGACGGGAAACGTTTGGGCGCTTTCACGCCGTGGATGACCGGGCCGGGGCTGGCGAGCGGCCATTGGTCGGCCAGGTCCATGGCCGCCTCCAGGCCACTTTGCCCGGGCATCTGGATGTCAAAAAAGAGCACGTCGGGTAGCAGTTCAAGTGTCTTGCTCACCGCCGAATGCCCGTCACCCACGATGGCGACCACTTTCAACGCGGGCCAGGCTTTGGCCAGCTCGGCCTGCAGGGCGGCCGCCAGCAGCGGCTCGTCTTCAGCGATCAGGGCGGTGAGCGCGGGTGCGTTCATGCCGGGTAGGAAATGCGCACTTGCGTGCCGCCGCCGGGATTGGCTTGCAAGCGCAACGCGGCGCGTTCACCGTGCAGGGTATGCAGCCGCTCGCGCACCTGCGCCAGGCCAAACCTTGCTGAAGCCTCGTTGTCAGTTTGCGGGTGCAGGCCCTCGCCGGTGTCGGTCACGTCAAGCGACAACTGGCCACCGGAGAGCGACGCCGTCACCGTGATCGTGCCACCTTGCACTTTGGGCTCCAGCCCGTGTTTGATGGCGTTCTCCACAATCGGCTGCAACAGCAGGGGTGGCACCGTCTGGCCTGCCAGTTCCTGCGGCAATTCAAGTGTGTAACGCAGGCGCGGACCCATGCGGATGGCCATTAGCGCCAGGTAGTCGCGCAGGCGGTCAAACTCGGTTTGCAGGGTGTGGCCGCCTGCGTTCACGCGCGAAGCGCTCAAGGTGGCGCGCAAGTAGCTGATGAGGTGGTCGAGCATCACCTGCGCGCGTTCGGGGTCTGCCGGGATCAGCGCACGCAAGTTTGCCAGTGTGTTGAACAACATGTGCGGCTCGATCTGGGCTTCGAGCAGCTTGAGCCGGGACTCCGCTGCCTGGTGGCGCGCCTCGGACATCTTCGTTTCAAGCCAGGCAGCGCGGGTCCTGCCATAGAAGTAACCGGTGGCCACAATGCCGGCCACAACCGTCACCAGAATCGACACCGGCAACTGTGAGCGCGCGCTGGCATCGGCATCCCACGACGACCAGCCAAACCAGCTGTCTGCGGCCAGCGTGCCCAGAAAATACGCGCCAACAATGCTGCCAATGGGCAAAAGTGTTCCACCGATGCCCTGTGGCCAGCCGGTGGCGGCAGACGAGGGAAACAGGTGGCGGCCAAAATCCATCAAAGCCCACATGCTGGTGCCAATACACAGCGAATAAACCAGGGGCAATTCATAAGGTTTTTGCGGCTGGAAGGCGTACTGGATCGCCGCCACTGCAAGGCAAAACGCCACGGTCTGCAGGTAAATCCGCAGCTTCTCCAGCCAGTCGATTTTCATCCGGGGCTCACCGAGGTTTACCGGGGTTTACCGAGGGTCCTGGCCGCGCTGCAACTTGTCCCGTTCGCGCTGCACCATGCGTTCGCGCAGGCCACTGCCCGCACCCAGCACAAACACCGCCACTCCGTGCAACAGCAGGCCCAGGCCCCAGCCAAGTGCCGGGTACAGCGACCAGGGCCGTCGGCCAGAGCCCCACCCGTCGCCCGAGATCACAAACAGGAACAGGTTGACCAATACATAGACGCAGGCATGGGTGTACCAGCCGAGCTTGGCACCGGCGCGTTTGCGGGCGATGCGGTCGATTTCTTCGGCGGTCATGGGAGAGGCGGGTGTCATTGGCGTGGTCTTTGTGGTTTGATTCTAGGTGTTGGCATCAGCGTTTGACCGCTGCAACAAGGGCCGCCAGGGCGGGCGGGTTGAGGGTCAGGCCAATGTGGTTGGCGCCGGGCACCAGCGTCACCGGCGCTGCGTTGCCGGCCGATGCAAAAACACGGGCGTACTGGTCGGACAACATCAGTTCGTCGTCGCTGCCCGCCAGCACTTGCAGGCCTTTGGGTGAACGCGCGATGTCGTCTGCGTAGTCAAGGTGGGCGCCGAAGTTGGTGGCAAGGGCGTAGGAATAGGCCGGTGTCAGCATCTTCCTGGCCTCGTCATTCAACGCAAATTGCGTCACCAGCAGGTCATTCCAATGCTCAATGCCCAAGCGGTTCAAGACGGTCAAGGCGACGATGCGCGGCAGCCCCACCGAGGCCCAGCGGCCGCCCTTCATGTCAGAGTCAGGCCGGTTGGAAGGCGCATTGATCAAAAATGGCGCGAGCAGCACGTAGCGGTCAAACAGAGCGGCCTTTGGCGAAGCAGAAAAACGCAGCGCAAATCCGGCTCCAGCGGAAAACCCAACCAGCGTGCTCGGCCCATTGTGCGGTGCGGCGCGCGAGAAGTCGGCCAGATCGTCCTCCAGCTGCCCGATGTAGGCGATGTGGCCACGTGTGCCTGAGTCGCCGTGTCCGCGGATGTCCAGCGCGTCAACGGTGAACCCGGCCGCCTGAAAGGCCTGGGCCATCGGGTGTACGGAGCGGCTGCTGGCGGACGAGCCGTGGATCACAACCACGCGCCGCGCCGGCGAAGCGTCTGACGTTGTGGCCGCAGCGTAATGCCGGTAGGCCAGTGGCGTGCCGTCGCGGGCGATAAACCGCTGTAGCGCAGGCATCTCCCGGTAATTGACCGACTTGAACGGGTTGTTGATGCTGGCCATCCCGGCAACAGGTTTTGGCCCGCCGCCGATCACGGCCCAGGCCAGCACCGCAGCCGCCAACCCACCCACGAGTGTGCTTGCCCAGGCCAATTTCGAAAAAAGAGGGGTGTTCATGGCTCAGGCTCCTTGCGTTGTGGCAGCGCCGCCCGTGGCAACAGGTTGGTGCCAGCGCAATCGCAGCAGGCGCAATGCACGCGCCATGAAGATGCCGTTGAATACGCCATACAAAGAGGCCACCGGCAAGACAAACCCGGCGTCGCGCGACGCGGCGGGGTTCATCGCCATTTCGACACCAACGCCGTATTTGGTCATGAAAATGCCCAAAATGATCAGCAAGGGCACCATGCTGCCGGGCACCACAAAACGCGCCGTAGCGGCGTCAAATCGGGTGCCGCCGGGGGTGGGCAACCAAAGCAGGATCCCGGTCGTGACGCTGGCCGACGCCAGCCAGGCCAGCGCAACCGGCGCCATTTGGCCACTGTTGCCAAAGGCCGAAACCATGCCGTACAGGGCAAAACCCAGCATACCGAGCGGCACGATGGCGACCCGTTGCACGCTGATTTTTCGATCGATCAACTGGCTCAGACCCAGCGCCAGCAGGGCGGCCAACAGGCCCCAGACCCAAACGGGTGTGTTTTTGACGATGGCGCCAAGCATGTGGGGTTGCTGTGTGAGGATCTGGATGAGCATGGAGTTCTCCTTCAAAAATGGGTGATTGGGGAAATGGAAAGCGAGGTCAAACCAGGCCGAGTCACTGTTTGAAAATCAGGTCGCCGAGGTAACGGTTCGGTGCCAGCGTGAAAACGCCAGCCACCAGGCAAGCCCCGATGTAGAGGTTCACCATCGTCAGGCGATGGCCCCTGATGTTGCCTTTGATGAGGAAACGAAAGGCAATGAACAACATGGCGTAGGTCACGATGACCAGCAGGTGGATCAGGCTGAAGCCGTACCAATGGCTGGGCAACTCGCTGCGGATGAAGATCGCCGAGGTGGCTGCCACCAGCATCAGCGTGACCCAGCCGTAACCAAAGGCGCGGTGCAGGCGCGGGCGCAGCGTAGCGCCCTTGCGCGCCCAGATGGCCATCGGGCCGGTCGCAATCGCCAGAATTGCCGCCGTCATGTGGATGGCGACGATGGGGGTGAGGGGGTTTGCCATGTTGCGCTCCTTGCTTTCATCGATGGAGCGAACTTTGCCAGCCGGTGCGTGGCAAAACCAGCGCTTTGCGACGAAATGCGCGCGAGGCGGCGTGAAATGCGGGGTGCCGGCGCGAAATGTGGCGCCTGGGCAGCCACGCCACTGCCCGATAATTCAAAAAAAGTACAAAGGATTTCACGTGGACATTGTTTTGCTGGCCAAGGCTGCCGTGATGGGTGTGGTGGAGGGCTTGACCGAGTTCCTGCCGATTTCGTCGACCGGCCATTTGATATTGGCTGGCGCCTTGCTCGGCTTTGACGACGAGAAGGGCAAGGTGTTTGACATTGCCATCCAGACCGGCGCCATCTTCGCGGTGATCCTGGTGTATTGGCAAAAAATCCGCGCGACACTCGTCGCGCTGCCCACTGACCGGCAGGCGCAGCAATTTGCCTTGAACGTGCTGATCGCCTTCATCCCGGCAGTGCTGCTGGGCCTGCTCTTCGGCAAGGCGATCAAGGCGAACCTGTTCACGCCGGTGGTGGTGGCCAGCACCTTCATCATTGGCGGCTTCATCATTTTGTGGGCCGAGGCGCGGTACCGGCGCGAGCAGTTGGCGCAGGCGAACTCGACCATGGCCTTCATGGCGGGCGACGCCTTGCCGGGCCCGCGCATTCAGGCCGTGGAGCAAATGACGGCGATGGACGCGCTCAAGGTCGGCCTCATCCAGTGCCTGGCGATGATCCCTGGCACCAGCAGGAGCGGTGCCACCATCATCGGCGGCATGTTCCTCGGCCTCTCGCGCAAAGCTGCCACGGATTTTTCGTTTTACCTGGCGATCCCCACACTCATCGGCGCGGGCGCCTACAGCCTGTACAAGGAGCGCGCCCTGTTGTCGATGGCCGACGTGCCGATGTTCGCCGTGGGCCTGGTGGTGTCGTTCCTCAGCGCGTGGTGGTGCATCCGCTGGCTGCTGAAGTTCATCTCAACGCACAGTTTTGTCGGTTTTGCGTATTACCGCATCGCCTTTGGCATCGTGGTGCTGGCCACCGCCTGGAGTGGCTGGGTGAAGTGGGTGCCGTGACCGGGGCTATAGCGCGGCCAGTTCCTGCAACGCGAGCAATTGGCTTGCAACCAGCCGCGCGGCTTCGAGCGGGTGCTCCATCGGAAACAGGTGGCCGCCCTCGGTCATCGTGATGATGCGGCCCTGGGCGATTTTTTCGGTGAGCGCCATGCCCACCTGCTTCATCTCGCGTGAATGGGTGCCACCGATGAAGGCGACCGGGCACTGCAAGGGGTGGCGTCTGAGCAGGTTTTCCAGGTTGTGCGGCACGGTGT
>JANNMM010000143.1:0-10351 GCA_031397915.1 Rhodoferax sp. | reverse complement strand
GCTTTTTTGCCGGCCAGAACCCCTTTGACCACTTCGACCAGGGCTTCCTTGCCCCCAGCAGCGAGGTCTGCTTTGCCCGACGCGAAGTAGAACTTGACCACGCCGCCTTCGGTTTTTACCGAGGCTGCGTCTGAGGCGGACTGCGCGGCGGCCAGCATGGCGGCGTCTGACTTGGCAGCGGTATCGACTTTGGCTGCAGGAGCGGCCGCAGGCGCAACGACCGCGCCGGTGTCATATCCGGGTGCCGAGCCTGGTGCAGCGACCACGGCTTCGCCGCCAGCGGCTGCCGCTTTGCTGCCAGTGCCACCGTGGATCTGCATCATCAAAGGCACGATCAACAGCGCCACGATGTTGATGATCTTGATCAGCGGGTTTACGGCAGGGCCGGCCGTGTCCTTGTACGGGTCGCCCACGGTGTCGCCGGTCACGGCAGCTTTGTGGGTTTCCGAACCCTTGCCGCCATGGTTGCCGTCTTCAATGTATTTTTTAGCGTTGTCCCAGGCGCCGCCACCGGTGCACATCGAGATGGCGACAAACAGGCCGGTAACGATAGTGCCCATCAACAAGCCGCCCAAAGCCGCTGGCCCGAGGACCAGGCCGACCAGAATTGGCACGACGACCGGCAGCAGCGAGGGGATCATCATCTCTTTGATGGCGGCGGTGGTGAGCATGTCGACCGCAGCGCTGTAATCAGGCTTGCGTTTGCCGGCCATGATGGCGCCGTCGGCGAACTGGCGGCGCACTTCCACCACCACGGAGCCAGCAGCGCGGCCCACGGCCTCCATCGCCATCGCGCCAAAGAGGTAAGGAATCAGGCCGCCAATGAAGAGGCCGATGATGACCATCGGATTCGACAAATCGAACGTGATGGCTTTGCCGTAGGCTTCGAGTTTGTGGGTGTAGTCGGCAAAAAGCACCAGCGCGGCCAGGCCGGCGGAACCAATTGCGTAACCCTTGGTCACGGCCTTCGTGGTGTTGCCCACGGCATCCAGCGGGTCGGTGATGTCACGCACACTGGCGGGCAGCTCGGCCATTTCGGCAATGCCGCCGGCGTTGTCGGTGATCGGGCCGTAGGCGTCAAGCGCGACGACGATACCGGCCATGGAGAGCATGGAGGTTGCTGCTATGGCAATGCCGTACAAGCCGGCCAGGCTGTAAGCCGTCCAGATGGCAATACAGACAAAAATCACCGGCCAGGCGGTGGAACGCATGGAGACGCCCAACCCGGCAATGATGTTGGTGCCGTGGCCAGTGGTGGAGGCTTGAGCGATGTGTTTCACAGGTGCGTATTGCGTGCCGGTGTAGTACTCGGTGATCCACACCAGCGCGCCGGTGAGCACCAAGCCAACCGCGCAAGCGCCAAAGAGCGCCATCTGTGTTCCTGCGGCTTTGATGGCGTTGTCCGGCATCAGCCAGGTGGTGACGAAATAGAAGGCGATGAGCGACAAGCCCCCGGCCACAGCCAGGCCCTTGTACAGCGCGGGCATCACGTTGGTCATGCCCGGTGAAGCCTTGACGAAGAAACAGCCGATGATCGACGCGATGATCGACACCGCGCCCAGCGCCAGCGGATACACCACGCCGGCGGTGCCGGAGCTGGTGAGCAACAAAGCGCCCAGCACCATGGTGGCGATCAACGTTACTGCGTAGGTTTCAAACAGGTCAGCGGCCATGCCGGCGCAGTCGCCGACGTTGTCACCGACGTTGTCGGCAATCACGGCCGGGTTGCGTGGGTCGTCTTCCGGAATGCCGGCTTCGACTTTGCCGACCAAATCCGCACCGACGTCTGCGCCCTTGGTGAAAATGCCGCCGCCCAGGCGGGCGAAGATGGAGATCAGCGAGGAGCCGAAGGCAAAACCGATCAGCGGATTCAAGAGTTTGGCCAGGTTGCTGCTGGCGTTCAGGTTGCCGTTGCCCACCAGGAACCAGTAAAACGCCGTTACGCCGAGCAAGCCCAGGCCAACGACCAACATGCCGGTGATCGCGCCGCCGCGGAAGGCGACGTCCAGCGCTGGGCCAATGCCTTTGGTGGCGGCCTGTGCGGTGCGCACGTTGGCGCGCACGGAGATGTTCATGCCGATGAAGCCGCAGGCGCCGGAAAGCACCGCGCCGACGACAAAACCGACCGCGGACATGCCGTCCAGAAAGAGGCCGATCAGGATGGCCAACACCACACCCACGAAGGCAATGGTTTTGTACTGGCGCGCCAGGTAAGCCGCAGCGCCGGTCTGGATGGCGGCTGCAATCTCCTGCATGCGCGCGTTGCCAGCGTCTTGGGAAAGGATCCAGCTGCGTGCCCAAAAACCGTAAACAACGGCAATGAACCCGCAGACAAGCGCCAGTATGAGCGCCGAGTTGCCAATCATGTGAATCTCCTCAATGGGTGTTACGCGTAGGAAGGGACAACGCAAACCGGTGGTTATCCCTCGTTGCGTTGCTTCCTCGCGCCCGTCCGGGAGGGATTTGCCGGTGCGAGACCGTCAGGGGCGATTGGCCAACGCGCGGACTGTACCTTGAAAATATGACATTGCCGGACGGGTCAAAGTTTCTGGCCCCTAAAATAAGGGTTAGTCCTAGGTCACCCGAGTCCTGTTCATCAGCGAGAAAAAAACATGTCCCTTGACAAAGTCCATCCTGGCAAAAACGCCCCCCATGAATTCAATGTGATCATCGAAATCCCGATGAACGCCGACCCGGTGAAATACGAGGTGGACAAGGAAAGCGGTGCCATCTTTGTGGACCGCTTCATGAGCACCTCCATGCATTACCCCACCAATTACGGCTACGTGCCCAAAACGCTCTCAGGCGATGGTGATCCGGTGGATGTGCTGGTGATCACGCCGGTGCCGCTGATACCTGGCGTCGTAGTGACCTGCCGTGCCATCGGTATCCTGAAAATGGAAGACGAAGCCGGTGAAGACGGCAAATTGCTGGCCGTGCCGGTGGACAAGAAGTGCTCGCTCTACACCCAGTGGCAAAGGCCTGAAGACATGAACCCCCTGCGCCTCAAGACCATCTCACACTTCTTTGAACACTACAAAGACCTCGAAGAGGGCAAATGGGTCAAGGTGCTGGGCTGGGAAGGCCCCGAGGCCGCCCACAAGGAGATCACTGACGGCATCGCCAGCTACGCCAGAGCTCAGGCGGCGAAGGCCTGAGTCAGCGCGCCGGGTTCGGAAAAATCAGGCCATGCAAGCCGCGCTTGCGTTCAAACGGCTGCCACGCGCCCTCGGCCTGTGCCAGCCGGTCGGCCACCACCCACCAGGCGGCCGGGTTCACGCCAATGCCGATGTGGCTGGCCACCACTTCCACGTTTTCTGTGAGAGGATTCACCTGGCAGGGTGCCTGCAGACTGCCGCGCCAGGCGACGACACCGTCGGTGCGTGAATACAGCGAGGTGGTTGGAACGGGTGGGGCACCGGGCAAGTCGTATTTGCCATGGTCCGCGTGTACGCGACGGCCGCTGGTGAGCTCGTAAATACGCCATGCGTTGGTGCTTCGGGCGCTGCCGGCGAATGGTGTGCCCAGGGTGATCACGCTGCGCACCTCGTCGGGCATCATTTTGGCCAGCTCGCGCGCGTAAACGCCGCCCAGGCTCCAGCCGATCAGGCTGACTTTTTTGCCGCTGGTCTGCACCGCCTCTTGCACCTGACGAGTGCAGGACTCCAACACCCCGGCGCGCGCGCCAAAGTTGAAGCCCTGTTTCCAGCCGGTGGTTTGGTAATTCATCGTCTCCAGGTAGCGGCGCAGCGGAAACGTTGAGCCGTCGCTGGCGGAGAGGCCCGGGAACACGATCACACTGTGGCCATCTCCACGGGGGGCGCGGCGAAGTGCCGGCCAGGCCGGCAACAGGGCACCCAATTCCCATAGCGCACGAAACTCCAGCGCCAGCAGCAACGCGCTGGGTGGTGCCAGCTCTTTGGCCGGCGTGTACGGTTTTGGCGTCTCCGGTTTGGGGGCTGAACGGTTTGACGCCATGGTGGCTAGGGTCATGTGTAAATCAACAAATTTGCAGTGTTTGCAACAGTAGCAGCATTTAACGCGCGACCCTGCCACTGCGTACACAAACGGCACCGATGGCCCGCCGATTAGGGGCAACACCCGGTTTTTGCGTCGCTTGGGCGACCTCGGAGCTCCGGGTTTGCCCTAGAAAATCGGGGTGAGCTCGCCTGGTTTTGTCGGCAACTCGAACCCGGGCGGCAGCGGCGGGAAGACGCGGTTACGCCCGGCCTCCTTGGCCTCGTACTGGTGCGAGTCGGCGCGCATGATGAGCGAATGCCCGCTTTCCGGCGCCTTCCACTGGGCCACACCCAGGCTGGCCGTGATCTTGATTTCCTGCCCCTCATGCAGCACCGGCTGGTCTTCAATCCTTCTGCGCAAGCGTTCGGCATGCGCCTGGGCCGGTTCCAGCTCGGTTTCGGGCAGGACGATCAGGAACTCCTCACCGCCCATGCGCACGATCCAGTCCAGGTTCAGCCGGGTCGAGTTGCGCAACAGCTGGCCGACCGAACGCAGCACCTCGTCACCGGCCGCGTGGCCATAACTGTCGTTGATGTGTTTGAAGTAATCCAGATCCAGGCAGATCACCGACAGCTTGCGCAGGTAACGCTGGCTGCGGCCGATCTCCTCGCGCAGGCGGCCATCCAGGGTGCGCCGGTTCAGGCAGCCGGTCAACTCGTCGGTGATCGACAACACCCGGTTGGTCTCGGCCAGGGCCTTGAGCTGCACGGTGCGCTCCTCCACCATGTGGTCAAGGCGGGTGATGTGCTCGCGAAGACCGTGCTGCAGCTTGGAGAAGCCGTCGGCCACCTGGTCGATCTCGTCAACGTTGGCGCGCCTTGGGCGGTCCAGCTCGAGCGGCTGGGTCAAGGTTTTGGGCGTCAGCTCGGTGGCGAACTGCGCCATGTGCTGGAGCGGAATCTGCAATTCGCGGCGCAGCATGTAGGTGATGAGCCCGCAGATCAAGGCCGTGAAAATGCCGTAACCCAGCAACACCGACAGGGCGTTTTGAAGCACATCGCCAATCAGGTACTGTTGGTTGCCCACCAGTGACAGTTCTCCCACCATGCCGCTGCCCACGCCAGCACCTTCAGGCGCCGGAATTTTGATTCGCAGGCTCACCGGGCCATCCTTGAGCGCCGGGTTGCCGGCGACAAACTTGCGCCCGACGCTGGTGCTGACCTGAACATAACCGACTTGCGGCCGCTGGGCGATCAGTTCGACCTGGCTTTGCACGGTCTTGAGCTCAATGTCCCACAGGCTGATCGCCAGGAGCGGCACACTGTTGTGGGCAATTTCGTCGACCACCTGCTGGTATTGTTTGCTGTGCTGCTGCACCATCAGCAACGACTGCACGATGAACACACCGACCATGCAGACCATGGCCAGGATCACCGTGCCCTGGATCAGGTGGCTGGCGATGGGCCGAAACGGCGTTGCCGGCAGGGCAAGCGGGGGTGAATCCGGAAACACGGAGGCCGGGGGTGAATCGGGCGGTGGCAATGGCGGCATGGTCCTGACCCGGTCGGCTCAGCGCAAAAGCCCGGAGAAGCCAAACTCGTACTTCGCGACTTTGGGGTTCTTGACCTTGCTGTGGGCGCGAAAGTCGATGCTGGAGTATTTTTCGCCAAAGCGGCTTTGAAAGGTACTGGCCAGCGCCGGGTCAAACAGCACAAACATGCTGCGTTCGAGCTGCAGGCCTTCGTCAGCGAAATCGCGGCCATGGTGGAAATCGTGGATCATCACCAGCGACCAGGCTCCGACGATGAAGTGGCCACCGGCCAACGCACTGAGCCGCCCTGACTTGACCGCCTCCATCGCTTCGGGCGAGGTGTTCACACCGCTGAACAGGACCGTTTTGCCCGGCTGGCCGCCACGTTTCTCCAGCGCCTGCATGGCACCAAACGCCATCAGGTCATTGCCGGCCCAGACCAGGCGCGCGTTGGGAAAACGTTCGAACAGCCACTCACTCTGCTCGGCCGCTTTCTCGCGGCTCCAGCTGGCGTAGATCATCTGGTCCAGCACCACGTCGGGCGCTTCGGCCAGGGCGCGCAGCAGGCCGGCATTGCGTTTGATTGAACTGGTGGTGGAGCGGTCCCCGCCAAGCGCCAGCAAATGGTGTTTGCCGTCGGGCCCTGGCGGCTGGGTGGCTCGGGCCTTCTGGATCAGCGCCCGGGCGGTGAGGTAACCGGCGTCTTCGGCAATGGGCTCGAGTGAGCCAATCCAGTCCTTGAACTTTTGGCGGGGCGTGCCGCTTTGGGATTCTTCTTCAAGTGCCAGACGGCTGAAGGCCATGAAACTCTTGATGCCCGAGCCGTCCAGTATGCGCAACAATTCTGCGCCCGTGGCGTAGTCGTTGGAGAAAACCGCGTACTGCGGACGTTTTTCCTTGGGGCGTGCCACCAGCGAGCGGGCCAGGTCCATGGCGCGCAGGTGGTTGCGTTCGGCATAAAGGACCTCCAGCTCCAGCCCCAGACTTTGCGCCGAGACCTGCATCGCCTGGGCCGCTGCCACCCAATAGGCCTCGTCGGTTTTTCCGGGGTTGATGAAGACCACCGAGAGCGCCCACGCGGGCGCGGTGAGCCAGAACCCTGCCATCAAAATCAGCCAGCGCAATGTCATTCTCCCCCACCCGCCTTTACTATTGTTGAGGCAGTTTAACGCGGGAAATCCTTGTCTCTGGCCTGAAAAAGCCGGGTTTTTCGGTTCATTTGACCAATTGGGGTGCTGGAGCGCCCGAACCGAAGGAGGCTGCGTTCCTGAAGGGGCTTCGGTCAGCCAGTTCGTCGAGGTAACTGTCAATGCCGGAGCCCTCACGCTGCAGGAACTTGTCAACAGCGTCGGCAAAGGCCGGGTGCGCCAGCCAATGCGCGCTGTGCGTTTTGACCGGCATCAGCGCGCGCGCCATCTTGTGTTCACCCTGCGCGCCACCTTCGAAACGCGCAAAGCCGTGGTCGATGCACCACTGCAGCGGCTGGTAATAACAGGCCTCGAAATGCAGGCAGTCCACCCGTTTGAGCGCGCCCCAGTAGCGACCATACCCAATTTGGGGTTGATCGACGTCAATTTCACCGTTTTCCAGGTTTTTTAAGCTTTTTGAGGCATCAAGTCCCGGAGAATGGCCGCTTATTGCTATTAAACTTGTAGCAATCGGGTGGCCACCCTGCATCGCCACGAAGAGCAGCCAGTTTTGCGGCATGTCACTTTGCATCTTCTGAAAGAAGGCGCGGCTCAGATACGGCGCATTGCCGTGTTCCAGGTAAGTGCGCTCGTAACATCGGTAGAAAAAATCCCAGTCGGTGTCTGAAATGTCAGCTCCGCGCGACCAGCGGAAAGTGACGCCAGCCTGCGCCACCTTGCGCCGCTCCTGGCGGATTTTTTTGCGTTTTTCCTGGCTCAACGTGGCGAGGAAGGCGTCGAAGTCTGCGTAGCCGGGGAGCGTGGGCGCAACATTTGTCCAGTGGAACTGAACTGTGTGGCGTTGCATCAGTTTCGACGTCTTACAGGCCGCCAGGTCATCCGCGTTGCCAAACAACACATGCAGCGACGAGAGTTTTTTCGCGTCGCACCACTGCACTACAGCCTTGATCAAGGCCTCGCGGTCAGCCTGCGTGCATGCGAGCAGCCGCGCGCCCGGCACCGGCGTGAACGGCACGGCGATCACGGCCTTGGGGTAGTAGTCCAGCCCGTGTTGCTGGTAGGCGTTGGCCCAGGCCCAGTCAAACACGTACTCGCCGTAGGAGTGCGCCTTGATGTATAGCGGGCAGGCGGCTTTGAGCGTGTCGCCTTGCCACAGGGTGATGAAACGCGGCGTCCAGCCTGTGGAAGGTATGGCCGCGCCCGTGCTGTGCAGGGCGGCCAGGTACGCGTGGCGCATGAAGGGGTTGGCATCGGCCTGGTGTTGCAGCAGGCTGTTCCACGCCTGTGCGTCCACCTCCATCGGCGAATTCAAAACCCGAATGACATAATCAGAATCCACCTGCGTTACCCACGTGTTAGCTACTTTCATGACTCTCAAAATCTGTGTTGCCCAGCTGAACTTTTGCGTCGGAGACCTTGCCGGCAATGCAGAAAAAATCATCACTGCCGCCAAAGCCGCCTACGCGGACGGCGCCCGCCTGCTGCTGACGCCTGAGCTGTCGATTTGCGGGTACGCCGCCGAAGACCTGTTCCTGCGCCCGGTCTTCATCGCTGCCTGTGATGATGCCGTGAAATCGGTGGCCCATGCGCTGGCCGGGTTAAAAAACATGGTGGTGGTGGTTGGCCACCCCGGAGCAGGGCCGCTGGACGGCGCCGTGCGCACCCGATCCGTGGCGGTGCCTGCACGGTACAACGCCGCCAGTGTGTTGCGCGAAGGCCAAGTGGTCGCCACCTACGCCAAACGCGAGTTGCCCAACTACCAGGTGTTTGACGAGCGGCGTTATTTCCAGCCTGGCAAAGGCGTTTGTGTGTTTGAGGCGGGTGAGGGTGACGACAAAACCAAAATCGGCCTGCTGATCTGTGAAGACGCCTGGTTCGAGGAGCCAGCGCGTTTGACCAAGGCTGCCGGCGCCGAGCTGTTGTGTGTCATCAACGCCTCGCCGTTTCACGTGGGCAAGGGCGCCGAGCGCGAACAGATGATGCAGGAACGTGTGCTGGCGTGTGGCCTGCCGCTCATCTACGCGCACCTGGTAGGCGGGCAGGACGAGGTGGTGTTTGAAGGCGGCTCATTCGCGCTGAATGCTGACGCCCGCAGCGCCGCCCGGGCGGGCGCCTTCAAGGAGCAGCTGCAAACCATCGGCACGGCACGGACTGGATTTGGGGTGATACTCGAAGGCCCCATCGAGCCGCACCGAAGCCCCGAGGCCGACCTGTGGGACGCGCTGGTGCTGGGTGTGCGCGACTACATCGGCAAAAACGGCTTCCCCAGCGTGTTGCTGGGCCTTTCGGGCGGCATCGACTCGGCGCTGGTTTTGGCCATCGCGGTGGACGCCTTGGGCAAAGACCGCGTGCGCGCGGTGATGATGCCGTCGCCCTACACCGCGAGCATCAGTTGGGTGGACGCCCGCGAAATGGCCCAGCGCCTGGGTGTGCGGTACGACGAAATATCCATCGTGCCCGAGTTCGAAGCCTTCAAGGCCTCGCTGGCGGGCGAGTTCAAGGGGCTGGCAGAAGACGCCACCGAAGAGAACATCCAGGCGCGCATCCGTGGCACCTTGTTGATGGCGCTCTCCAACAAGTTTGGCAGCATTGTGCTGACCACCGGCAACAAGAGTGAAATGGCCACGGGGTATTGCACGCTGTATGGCGACATGGCGGGTGGTTTTGCCGTCATCAAGGACCTGGTGAAAACCACCGTGTTTGGGCTGGCGCGCTGGCGCAACAGACACGATCCTTATGGCAGCGGCAAAGAGCCAATCCCCGAGCGCATCATCACGCGCCCGCCGAGCGCCGAATTGCGGCCCGATCAGAAAGACCAGGACAGCTTACCGCCGTACGAGGTGCTGGACGCGATCATCGAGCGCTACATGGAGAACGATGAAAGTATCGAATCCATCGTGGCCGGCGGTATCAGCCGCGCTGACGTGGAACGGGTCACCAAACTGATCAAGATCAATGAGTACAAGCGCCGCCAGGCGCCCATCGGCATCCGGGTTACGCACCGCAGCTTCGGCAAAGACTGGCGTTATCCGATAACCAGCAAATTCCGCCAGTAGCCTCGCGACGCGCAAACTGGATAGGCGCTATCCTTCGCGTTCCGGAGGGTCGAATTTCCGGGACAAGGCGCGGGCGCCAATCCGCCCGATTGCTCACCAGGTCATTGGAAAGACACACGACATGAAACAGATCACCGCCATCGTCAAACCGTTCAAATTGGAAGAAGTCCGCGAGGCGCTTGCGGCCTGTGGCGTTACCGGCCTGACGGTTACCGAGGTCAAGGGTTTTGGGCGCCAGAAAGGCCATACCGAGTTGTACCGCGGTGCTGAGTACGTGGTCGATTTTCTGCCCAAGGTCAAGGTCGAAGTGGTGGTCAAAACGGATGAGGTCGAGCGCTGTGTCGAGGCCATCGTGAAGACTGCGCGCACCGGCAAGATTGGCGACGGCAAGATTTTTGTCACCTCGGTTGAACGGGTGGTGCGCATCCGTACTGGTGAAGAGGACGAATCCGCGGTCTGACGCGGCGCGCGGGAGTTTTAACTGGCTTCTCTCAGCCAGCCAGTGCTGAATACAGGTGCTTGCGACGCAACTAGATCAGTTGCAGACCGGGCGCGCTCCCCAGCCCGGCGGCCTGGACCAGATCCGGCAACAGGCGCAATGGGTCGGAACCGGTCTGGATCAGATCCATTTGCCAGTTGCCCATGAATTCCCCTTC
>JANNMM010000114.1:0-9043 GCA_031397915.1 Rhodoferax sp. | reverse complement strand
GGGCTGTTCAAAAACCCTTCCGCCTGCGACAGCGCGATGGCAATGAAACTTTTCATGTCGGCGCTGCCCCGGCCATAGAGGCAGGGGCCAACGCCCGCCTGCGGGTGGTCTTTCACCACGGCACTAAGCGGGTCCACACTCCAGGCCTGCCCCGTCCACGGCACCGTGTCGGTATGGCCAGAAAGAACGATGCCAGCCGGTTTGCCCTCGCCCAGCGTGGCAAACAGGTTGGCCTTGGATTTGTCGGCGTTCCAGCTCAGGCGGCTTGTGACACCCAGCCGCTGCAACTCGTCGCGGATGAAATGGATCAGTTCCAGGTTTGAGTTTTCACTCACCGTGTTCATGCGAACCAGGGTTTGGGCGAGGTGCAGGGCGCGGTCAGTCAACATGGGTGGATTCTGCAGCAATCGAGCCTGGCCCAACAGCCCTGAAGAACCGCAACGCAGCGGTCACTTGGCAAACTCGTACTGCAGGCTGGTGGTCGTGCCACGCCAGTAGGTTTTCTCACCCTGTTCAAACACCCAGGCGACCTCGCCTTGCATCGGCACCCGCATACCGTCTTTCACCGCATAGGCCGAAAAGCGGCCTTGCCAAGGCAAACTGCTGGCCTTGCCGTTGACAACGCGGTCGCGCGCATCAGCGCGAATGCCCGCCACCAGGCCTTCGTCATTGAAGGTGAAAAGCAGCGTCAGCACCACCGGGCCATCGGTCAAAGTGGCTCGGGCCGAACGGTCGTCCACCGCCTGCCAGCGCACACCCTGGCTGGGCAAAAGCGCGGTGGGGCACCAAACCGCCTCCGCAAAAAAACGCAACAATTCGCCGCGCGCTGCCTCGGGCGTACCGGCCATGTTGACGACCGGAATCAAGCCGAAGATCGCGCCACGCAACAGGCCAGCGCCTGCCACATAGGCATCATGCACATACACCGGCACGCCCGGGAACATGGCAATGCGGGCGTCCCAGTCAAAGCCCGGCCTTTGCGTGACGATGCGCTGGCGTGAGGAGAAGGGCCGCCAGTTTTCGCCGGTTTCGCTCATGTTCATCTGGCCCACATGCGTGAGCGCCGCCGCTTCGATGATGGGCTGGCCGTCCGTCAACGCCACGCGAAAGTAGCGCAGCACCGGCGCCGGCAGGCCGGCGAGCTCGCGGGCGTCGTAGCGCGTGGTCCCGTGGCTGACGCGCGCAGCTTCCAGTTGGGCCAGCAACGCCTGGCTGCCAGCGCGCCAGCGCCAGGTGCCAAACGCCGCAGCGCCCGCGCCCGCCAACAGCAGCAACACAAGAACCAGAACTGTCCATTTGAACCAAATCATGACTCAGGGCCTGTTCGCCGAACCTTGCGCCTTGACCAGCTTGACGATGTCAGCCCGGATGTCATCGTCATGCCCGACCCAGGTGTGACCGCCGGTCTCAAAACCGAGAAAAGTCGCGCCGGGTATCTGCCGGGCCGTGTATTCGGCGCTGGCAAAGGTGCCGTACCCGTCATCCCGCAGGCTGACCACCAAGGTGGGCGCACGCACCTGCGCCAGCGGGCTGGCCTGTAACTGCCTGCCCACGGCGGTGTCACTGCGCAGGCCCTGAGCGCGCAGGGACACGGGCAGGATGTTCTCCAGCATGGCTGTGACACGGGAGCGCTCGCGCGGGCTCGCCGTCGCCAGCAGTTCAGGCGGCGTGGCCAGTACGAGCCTGATCACCTGGCTGGGCACCAGTTTGATGGCGGCCCAAAACAGAAAATCGGAGCCAATGAGGCGCATCATCAGTGCCTCAACCCAGGGCGCCATCGGCGGTGCGGAATCTGCCAGTGTGGGCGGCTTGTACGCCAGCGGCACCACCAACACCAGCGCGCTGACCCGTCCAGGGTGACGCAAAGCCATCTGCAGTGCCGACGGCGCGCCCGCCGAGCCCCCCATCACGGCGGCCCTGGGGATTGAAAGCGCGTCGAGCAGGCACACATGGGCGTCGGCCTGTGCGGCGGCGGATGCATCGGCCGGCATGGGGGTGCGCAGGTAACCGAAGCGCGACATGGCAACCACCCGGATGCCGTCTTGCGCCATGGCTTGAGCGAAGGCCATGCCCTGGTCAAATCCGCCACCGCTGCCGTGTACGGCCAACAAGGGAACGCCTTGCCCGGCTTCCTGATATTCGATCGGTCCGCAACGGGTGTCGATAAGTGTGCTGGCTTGCCGGGCGCGGGCTGTGGCGGCCTGCAGGTCGGCGCCAAAGCGCTGCCCAATCATCCACGCAGCAGTGGCAAACGCCAGCCCGGCCACGCCAAATGCGATGAACAGGGCCGTGCGGGGACGCTTCACGGCCATCCTTCGTATAAGCAAACAACCAATCCAGCTTTAAGCCCTGTCAGGGTCATCGGGCAATCATCCGACAATCTGCCTATGGCCATCATGATGTACATCAAGGAAATCGGGCGCGGCAAAGACGGCGCACGGTCCCTCACGCGCGCGCAGGCAACCGACCTGTTTGGCCAGTTGCTGGACGGCGGCCTGAAAGATCTGGAAGTCGGCGCGTTTTGCCTGGCGATGCGCATCAAGGGCGAGACGCCGCTGGAGATGGCCGGGTTTCTGGACGCCACCCATGCGCGATTGAACCTGGTTCCCGCCACACCCGGCGGCCAGCCC
Organism: Rhodoferax sp.; assembly: GCA_031397915.1. Taxonomy (GTDB): domain Bacteria; phylum Pseudomonadota; class Gammaproteobacteria; order Burkholderiales; family Burkholderiaceae_C; genus JANYCG01. The sequence goes on along the minus strand of JANNMM010000114.1, from coordinate 6,413 downwards.
ACCATCGTCATCCCGAGTTACAACGGCGCCCGCAAATTGCCCGCGCTCACGCCGCTTCTGGCGCTGTTGTTGGCGCGCGAAGGCCTGCCGGTGCTGATTCACGGCACCGCCACTGAATCCACCCGGGTGTACACAGCCCATGTGCTGGCGGCGCTGGGCATACCGGCGCAGGAGGCGGTAAAACCCATTGCGCCCGGCACGGTTCAATTTGTACCCACGCATGTTTTGAGCGCCGGCCTGCAGCGCTTGCTGGAGGTGCGCCGCGTGGTGGGGCTGCGCAATTCGTCCCACAGCGTCGTCAAGCTGATGAACCCCTGCGCCGGCAAAAGCCTGGTGCTCTCGAGTTACACCCACCCCGAATACGCGGTGTCGATGGCAGCGACGTTTGAGCTGATGCAGGCCAACGCGATGTTGCTGCGCGGTACCGAAGGCGAATCCGTGGCCGACGCGCGGCGCATGCCGAAGATGGACGCCTTTGTCGCTGGCGTTCCCCGTGTGGTGCAGGAGGCGCGCAGTGGCATGTCGCCGGTCCTGCCCGAGTTGCCACCAACGACAGACGCTGACGCCACCGCAGGGTATATCCGCGAGGTGCTCGGTGGCACCAAAACAGTGCCAGAATCCATTGCAACGCAGGTGGAACACATCTTGCGTCTGGTTCAGCAACTATGAAATCGACAATGCAAACTGGACAAGTCACCCTGGTAGGTAAAGGCCAATGCACCCTGGTGGGTGCGGGCCCGGGCGACCCGGAGCTGCTCACCATCAAGGCCGTCAAGGCAATCCAGGCGGCCACGGTGCTGCTGGTGGACGACCTGGTCAACGATGAGATTGTTCAGCGTTACGCGAGTGCGTCCGCACGCATCGTGCACGTGGGTAAACGTGGCGGCTGCAAATCCACACCGCAAGCTTTCATCGAGAAACTGATGGTCAGCGCCGCGCTGGAAGGGCACCAAGTCGTGCGGCTTAAAGGGGGCGACCCATTCATCTTCGGGCGCGGCGGGGAAGAAGTTGAAGCCTTGCAGGCGGCGGGCGTCCAAGTCAGCGTGGTCAACGGCATCACCTCGGGCCTGGACGCTGTGACCTCGCTGGGAGTGCCCTTGACGCACCGCGACGCTGCCCATGGCGTTGTGTTCATCACCGGACACGCCAAACACGATGGCACTGGTACCGACTGGCAGGCGCTGGCGGCCACGGCACGGCAGGCCAAACTCACGTTGGTGATCTACATGGGCGTAAGCGGCGTGAGCCGGATCCAGCGCGATTTGCTCACCGGCCTGCCCGCCCACACGCCCGTGGCCGTGATTCAAAACGCCAGCCTGCCCAGCCAGCGGCAGGTGGTCACGTCATTGGGCCAATTGGCCGAGGTGGTCGAGCGCGAGCAAATGGCCAGCCCGTCGGTGATTGTGGTGGGCGATGTGGTCAAAGGTGTTCAGTTGGCACTTGATGGTGTGCCCCAGACGCCGTTGCCAGACCTCCAGCCCAGCCGCGCCGCCTGATCGCCCCTTTGCCGGCAACCAGCCCAACTGGCTGGCCCTAAACTGCCGGCCATGCATGAATTCGACGTCGCCATCATTGGTGCAGGCGCGGCCGGCCTGTTTTGCGCGGGGCTGGCCGGGCAATTGGGCCTGAAAGTCCTGCTTCTGGACCACAGTGAAAAGGTCGCAGAAAAAATCCGGATTTCGGGCGGAGGACGTGCCAACTTCACCAACCGCGATGTATCTGTGGCCAATTTTCTGGGCCAAAACCCCCACTTTTGCCGCTCGGCGCTGGCGCGTTACACACCGCAGCATTTCATGGCCTTGATGCAGCAACACGGCATCGCCTTCCACGAAAAACACAAAGGCCAGCTGTTTTGTGACCGTTCCGCTGAAGATCTGATCAACATGCTGCTGGCCGAGTGTGAAAAAGGGGGCGTGACGCGCTGGCAGCCGTGCGCCATCAAGGCCATCAATAAAACGGGCATTGCGCCCGGTGCGGAGGAAGCAGCGGCTTTTCACATCGACAGCGACCGGGGCAGCATCCGGGTCTGCGCGGTCGTCATCGCCACGGGTGGCTTGTCGATCCCGAAAATTGGCGCCACCGATTTTGGCTACCGCATCGCGCGGCAGTTTGGCCTGAAGGTCGTCGAGCCGCGCCCCGCTTTGGTGCCACTGACCTTCGACGGCGCCAATTGGGAGGCCTATGCCGGCTTGTCAGGTTTGTCGCTGCCGGTGCTGGTCGAAACCGGCAAAAAAAAATCAAAACCCGACGCGCGCACCAGTTTTTCTGAAGACCTGTTGTTCACCCACCGTGGTTTGAGCGGCCCGGCCGTGTTGCAGATTTCGAGCTTCTGGCAAGCCGGCACACCGATTCGCCTGAACCTGGCGCCCTCCGTGAATTGGCCAGAGCACCTGGCACAGGCCAAAAACACCTCGAAAAAGCGCATTGCCAACGAGCTTGCAGCACTCGTGCCCACGCGCCTGGCAGACGCCTGGGTGGCACAGGACGCGGCCTGGCAGAGGCCGATCAACGAAGCCTCCGACAAGTCCCTGGCGCTTCTTGCCGAGCGCCTGGGCCGCTGGGAGATCACGCCCACCGGCACCGAAGGCTACAAAAAGGCCGAGGTCACGGCGGGCGGTGTGGACACGCGCGAGCTCTCCAGCCAAACGATGGAATCGCGGGTGCCGGGCCTGTATTTCATTGGCGAAGTGGTCGACGTAACCGGCTGGCTCGGTGGCTACAACTTCCAGTGGGCCTGGGCCAGCGCTTTCGCCTGCGCGCAGGGCCTGGTTCGGGCTATAATCCTTGGCTTTGCTGGCAAACCCCCACTGCCTGATCAACTTACAAGTGGGGGACAACCGCAGGATCCTCGTCACTTGGTCTGATCTTCCCTTTGACGATACCCGCACAATTTCGGAATTTTTGACGTAAATGACAACCATCCGTGTAAAAGAAAACGAGCCGTTTGACGTGGCGCTGCGCCGCTTCAAGCGCACCATTGAAAAACTGGGTTTGCTCACCGACCTGCGCGCCCGCGAGTTTTACGAGAAACCCACCGACGAGCGCAAGCGCAAGAAGGCAGCCGCCGTCAAGCGCAACTACAAGCGCATCCGCTCGATGCAATTGCCTAAAAAACTCTTTTAAGTTCACACTTCTAAGTTTTTTTGGCACACCGAAGAGCCCGCTTGGACAACCTGGCGGGCTTTTTTTATTCACGCTGATGTATCGCATTGAATTGGGAATGAAACCATGACGCTCAAGGAACAGATCACCGAAGACATGAAAGCTGCCATGCGCGCCAAAGACAGCGAGCGCCTGGGCACCATTCGCCTGCTGCTGGCGGCCTGCAAGCAAAAAGAGGTCGATGAACGCGTCGTGCTGGACGATGTGGCCGTGATCGCCATCGTGGACAAACTCATCAAGCAGCGCAAGGACTCGATCACCGCGTTCACCCAGGCCAACCGCATGGACCTGGCCGACAAGGAATCGGCCGAACTCAAGGTGCTGGAGGGCTATCTGCCACAACGCATGGATGCGGATGCGGTGAAGGCGGCCGTGGCCGCCATCGTCGCCACCTTCGCCGCTGAACTCGGCCGCGCGGCAGGCCCGGGCGACATGGGCAAGGTGATGGGCGCCGTCAAGACCCAACTCGCGGGCAAGGCCGACATGGGCCAGGTGTCGGCAGCGGTCAAAGCCGCGTTGAACCCTTAACGAACGGTAATGCTTCGGGCAGGGGCGCTGTAGAGCACCTTGCCGCCTTTGGCGTTATCGACAAAGTCCAGCGTGAGCGTGTAATCCCCGGCGGGCGGCTCCAGCCAGGCTTCGGTCTGGCCATTGACCAGATTGATCTCTGCCGGGGTGGCACCCTTGGCGCCCCGCACCGTCAGCTTGAAATGGCCGGTGTCTTTCTCGCCCTGGGCCTGGTGCGCCACGTTCAGGCCGGCCGCGTGCATTTGCACCCTGAATGGCCGGCTCTGCTCACCCTTGGCCAGCATCATCTCGACGCCGGGTTTCACCAGTGTTTTGGGGTCGGTGGCGTTCTTCTTCGTCACCGTGATGCCCATGGGTTTACTGTACACAAAATGCGGCAGGTGTTTGTCGTCGGCCAGCAGCAGGCGCAGCGTGTAGTCGCCCGGCGGCAGGTTCAGCACGGTCTGCATCTGACCCTTGCCAAAGTGGATGTACTGCTCGGTGAACGGCAAGGCCTGCTTGAAATCCAGCGGCAAATCGCGGTTCACCAGCAGATGGTGGTGGCCGCTCTTGCCACTGACCGGTTTGGCTATGGGCGCCAGGCCCCAGCCGCCGGAGAGGCCAAACTTCACGACATACGGTGTTTCGATCTTGTCGCCACTACTCAGGTTGGTGAAGTAAGCTTCAGGAATCAAACGCGGGAGTGCCGCTTGCCAAGGGTGCAAAGCGACCATCGTTGGTGCCACTGCCGTCGCTGTAATCGCGGGCGCTGCGGGTGCAGCTGGCACCGCCGGTGGCTTCTCCTGACCTGTCACCGCGCCGGCTGCAGCCAGCATCACGGCACCCATCACCCCCACTCTGATTTTTGGCACACCCATTTTCCAAAAGCCCCCTGTGTTCAGATTGAAACTAACTTCCGGCCACCTTCATCTTGTTGATGAGCATGGAGCCCACCGTTTTCGCACCGTAGTTGTAGGTGTCTGCCCCCACCGCCAGCACGCCCTTGAGCATGTCTTTCATGTTGCCGGCGATGGTGATCTCGTGCACCGGAAAAGCGATCTCGCCCTTCTCCACCCAATAACCGCTGGCGCCGCGCGAATAATCACCCGTCACGTAGTTCACGCCGCTGCCCATCATTTCGGTGACAAACAAGCCTGTGCCCAGCTTGCGGAGCATTTCCACCAGCTTGTCTTCTTGACGCGTCAAACGCGAAGTCAGATTCAAATTGTGCGAGCCGCCTGCATTTCCTGTTGTTTTCATGCCCAGTTTGCGCGCCGAATAACTGCCCAGAAAGTAACCCTGCACGCGCCCGGCCTCGACCACACTGCGCGCTTTCACGCGCACGCCTTCTTCGTCAAACGGCGAGCTGCCCTTGCCGCGCACCACAAACGGGTCTTCAGAAATATCAATGTGTTTCGGCCAGACCTGTTGGTCCAGCGAATCCAGTAAAAATGTGCTTTTGCGGTACAGCGCGCCGCCACTGATGGCCTGCACAAAGCTGCCGAGCAAACCCGCCGCCAGAGGCGACTCAAAAAGAACCGGGCACTGCGTGGTGGCGATCTTGCGCGAATTGAGGCGCGAAAGGGCGCGCTCGGCGGCATACCGGCCCACGACTTCGGGTGCGGCCAGGTCAGCGGCGTGTCGCATCGAGCTGTACCACGAGTCGCGCTGCATGTCGCCATTTTTGCCCGGCGACGAGGCAATCGGCGAGACCGACACCGAATGCCGCGAGCTGGCATAACCACCCCGAAAGCCGTGTGTGTGCGCGGTGAAAAAATGCGACTGCTGCGCCGAGACGGCCGCGCCTTCGCTGTTGGTGATGCGTTTGCTGGTCTTGAGCGCCGCCGCTTCACAACGCAGGGCAATGGCAGCCGCCTGCTCACTCGTCACATCCCAGGGGTGGAATAGATCCAGATCACTGCGCTGTTCGCCCGCGGCGATCACGTCTGCCGGGTCGGGCAAGGCGGCAAAGGGGTCTTCTGCGGTGAAGCGGGCAATGTCATAAGCCGCCTGCACGGTGTCTTCAATCGCCTTGCGAGAATAGTCCGAGGTGCTTGCGTTGCCGCGCCGTGTTCCCAGGTACACCGTGACGCCCAATGATTTGTCGCGGTTGCGTTCCACGTTCTCCAGTTCACCTTTGCGCACCGACACCGACAGGCCGCAACCTTCAGAGGCTTCGGCGCCCGCATCGGTGGCGCCGAGTTTTTTGGCGTGGGCCAGGGCCGTGTCAACCAGGTCCTCAAAAAACGGGCGGCTGTAGCTGAAGCCCTGTTCGGGTTGTGGGCGGGCGGTGGAGGTTTTTGCATTCATATCGGCAGCTATGATACTTGGGCGATCACAGCAGGGCACCATGGCAAAAAAGTTAACAAAAGGCTATTACGTCAAAGGGCAATTCGTTGCCGAAGGCAGCGAGCTCGACATTGAGCTCAAAAAGGAGCTCAAGGGCACCGATGCACAAAGCCGCACCGACCAGAAAAAGGAGAGCCTGGAGCTGCAAAAACTCGGTGAAGACCTGTTGACCCTCAGCGCAGGCTTGATGAACGGGCTTGACCTCTCAGACAAGCTCAAGGACGCCGTGGCCGAGGCCAAACGCATCACCAATTTTGAAGGCAAGCGCCGCCAGATGCAGTTCATTGGCAAACTGATGCGCCTGCTGGACGAGGGGCAACTTGCCGCCATTCGCGACGCGCTCAAGGAGCAACACAGCGGCTCGGTGGCCGATATCCAGGCGCTGCACCAGGCGC
>JANNMM010000092.1:0-10620 GCA_031397915.1 Rhodoferax sp. | reverse complement strand
GCGCCTGTGGGTGAAATTCCAGCAAGGGGTGCACGGCAAGTTTCCGCCAAAAAAACTCAACCTGCTGCTGGGCTTGCCGATCATTGGCGGGATCGTGCGCAAGAAGATTCTCAAAGGCCTGGGCCTCGGCAATTGCCGTCTGGCCGCCGGTGGTGCAGCGCCGATGCCGCCTGACGTGCTGCGCTGGTACCGCGATCTGGGCCTGGACCTGATCGAAGTCTATGGCATGACGGAGAACAGCGGCGTCTCGCATGCCACGTTGCCCGGCACGTTTCGCCCCGGCACCGTTGGCCTGCCGTATGACGGCGTCGAGAGCCGCATCGACCCCGAGACGGGCGAGATCCAGATGCGTGCGCCTTGCCTGATGCTGGGGTATTACAAAGACCCGGTGCAAACGGCAGCCGCCATGACGCCCGACGGTTGGCTGAAAACCGGCGACAAAGGCATGGTCGACAAAGACGGCTGCCTGAAGATCACGGGCCGCGTGAAAGACATCTTCAAGACCAGCAAAGGCAAATACGTGGCGCCCGCGCCGGTCGAAGACCTGCTGGTGACCAACCCCGACATCGAGGCCTGCGCTGTGACGGGCGCGAATTTTGCCCAGCCGTTTGCAGTGGTGATGTTGTCGCTCGATGCGCAAAACCGCGCGAAAACGGCTGAAGGCAAAACGGCCATCACTGACGCTTTCGCGAGCCACCTCCAGGCTGTGAACGCGCAGCTCGATGCGCATGAGAAACTCGACTTCATCGCCGTCGTGTCCACCACATGGTCGCCTGAAAATGGATTTGTCACGCCGACTTTCAAGGTCAAACGCAACAAGGTCGAAGAGGCCTACGCCGGCCAATACGAAGCCTGGCTGAAGCAGCGCAAGCCGGTCGTCTGGGCTTGAACCGGCGCTGGCTGGCGCGGCCCGCCCTGTGTGGATAATTCAGCGTGAAATCTGACTTAATATTCAGGTTCTGCATTCCGTCCTTTCGCGCTTGAGGTACCTCATGAAATCATTCCAATGGGTGTTGTCGACACTGGCGCTGGCGCTGCTGGCCAGTTGCGCAGGCATGGGCGGCCCGGAAAAAGACAAAACCTACAGGATCACCATCCTGCACACCAACGACCACCATGGCCGCTTCTGGAAAAACAGCGACGGTGAATATGGCATGGCGGCGCGCAAGACCCTCATCGACGGCATCCGCAAGGAGGTCGCCGCAGCGGGGGGCTACAGCCTGCTGCTGGACGGCGGCGACGTGAACACCGGGGTGCCCGAGTCTGACCTGCAAGACGCCGTGCCTGATTTCAAAGGCATGGGCCTGCTCGGATACGACGCGATGGCGGTGGGCAACCACGAGTTCGACAAGCCCCTGGCCACACTCAAGATGCAGCGCGAGCTGGTCAAGTTCCCCATGCTCGCCGCCAACATTTATGAGCGCGCGCCCAGCGGCAATGAACGCAACCCCGGCGGTAGTGGCCAGCGCCTGTTTGAGCCCTACAAAATATTCAACCTGGGCGGCGTGCGTGTGGGCGTGATGGGCCTCACCACCGAAGACACCCAGAAAATGGTGCTGCCCGAGAACGTGAGAACGGTCGAGTTCCGCAACGCCATTGCCGAGGCCGCCAAAGTGGTGCCCGAACTGCGCGCCAGGGTGGACGTGGTGATTGCCGCCACCCACATGGGCCACTACCAGAATGGTGTGCACGGTACTCAGGCACCGGGCGACGTGGAGATGGCCCGCGCTGTCAAGGGGATCGATCTCGTGGTCGGCGGCCACACACAAAACCCGGCCTGCATGAAGGCCGAGAACGTGATCGACCGCGAGTACGTGCCCGGCACCGAATGCAAACCCGAGCGCCAGAACGGCGCCTGGATTGTGCAGGCACACGAGTGGGGCAAATACGTGGGCCGGGCCGATTTTGAGTTCCGCAATGGCGAATTCAAATTGGTGAAATACGCGCTGATCCCGGTGAACCTGATGAAAACCGTGCGCGCGGCTGACGGCAAAACCAGCAAGCAACCCTACACGGTGCAGATCGACGAAGACAAAGACATGCTGGCGCTGCTGTCGCCCTACCAGGACTTCGGCCAACAGAAGCTCGGGCTTGAAATCGGCAGCGCAGACGCCAAACTCGACGGCGACCGCAACCTCGTGCGCGCCAAACCGGCAGCACTGGCGGTACTGATTTGCCGCGCCATGATGCAGCGGACCACGGCCGACCTGTGTGTGCTCAATGCGGGCGGCGTGCGTGATTCACTGCCCGCCGGCAAACTCACCTACCGCGATGTGCTCAAGGTGCAACCCTTCGGCAACACGGTCGCCACGGTCGATTTCACCGGGCGCGAGTTGATGGACTACCTGAACGCCTCGGCGAAGATGTCGGTTGGCTCGGGCGCCTTCGGCCAGTTTGCGGGCGTAGATCTGGTAATTGCAGGCGGTGCTGTCACGAGCGCACGGATCAAGGGTGCGCCGATCGATGCGGCCAAAACCTACCGCCTGGCGGTCAACAATTTTCAGGCCACCGGTGGTGACGGTTACCCGCGTATCGCCGCTCACCCCACCTACACCAACACCGGTTACGTCGACGCCGATGTCTTGCGCGCCTTCATCAGCGCCAACAGCCCTGTGCGGGCGGCAGACTTCGAGCCAGGCGGCAGTGTTGTGCGCCAGTAAGATGGCAGCCCGTTCAAATTCATCTCAAACCAGTCAAAAAAGGAGCCCATCATGGCCAAAGGTCAGCAAAACAGCAACAAGATGACGAAGAAACCGAAGAAGGACACCTCGCCGCCCAAGCCGGTTTCGCCCGACGCGGTGCGCCCTACCGTCACCACGGTGGTACCGGTGCGCGGCAAGCTGAAAAACAAATAAACGCTGCGACTGCCTGACGGGTTCTGTTCTCGCATGGCGAAAAAACCTTCGGCCCGGGCGCAACTTCAGGCCGAACTAGAACAACAAAACGAAGCCCTGCGCTACAGCCAGAGTGTGGCTGAGGGCGCGCTCGAGCGTTTTGCCACCCTCTTTTCCAATGTGCCACTGGCCTTGCTGGTGATCGATGAAAACAGCCTGGTGCTCGAGAGCAATGCCCAGGCGCTGGCCCACTTCAGGCCGCAGGAGCAAGACCCACCCCTGAACTTCCTGTTTCCGCTGGTGTTGCCACCGCACCTGGAGCGGGTAAGGCAAGCCATGGCGAGTGCCCGGGACAACGGCAGCAGCAAACTCGAAGGGGTGGTTTTCACCAGCGGCGATGCCGCGACGCTGACGGCCGACCTGCACATCGCCCGCATAGAGAACCCGCTGGACGACCTGGCCAACTTCATTTGTGCCGTGGTCGACCAGGGCCCGCTGCTCGCCCAAATCGCGCAGAAGGAAACGCTGGAGTCGCAATTGCGCGAGTCCCAGAAAATGCAGGCCATCGGCACCCTGGCGGGTGGGATCGCGCATGATTTCAACAATATTCTGGGCGCCATGCTGGGCAACGTCGAGCTTGCGCGGCAAGATGCCGGCGCTGACTCCTCCGTTCAGACCAGTCTGCTGGAGATTGAAAAGGCCGGGCGGCGCGCCCGCGATCTGGTGAGCCAGATCCTCACGTTCAGTCGCAAGGAGCCGCTGGCACGCAGCGCCATTGACCTGGCCCATGTGGTGCGCGAGACGGCGCGCCTGGTCAAGGTTGGGTTGCCGCCGACGATTGAACTGGAGGTGCAGGCAAGCGCTGAGCCCGTTGCTGTGGTGGCAGACGCCACACACGTGCAGCAGGCCCTGCTTAACCTGTGCACCAATGCTGTCCAGGCCATCGATGCGAGGCGCGGCAGGCTGGGCATACGGCTGGCCAGAGACGATGGGCAGGTGACGCTGAAAGTCAGCGACAACGGCGCTGGAATGGACGCTGCAACCCAACAGCGGGTGTTCGAGCCTTTTTTCACCACCAAACCGACGGGCCATGGCACGGGCCTGGGGCTTTCGGTGGTGCACGGCATCATGCGCGCCCATGAGGGCTCGGTCAGCGTCACGAGCAGCCGGGGGAACGGGAGTGTATTTACGCTGAGTTTTCCTGCGGCGGCGCAGGCATTGACCCCTGTTACGCCCACGCCTGTCAACACCGAAGAGATTGATGGTGATGGCCACCACGTGATGTATGTGGATGATGACCAGGCTCTGGCCTTTCTGGTCGAGCGCGCCTTGTCGCGCCGGGGTTACCGGATCACGACCTTCACCGACCCGCAACACGCCCTCCAGGCGCTGCGTGCGCAACCCGACGGATTCGATCTGCTGGTGACCGACTACAACATGCCGGGCTTCAGCGGCATTGACCTGCTGCGCGAGGCCAAAGCGATCCGCCCCGGTTTGCCCGTCGCGCTGGCTTCCGGCTATGTCACGGCCGAGATCGAACACAGCGCCATCGCCGAAGGCGCCAGCGCATTGATCCGCAAACCCAATGGTGTGGATGAACTGGTTGACGTGGTGCAACGCCTGGTCTTGGGCAAGGTTCGGGCAAGGCAAGGCGACCCGCAGCATGACAAGGTTTTGGCTTGACCGATGTACCAGCGGGCGTCAGCGTGTTGTACGTCGACGAAGCCCTGCTGGTGCTCGACAAACCGGCGGGCCTGCTGTGTGTGCCGGGCCGTGGCGCCGACAAGCAGGATTGCCTGAGCGCGCGCGCACAGGCCATGCACCCCGACGCCTTGATCGTGCACCGCCTTGACATGGCCACTTCGGGGCTGGTGCTGATGGCACGCGGTGTGCTCAACCAGCGCCGCTTGAGTGCCGCGTTTGAGGCCCGTGAAGTCGCTAAAACCTATGTCGCCATCGTCGCCGCAGCGCCAGACACGGTGCCTGCGGCGTGGTCAACCATCGACCTTCCCATCGGCCCGGACTGGCCCAATCGACCCAAACAAAAAATTGACCACACGCATGGCAAACCCAGTGTGACCCGCTGGCGGCGAGCGCCGGGCGCTGCAGTCCCGCAAAAACCATGGGGTGCGTGCACGCGGGTCGAGCTTGAGCCCGCTACTGGCCGCACCCACCAGCTGCGCGTGCACCTGGCGGCCATCGGGCACCCGATACTGGGTGATGGGCTGTATGCGTCGGCGTCGATTGCCGAATCGTCGGCGCGATTGCTGCTGCATGCCGTCAGCTTGTCGTTCCCGCATCCGGTGACTGGCCTGGCCCAGCGATTCAACAGCCCCGCACCTTTTTAAAACCATGACCCAACACCTCTACATCATCACTGGCGCCTCGCGTGGACTGGGGTTCGCGATGGCACAACACTGCTTGCAGCCAGATCACCGGGTGCTGTGTATCTCACGCAATGAAAGCTCCGAACTCGCCAGCCACGCCAAGTCGGCGACGTGTACGCTGGAACAGTGGCCGCTCAACCTGGACCATGGTCTTGAAGCGGCGGCCATGTTGTCGCAGTGGCTGGCGCACCAAGGCAGAACGCCAGGCGCATTTCAAAGCGCCACTTTGATCAACAACGCAGCCTTGCTGCCGAAAATAGCGCCTTTGAGCGCATCTGATCCTGCCGATATTGCCACGGTGTTGCGGGTTGGACTCGAAGCGCCGATGCAATTGTGCAGCGCTTTTCTTGGCCAGACCGAGCAATGGAAAACACCCGCCGGGCAAGCTTTGCAACGACGGGTTCTCAATATCTCCAGTGGGCTTGGCCGCAGTGCGATGGCATCGCAGTCGATCTACTGCGCGAGCAAGGCCGGCATGGACCATTTCACGCGCTGCCTGGCACTTGAAGAAGCTGCCAAGCCAAACGGCGCTCGCGTGTGCGCCATGGCGCCAGGCGTGATCGATACCGACATGCAGTTGCACCTGCGCAGCGCCGCCGCGCCCTTGTTTGCAGACCAGGGCCGCTTTATCGACCTCAAGACCAAAGGCCAACTCAGCAGTGCCCGCGACTGCGCACAAAAATTGATGGCCTACTTGAACCGGCCGGATTTTGGCAGCACACCAGTGGCCGACATCCGCGACGCCATCTGAACCGTACTGGAGAAATTATGGGCTTGCTCACTGGTTACCGGGTTCTCGATTTTGGCCGCTTCATTGCCGGCCCGTATGCCGCCGCCCTGCTTGCGGACATGGGAGCGGACGTGATCCGCATCGAACGGCTCGAGGGCGGCGAAGACCGCTGCGTGTTGCCGGTGGCCGAGTCGGGCGAAGGCGGCATGTTTTTGCAGATCAACCGCAACAAACGCTGCCTCACCCTGGATCTGGCCTCGCCCCAGGGCCGGGAGATCGTGAAGAAACTCATCAAGACCGCCGATGTGGTGGTGGCCAATTTGCCCACACCCACACTCACGCAATTGGGTCTGGACTACGCCACCGTAAGCGCGCTGAATCCGCGTTGCGTGCTGGTCACCGTCAATGCTTACGGCACGGTTGGCCCCTGGAGCCAGCGCCCCGGCTTTGACGGCGTGGGCCAGGCCATGAGCGGCGCCATGTATATGACCGGCACGCCCGACGCGCCGCGCCGCGCAATTACCACCTACATTGACTTTTCCACCGCACAGGCCTGCGCCATGGGCGCCGTGGCGGCGCTGTGGGCGCGTGAGAAATCCGGCATGGGGCAGCTGGTGGAAGGCTCGTTGCTGCGCAGCGCCGTGATCCAGACCAATGGCTTGCTGATCGAGCAGGCGGTGCGCTCCCCCGACCGCGTGCCGCAGGGCAACCGGGGCTTTGCGGCCTCGCCCAGCGACGCCTTCAAAACCAAAACCGGCTGGTTGTTGATCCAGACCATCGGCGACGCGATGTTTCTGCGCATGTGTGATCTCATTGGCAGGCCGGACATGAAGACCGACCCGCGTTTTGCCGACGACGCCGTGCGCGGCGCCAACAGCGCCGAGATCAGCCGCGTGGTGGGCGAATGGTGCGCCACCGTCACGCGCGACGAAGCGCTGGACGCGCTTGCCAAAGCCAAAATTCCATCAGGCCCGATCTACACCCCGCGCGAGACGCTTCAAGACGCCCAGATCAAGGCCGCTGACCTGTTGCCACTGCGCGGATTCCCGGGTATGTCGCAGCCCTACCCGCTGGCCCCGCACCCCGTGGATATGTCCGGCACCCCCGCCGAATTTCGCATGCCGGCGCCGCAGCTGGGGGAGCACACCGATGAGGTGTTGCGGGAGTTGGGGTTTGATGCGGCCGCCATTGCCGGGTTGCGAAAACAAAAGGTGGTTTAGGGTCAGAGTTCCTGAAACCCGCCTGCGCGCAGCGTCACCACCAAGGTGTCGCGGTGTGCTGCGTCGCCAAGGGTGCTGCCCACTGGCTGGATCGGCGTTGACTCGTGGATCACTTTGGCATCATCCAGCAGCAGCAGCGACCAGGGCTCCGTGAGCGTGAAGCGTTCGCCCGAAGTGCCGTTCGCATCAAACACCCGTGTCTCGCCGCCCTTGATGTTGGCACGGCCGACCATGAACACGGCGACAAAATCGACGCCGTCGCGGTGCGCGCCTTCGGGCGTGGGGCGGCCAATACCGTCCGTCGTGTCGATGCGGAACTGATGCGCTTCGACAAACCAGGGTTGTGGCCTGGCGCTGGCGCTGCAAACGCTGGCCAGCCACACCAGGAGCTGGCGCCATGCCGGGGCGTTCACCACGTCTTGCGAGATCGGCTCAAACCAGCGCTGCATGCCGCCGTGCAGGGCGTTGTATTCCACCGGCTGCCAGTGCGCGCGGTGCGGCACCTGAGTGACGTGGGTACCCTCCACTACAAAACACGAATGCCGGCGTTTGCGGTAGCGCCCGCCGTCTTTGAGGTAGGTGTCCGTGGCGAGGTCGCTCCAGCAGCTGTTCAGGGCCTGCAAGTCATGCTGGCTGCAGCCGACGCCCCGCACCACGAGCTCCGGCGACAACACCGCGTAACCGCGCTGCTGCAAGGCGCCAGTCAGAAGCTCAAGTTTGCGCAGGCCCGCTGGCGCGATCAAACCCGTCATGGCCCGACAGTCACGCCTTTCCAGAACGCCACGCGCCCGCGCACCATGTCGGCCTCGGGCTTCGGGTCGGCATAGAACCAGACGGCGTCGGTGTTCATCTCGCCATTGACCATAAGCGACAAATAACTGGCCTGCCCTTTCCAGGCGCAGGTGCTTTTGTGGTTGCTGAAGGTGGTGAATTCGCGCTTGAGCGACGATTCGGGAAAGTAGTGGTTGCCTTCGACCAGCACCGTGTCGTCACTCTCGGCAATGGTGGTTCCGTTCCAGATGGCTTTCATTTTTATTACCTTGGTTTCATGGGGCCGAACTCACTTGGGCGCGACCAGCCAATGCACGCTGAATTTTTTGCCGGCGTCCATCCACACCGGCCCGGGCGTGAAGCCGGCCCGTCGGGCCAGGCCGCGCAAACTCTCCACCGTGAACTTGCACGAGTTCTCGGTGTGCAGGGTTTCACCCTCCTCAAAACCGAAGGTTTGGCCGCAAACCGTGACCTGCTGGCGCACACGGCTCATCAAATGCATCTCGATGCGCTGCAAAGGCGCGTTGTAGAAGGCGCTGTGGGCGAATTGCGCGAGCTTGAAATCAGCACCGAGCTCCCGGTTGGCCCGCGCCAGAAGATTCAGGTTGAAGGCGGCCGTGACGCCCTGTGCGTCGCTGTAGGCCGCGTGCAGGTCTGCCGGGTCCTTGATCAGGTCCGCGCCGATCAACAAGGCGCCACCCTGGAGCACACCGGCGGCCATGCGGAAAAATTCCACCGCCTCGTCAGGGGTGTAATTGCCAATGGTGGAACCCGGGAAAAAGCCGACGCGCTGGCGCGTGCCAGGCGGCGACGCGGGCAACGCGAGGCCCTGGCTGTAGTCGGCCGCGAGTGGCTCCACCCGCAGCGCCGGAAATTGCCGGCGCAGGCCGACTGCCGCTTCGTTGAGGTAATCGCCCGAAATGTCGATGGGCACATAACGGCTGGGCAAGGTTCCGGCCTCGCCCATCGCCGCCAGCAGGATGCGCACTTTGGTCATGGCACCGGCGCCAAATTCCAGCAGATCCGCCTGCGGCCCGATGTGTTGCGCGATTTCACTGGCACGCTCCTGCAACAGGGCGGTTTCGGTGCGGGTGGGGTAGTACTCGGGCAAGTCGCAGATCTGGTCAAACAGGCGCGAACCTTCGGCGTCGTAAAAATACTTGGGCGCAATGCTTTTCGGATGGGCGCACAGGGCGGCCAGGAGATCGGCACCAAAGGAGCCGGCTGGCGGCGTTATGGACAGCGCAGCACCACCCGACGGGGACTCAAAAATTTTCATGGCAGCATCGTACCCGCTGGCCCAACCAGGCTTGACGACGGCGGTTGAATATCAGGACAAGCGGTGGTTTCGGAAAACCTCATTTTTCGATATTTATACATTTGCAATATTTTAATGATCAATATATATACATTTTTAGTATGTTTAATATAGCAACTAGATTAATAAATACGTGACTTCAAATGTATTTTGTATTTTTATATTTACTCTTAAGTAACTTTTTTAGATGCCTGAGCGACAACACAATCATCCTCACAGAATTACAGTCAGCGCATCACCCGCAACCCTGCCTTGATCTGGAGATTCGCCCATGTCCCAACTCGCCACCCTCACCAACCACCAGGTCCGCCTGGCTACCCGCCCAGTGGGCCTGCCAACACGTGCCAATTGGGGCTTCACAAGCGAGCCGGTGGCTGAGCCCGCGGACGGCGGCGTAACGCTGAAGGCGCTGGCGCTGTCGCTGGACCCGGCGATGCGCGGCTGGATGAACGAAGGCAAAAGTTATATCGCGCCGGTCGGCATCGGCGAGGTGATGCGCGCAGGCGGCGTGGGGCAAGTGATTGCGTCAAGGAACCCGGCATTTGCTGTGGGTGACCACGTTTCGGCGACCTTCGGCATCCAGGAGTACATCACACTGTCCAGCGCCGACATGAAGAAAAATGGCCTGGTCAAAATTGACCTTCGGGTGGGCAGCGTCAACCAGTGGCTCAATGTGTTGGGCATGCCCGGCATGACGGGTTATTTTGGCCTCATGGACATCGGAAAACCCAAGGCGGGCGAAACGGTGGTGGTCTCGGGCGCGGCAGGCGCCGTCGGCCAAACGGTCGGCCAGCTGGCGAAAATCAAGGGTTGCCGCGTGGTCGGCATCGCGGGTGGCGCCGCCAAATGCGACTGGGTGGTCAAAGAGTTGGGGTTCGACGCCTGCATCGACTACAAGGCCTCGCCGTCTTCCGTGCGCGAGGGCCTGAAGGCGCATTGCCCGAACGGCATCGACATTTACTTTGACAACGTCGGTGGCGACATCCTGGACCAGGCGCTCGCCAAGATCACACGCGGCGCGCGCATAATCATCTGTGGCGCCATCAGCCAATACAACAACACAACGCCGATCCAGGGGCCAAAAAACTACCTCAGCCTGCTGATGAACCGCGGCATGATGCAGGGCATGGTGGTGTTTGACTACGTTGAGCGCTTCCCGATTGCCATCGCCGAGATGGCTGGCTACCTCAAGGACGGGCGCATGAAGAGCAAGGAAGACGTGGTCAGCGGCATCGACACCTTCCCTGAAACACTGTTGAAGCTCTTCAACGGAGAAAACTTTGGCAAGCTGGTTTTGAAAGTGGCGTGAGCCGACTGCTGCGGGCTTGGGCTTTTAGTCAGCCACTGCCGCATAGACCAT
>JANNMM010000057.1:0-1553 GCA_031397915.1 Rhodoferax sp. | reverse complement strand
GGCATGCTTGCACTGACCGAGATGGTGGGGAAATCCACCTGCGGCAAAGGTGAGATGGGTAGCAGGAAGAAGCTGATCACCCCGGCCAGGGCGACGCCCAGCGTGGCCAGGGTGGTGGCCACGGGGCGGTGGATGAAGAGGGACGAAAACCCCATCACACACACCCGGAGGGAAGCCACTTCATGCGGCCATTTAAATAGTCAACGCTACCATAATAATAGCAATAAAATGAGTAAATACGTGACTTAGGTGCCGATTCTTCTATAAAAATATCAAAACAGCAGCAAAAAGCGTCAATAATTAACACCCATGTTAACTTTTGATCATTTTCCCCAATTTTGTTAACATGGGTGTTAATTACTTCGGTTGACGCGTTCGTCATGGCGCACTCCCCGACGCTGCGGCTACTGGCGCCTTGTCGCGCCAACGCGCGGCCAATGCATCAAACCCCAGGTAAATCACCGGCGTGGTGAACAGTGTCAGCAACTGGCTCACGATCAGCCCGCCGACCATCGTCACGCCCAAGGGATGGCGCAGCTCACTGCCCACGCCGGTTCCCAGCATCAGCGGCAGGGCGCCGAGCAGCGCGGCCAGTGTGGTCATCAAAATCGGCCGGAAGCGCAACAGGCAAGCCTGGTGAATCGCATCGCGCGCCGCGAGTCCCTGCTCGCGTTGTGCATCCAGCGCGAAGTCGATCATCATGATGGCATTCTTCTTCACGATGCCGATCAACAGCACGATGCCGATGACGGCGATTACGTCCAGTTCCAGCCGTGTCGCCAGTAACGCCAAAAGCGCACCCAGTGCCGCCGAGGGCAGGGTGGAGAGGATCGTCAGCGGGTGGATATAACTCTCGTACAAAACCCCCAGCACGATGTACATGGTGACGATGGCGGCGAGGATCAACAAGAGCGTGTTGTTGAGTGAAGCCTGGAAGGCCAGCGCCGCGCCCTGGAAGCTGGTCTCGATGCTGGCGGGCAGGTTCTGCGCGGCCACTTCGGTTTTGATCGCCTGCACCGCTTCGCCAAGCGAAACATTGGGGGCAGCGTTGAACGAAATCGTTGCTGACGGGAACTGCCCGGCGTGGTTGATTGCCAGCGCCATCGGCCGTTCGACCACGCGCGCCACACTGCTCAAGGGAATTTGCTTGCCGGTACTGGCGGGCACGTATAAATTGCCCAGCGACTGTGGGCCGACCTTGAATTCGGGCGCCATCTCCAGCACCACGCGGTACTGGTTGGACTGCGTGAATATGGTGGAAATCAAGCGCTGGCCGTAGGCGTTGTACAAGGCGTTGTCGATGCCCGCCACGGTGACGCCCAGGCGCCCTGCCGCCGCGCGGTCAATCTCCACATAGGCCTGCAAACCCTTGTCCTGCAAATCGCTGGCCACATCGGCCAGTTGCGGCAGGGTGCGCAGGCGCTCCAGCAGCGTGTTGGTCTGCGCGTTCAGCTCGTCAATATTGGGGCTGGAGAGCAAAAACTGGTACTGCGTTTTGGCTACACGGTCTTCAATCGTCAGGTCTTGCACGGGCTGCAGAAAGAGCTCGATGC
>JANNMM010000023.1:0-4174 GCA_031397915.1 Rhodoferax sp. | reverse complement strand
GTGCGAGGCGGAAGCGCAGATTTTTTGCTTGCTATCACAATAGTAGCTAACTATGCAATTTCTTCGAGACCTGGAGGCATAAAAGTCTTGATTTTTCCCAGTTTTGGCAATAGTGGAAAAATTGTTAACACCCAAGTTAATAAGTGGCATAACTTTTCGGCGCCTGGAAAGGAGCCGCCGCGTCAACCGCCCGTTTCAGAGTACTAAAGCCGCGTTTCGGCCATGCCATCGGAAGGCGACCCAATGACTTCGACACGCGGCGACTAAAATCTCTGCATGCCTGCCCAATTGGCAGCTTGCAATTGAACGCCAGCCGTTCCAGCTCCCACACCACCCAGCCGCCCATGAAAGACCACTACACCGCACTGGGCCTTGCCGGTTCCGCGACGCTTGCCGATATCAAAAAGGCATTTCGGCAAAAAGCGGCGCAGTACCACCCGGACCGAAACCCGGACGCCGACGCGCCCGCGCGATTCCGTGCCGTGCAGGAGGCCTACGAAGTTTTGGCAGACGACGCCAAACGCCTGGCCTACGACGACAACCGCCGCCGCAATTTGCTGGACGACCCAGCCGAGACGGCGCGTGACATCTGGCAAGCCTACTTTGAGCCACTCGTTCGGGCTGCGCGCTAGGTCGGACACTTTCACCCTTCATCCACACACCACCAGAGCACATGTCCATTGACCACATCTTCCTTCTTTCACAACCTTCGCTCTGCCTACGGGGCTGAACTCGACGACCTGCGCACGGACTCCGAAGGCCACGATGTGCTGCACAAGCGCCTGGCGGAAAAGCGCCGCGAGATGGGCTTTCTGGTCAAGATGATGGACTTGAGCCCCGAGATGGTGGCGGTTGTCTTGCACCGGGCCTTTCGCTTTGCCATTCCCGCCGCCATGGACCATTTGGTGGCGCAGGATGCAGATGAGTTGCCCGAATGGTCCAGCATCAGCGAGACCATTGAGGTGGCGCCCTGGGCGCGTGAAATCGTACAAACCATTCTGAAAGAGCCCATGGGCGACTGGTTCATGACCATCGCTGCCGCACTCGAATACATGCACCACAAGCCGTTGACGGCGGCAGAGCGTGCGCAGTTTGAAACCGATGACGAAGAGGGCGATCAAGCCGAAAACGACAGCGGCAAGGACAGCGCCAAGCAAGACCGCGACGACCTGCGCAACGAGCGCCACGACGACAACCACACCGAAGACCACGACGAAGAAGAAGCCGGTGCCCGCGCCCGCGACGATGCCGGCAACGACTGGCTGGCTGAGCAAGGCTTTGACCGCAAAGACTGAAGCTGCTGAACACGGAAGAACTGCCCCATGAACGCCCTTGCCCTGATTGCCAAAACCCAAAGCCTCATTGCCGCTGGCGACATCGTCGCCGCCGAAGCCGCGCTCGTTGAACTGGCCGACACCGACGGCGACAACGCCCTGATGGTGGTGCTGGAGCAATTGCCGCCCAAAGACATCCTGGCCGTGATCCGCGAATATGACAACTCCAAAGAGTCCGTCATCAATCTGCTGATTTCGCCGGAGCAATTTGCCCGCGCTGTGGTCATTGAGAAGCAGTACAAAGATTTGACGCACACCCACCTGCGCGGCATGGTCAATTCGATCGTCTTTCGGGAAGATGCCGACCCGGTGGCGTTTTTGAATGCCATCGACACGCTGGAAGGCGGGGCCGAAGCGTTGGCCGACTACTTCACCGAAAAATGGGCGCGCATTGAAGCCTTTGCCCGCAGCGGCTCCTTTGATACGGTGGAGGACGACGGTGAGATCCTCTCAGAAGCTGCCTTGCTGGCCAACGCCTATGTGAAACCCCGCGTGGACGAAGACGAAGTGGCCGACCACGACTGGATGCAACTGGCCTGGCTGTTGCGCCACGACTGCCCCGATTTGTTTGTAGAAACCCTGCTGGTGCTGCGCGCCAAGGCCCGCGCCCATGATGCGGGTGAGGGCGACGAAGCGTTTACCGAGGAAGATGATGGCAAAGTCGACACCAGCGACACCGATCGCGGCAAGGCCACGCCTGCCGCGCTGGAGGCAGACGAAGAGTCGGCGATCTAGAGCGACTTGGCACAGATCAAGACGCCATGTCGGATTCCACTGTGTTTTCCCCGGAAGCGGCGCAGACCGTTGCGCTGTTTGACGACCGGCCGTTTTTTGAAAAGGCTCTGGCCTATGGCCTGAAGCAGGGCATCATCGATCAAGCCAAACTGCGTGCCATCGAGCTTGAAGCGCCAAAAGGCATGGTGCAGATTGCGCGCTACTTCGGCAGCGAGTACCTGCGCCCCGAGCTGGAGCGTGCCCGTGAACGCATCGTCAATCTGGTCAGCCTGAACCTGGAACACGGCAGCAAAGGCGACCTGCGCAAAGCGGCCGAGGCGCTGCGCGACAACAGCCTGCTCTCGCGCTCCAAGGGCGCCTCGGACATGCTCAAGGCCCTGCTCGCCATGCCGCAAAGCAGCCACTTCGGCATGCATGAGCACGGCGGCTTCACCGATGACCACATCCCGCAGCTGGCCAAATGGACGCTGCGCAGCCTGGCGGACTACCAGGCAGAGCTTGCCAAACGCAGCCAGGTCGCGCAGCTTGTTCGGGCCGCGTTGTGGTTCGCCGGTCAACTCGGCATGGACGCTGAAGAACTGGAAGACTCGGGCCGTGATGCCGAAGCAGTGATCCGCACCGGCCTCTTTGCGCTGGCCACACGGCAGACGCGTTTTCCTGATTGGGTGGCGTTTCAAAGAACCATGGCCGCCTTCAAGAAGAAGGCCGCCACTGCAAAGAACCTCAGCATTCCCCTGCCCAAAAACCTGCCTACCGAATTCAAAACAGCGGTGGAGGGCGTGCGCAAAACGATCCTTTCGGACCTGCCGAAAATTCTTGAAAGCAACCTGCCCGCCAGAAAACTCTTTGACCAAACCCCTGCCTTCATGGGGCGCTATTTCTGGGTGGAGGATGCACTGAGCCAGGTCGACGACTTCGACCGCGCTGCCTCGGCAGCCTGGAACAAGGCCACCGGCGGCCACAGTGACGACGGCTCGCTGCTCACGCTTTTCCTGTGCATTGCCTCGGGCAGCGCCCACAAAACCCTGCTCACGGCCAAGGCCGCCGCCGCGCTGGTGCGAAAAATTCGCAAGTCCGGCATGAAACCGGAACTGGTGCCGCACTACATTTTGGGCAACGCCCCCGCGCACTATCAGGGCGGCTACTTGCAGATGTGGAAAGACTTTATGGACGAAGCGCAAGGGCGATTGCTCAGCGACCACGACTACGCCTTGCACGACGCCATGGCCCTCTTGAGGCGCGATTGCAATATCGCACCGGATTAAAATTCGTTTGCTATTATAAAGATAGCAATAAACGTAATAAATTCGTGACTTGAAAGCCAAAATTCTTTGATTTTTCTGAAAATGCACGAAAAATCGAATATTTGTTAACACCCATGTTAACAATTGCTGGAAAACGCGTCAGGTGGAACACGGTGCAGCAGGTCAGGAATCCTGAGCCGTTCAAAGCCCCAAAAAAACAGTCAGGTTCAGTTGTCCGGTAAGCTTGCGGTTCAACAACACCGGAGACCCGAATGCTTGACCGAGACCAGACCAATGACTTCAATGCGCTTTTGCCGGGCCAAACGGCCGAAGACGGCCCCTCGCGCCGCACGGCGCTCAAGGTAGCGCTGGGCGTGGGCTACGCCGCGACCGCGATGCCCATCGTGGCGCAAACCGCGATCAAGACCTCCAGTGACGGCCTCAAAACTGGCGAGATCACGTATGAGGTGAACGGCTTCAAGGTGCCAGCGTATTACGCCATGCCCGCCGGCAAAACCAATTGCCCGGTGGTGCTCGTGGTACAGGAGATTTTTGGTGTGCATGAATACATTGCCGACACCTGCCGGCGATTCGCCAAGGCCGGCTACCTCGCGATTGCCAGCGAGTTGTATGCGCGCCAGGGCGACCCGACGAAATACGGCGAGATCGCCAAGCTCATTTCGGAGGTGGTGAACAAAGTGCCCGATGCGCAGGTGATGGCAGACCTGGACGGCGCCGTGAAGTGGGCCGGCGCGAATGGCGGCGACCTCTCCAAAGTCGCTGTCACGGGCTTTTGCTGGGGTGGGCGCATCACCTGGCTTTATGCGGCGCACGGCCCGGTAAAGGCCGGTGTGGCCTGGT
>JANNMM010000336.1:0-18825 GCA_031397915.1 Rhodoferax sp. | reverse complement strand
AGCATGATCGACCTGCCCAGCGTGGGCCGCGCAGCCAAGGCGCCGGATCGGGTGATCCAGATCACGATTGGCAAAGACGAAGCACTGTCGATCAAGAGCCTGGAGCAAACCACACCCGTCGTGTTGAAAGACCTGGTGCGCGCCGTCAAGTCAGCGCAGACTGGCGCGCCTAAAACCGCCGCGTCATCCGCATCTGGAACGGCCGACCCATCGGGCAACACCGCCGTGGTCATCAGCGCCGACAAAAGCGTGAGATACGAGTCGGTGGTGAAGGTGATGGATGTGTTGCAGCGCGCCGGCATCCAGCGCGTTGGGCTGTCGGTTCAAATGGTGAATTCGCCCGGTTGAAATTCCTGGCTTGACATGACCACGGCCACCCACCGCCTCGAGTTCGCGCCGCCGCCCACGCCGGGCTTTATGCGCGCGTTCGGGATGGCCATCTTTGCGCACATTTTGCTGCTGGCGGCTTTGACGTGGGGTGTGAACTGGCGCAGCCAGAGCGAGCCCTTCACGGCAGAGGCCGAGTTGTGGTCTCAGGTGCCGGTGCAAGCCGCGCCCAAACCGGTCGAAGCGCCGCCTATTGCAACGAGTGTCGCACCACCTGTGGTTGAGAAACCGGCTCCTGCGCCACCGAAGCCGGCCGCGCCAGACATTGTCACCCAGCGCGAAAAACAACGCCTTGCGGCTGAGAAGAAGCAGCAGGAAATCAAGCAGCAGGAAGACCGGAAAAAGGAGTTGAAGAAGCAGGAGGCCCTGACGGCAGCCGAAGCCGCCAAACGCAAGGAGGCCGCCGCCAAACTCGACGCCCAGGCACTCGAGGCGCAGCGGCAGGAAAACATCAAACGCATGGCCGGCCTGGCGGGCGCCACCGGCGCGCCTACCGCAAGCGGCACGGCGCAACAATCGGCCGGGCCGTCGTCGAGTTACCAGGGTCGCATCCAGGCGCGCATCTACCCGAACATTGTTTTCACAGAAGACATCTCCGGCAACCCGACGGCGCTGGTTGAAGTGCGCGCCGCGCCAGACGGCACCATCACCGGGCGCAAGCTGCTCAAGTCCAGTGGCGTTCCGGCCTGGGACGAAGCCGTGCTCAAGGCCATCGACAAGACCGAGGTCCTGCCGCGTGATGTCGACGGGCGTGTGCCGCCTTTGCTCGAAATCGGCTTCCGGCCGAAAAAGTAGTTGTTGGCCGCGATTCGGCCAATCACTCGTACACGATGCTGCAGGCGCCCCGATGCGCCTGTGCGCGCCAGCCGGCCAGGGCGGCATCGGTCGGGAAAAATTTGGCGGCATCACCCAGCTGCAATTCAGCCCTGGCGCCTACCGCCAAGCTCTCACCTTCCCCGGCGGCTTCACCCGCAGGCGCCTCTGCTGCACTGCGGCTCACCGAAAGGCGAACCGGCAGCCCGCGCACAAGCAGGCCCTGCTCGGTCATTTCACGTTTTGCCGGGAAGTCCTGCACCATGCGCTGCACGTCAGGCGCCTTGCCATTGACTTCGACTTTCAGGTACTTGCCAAAGCGGCAACGCGCCTGCTCCAGGTCCCATATCTGGTTCACCGTGAGTTGCATCGCGCCGCCGCCAAAGCGGTCTGGCTGCGCCTTGCCCATCACGATCACAAGCTCGTCTTCCTTGAGCAGGTTTTTGTGCGCGTTGATGAGCGCCTCGTCCACCCGCGCATCGATGCTGCCCGATTTGTCGTCAAGTTTGAAGAGCCCAAGCTTGCCGCGCTGGCCATTGATGACACGGAAATCGCTGACGATGCCCGCCAACAGCTGCGGCTCTCGGGTGTCGATGAGGTCGTCAATCTGGCGTTTGGCGAATTGGCGCACCTCCAGCGCGACTTCGTCAAACAGATGGCCCGAGAGGTAGAAGCCCAGGGCGGTTTTCTCGAAACCCAGACGCTCCTTCACACCCCAGGGCATTGACTCGACCAGATCGGGCTCGCGCGTGGAGGCGCCGTGATCGTCCTGGCCGTCATCCGTACCCATGTCAAACAGGCCGCCCTGGTTGGCGTTGGCCTCCGCCACAGCGGCGAAATCAGAGGCCCGCTCCACCGAAGCCATCAGCGCCGCACGGTTCAGTTGCAGGGAATCAAACGCGCCGGCCTTGATCAGCGCCTCGACGCAGCGTTTGTTGATCTTGGTGCGGTCCACGCGCACGTAAAAATCAAACAGGCTGGTGAAGGCGCCACCCTCCTCCCTCGCTGCCACGATGGCTTCAATCGCTTGCTGACCGGTGCCCTTGATGGCGCCCAGGCCATACCGCACCACCTTGTTGGACACGGGCAGAAACCGGTAACTGCCCCGGTTGACGTCGGGTGCGTCAAACGTCAAACCCATCTTCAGCGCGTCTTCAAACAGTGCCTTGAGCTTGTCGGTGTTGTCCATCTCCACCGTCATGTTGGCGCAGAAGAACTCGGCGGTGTAATGCACCTTCAGCCAGGCCGTGTGGTAGGCCAGCAGTGAATACGCGGCGGCGTGTGATTTGTTGAAACCGTAGCCGGCGAATTTCTCCATCAGGTCGAAGATTTCGTCGGCCTTGTCGGCGTCGATGTTGTTTTTGGCAGCGCCTGTGCGGAAAATTTCGCGGTGCTCGGCCATCTCCTCGGCCTTCTTCTTGCCCATGGCCCGGCGCAGCAGGTCGGCACCGCCGAGTGAGTAACCGCCCAGAATCTGCGCGGTCTGCATGACCTGCTCCTGGTAGACCATGATGCCGTAAGTCTCGGACATCACCTGCTCCAGGAGCGGATGCGGGTAGGTCACAGGCACACGGCCATTTTTGCGGGCGCAGAAGTCGGGGATGTTCTCCATTGGCCCCGGGCGGAACATCGCGTTCAAGGCAAACAGGTCTTCGAGCCGGGTCGGTTTCGCGTCGACCAGCATGGCGCGCATGCCACGGCTTTCAAACTGGAATACGGCCTCGGTTTTCGCGTCCTGAAACAAGCGGTACGTAGCTGCGTCGTCCAGCGCAATGTCCTCAAAATTGAAGTTCTCCTGGCCTTTGTGCCGCTGGATGATCAGCTCTTTGGCAATCTCCAGAATCGTCAGTGTCGCCAGGCCCAGAAAGTCGAACTTCACCAGGCCGATGGCCTCCACGTCGTCTTTGTCATACTGGCTCACGGCCGAATCGCTGCCGGGCTGCTGGTACAACGGGCAAAAATCCGTGAGTTTGCCCGGCGCGATCAGCACGCCGCCCGCATGCATGCCCACGTTGCGCGTCATGCCCTCGAGCTTCTGCGCCAGTTCCAGCAAGGTCTTCACATCGTCTTCAGCCTCGAGGCGGCGCGCCAACTCGGGCTCGGCTTTTATGGCGCCGTCAATCGTGATGTGCACACCCGGCTTGTTGGGAATCAGTTTGCTGATGCCGTCGCAAAAGGTGTAACTCATGTCCAGCACGCGGCCCACGTCGCGAATGGCGGCGCGCGCGGCCATGGTGCCGAAGGTGACGATCTGGCTCACCGCCTCCTTGCCGTATTTGTCTTTCACGTAGTCGATGACGCGGTCGCGGTTGGCCTGGCAGAAGTCGATGTCGAAGTCGGGCATCGAGACGCGCTCGGGGTTCAAAAAGCGTTCAAACAGCAGCTTGTATTCAAGCGGGTCCAGATCGGTGATCCTGAGTGAATAGGCGACGAGCGAGCCCGCACCCGAGCCGCGCCCCGGCCCCACCGGGCAGCCGTTGTTCTTGGCCCAGTTGATGAAATCGCCGACGATCAAAAAGTAGCCCGGAAAGCCCATCTTCAAGATCGTGCTGATCTCAAACTCGAGCCGCTCCTCGTAGCGCGTGCGTTGCTCCTCGCGTTTGGCGGCGTCGGGGTACAAGTGAAGCAGGCGCTCTTTCAGGCCTTCGTGCGAGACGTGGCGAAAGTAGTCCTCGGCATCCAGCTTTTCGCCGTTCACCAGCGGCGTCGGGAATTCAGGCAACTGCGGTTTGCCCAATACCAGCGAGAGGTTGCAGCGCTTGGCGATCTCGGCGGTGTTGGCGATGGCGCTTGGGACGTCTGCAAACAGGGCCTGCATTTGCGCGCCGGACTTGAAATACTGCTCGCGAGTGAAGCGGCGCACGCGTTTGGCGTTGCCCAGGATCTCGCCGTCGGAGATGCACACCCGCGCTTCGTGGGCTTCGTAATCATCAGGGCCGGCAAACTGCACCGGGTGGGTAGCCACCACTGGCAGTTTCATGCGCGCGGCCAGTTGCACAGCGGCGGCCACATGGCGCTCGTCATCCGGCCGGCCAGCACGTTGAAGCTCGATGTAAAAACGGTGTCGAAACACTGCCGCCAGCTGTAAGGCCGCGTCGCGCGCACGCTCGGCGTCGCCCTGCAGCAGCGCCTGGCCCACCGCACCGGCCTGCGCGCCCGCTAGGGCGATCAAACCCTCGTGGCATTCGCGCAGCCAGGCGAGCTTCACCACCGGCAGACTCTTCACCACGTTTTGGGTGTAGGCGCGCGCCAACAGCTCGGAGAGGTTTAAATAACCCTGTTGGTTTTGCACCAGCAAAATCAGGCGCGATGTGGCAGTGGCATCTTGCCCCAGGCCGTCCAGGTAAATCTCTGCGCCAATCAGCGGCTTGATGCCCTTGCTACGCGTTTCCTTGTAAAACTTGATCGCTCCAAATAGGTTGGAGAGGTCCGTGATCGCCAGCGCGGCCTGGCCATCTGCGGCAGCGGCCGCGACGACCTCGTCGATGCGGTTGGTGCCGTCAACGACGGAAAATTCGGTGTGCAGGCGCAGGTGAATGAACATGCCTGCATTCTAGAGAATGCACGGTGCCGGTTCCTGTCGACATCTGCTCAAATTAACCCGATCCAGCGCCAATCAACCCCAATATGGGTACGATTGGCCTTACTTTGACGCTGCGATGACACTTTCAGAGCTTTTCAGGCCATCAAGTCACGTATTTATTCGTTTTTATGCTACCGTATTTATAGCACCTTAAAGCGCAGCACAAGCGAAGCCACTCGTTCACCGAGCAGGCGCGCAGTCGCCAGGTCGCCCGGGTTCATCTCGGCAGGCGACGAGTCCGCCGGCGAGTGGGCCATGGCACCGCTGTACGAGACCAAATTATTCGGGTCGGCGCGGCTGGATTTTTTGAGGTTCGACGGCAAGAGGCCCTGGCTCACCCAGAGCATCGAATGCTGCATGGCCAGGTGAAACAGCGTGTCCAGCGTGGCCAGCTTGTCGCCGTTCAAACCGCCGCTGTTGGTGAATCCTGCCGCGAGTTTGTCTTTCCAGGCCTGCACGTACCAGGGCTTGCTGGATGCATCGGCAAATTTCTTGAACTGCCAGCTCACCGAACCCATGTAGGTGGGCGAGCCGAAGATGATCGCCTCAGCGGCGTTCAGCATGTCCCAGCCGCCTTCGGGCAGGTTGCCGTCAGCGTCGATGGCCAGCAGTTGTGCCTGTGCGCCTTGGGCCACCGCCTGCGCCATGCGCTGCGTGTGGCCGTAGCCCGAGTGGTAAACAACAACGATCTGGCTCATGGTGGTCTGGATTTTGCCTGCGACCGGCGATTTGAAATCAGGCAGCGCGTTTGGCGTCAAAGCTCAACTTGCCGGCGCCGTGCGCGGCCAGTACCAAGAGGCCGCCGACCACCGCGATGTTTTTCATGAACATCAGTTGCTGCACCATCACCTGGTCCGTCGGCACAGCCCAGAAATTGTGGAAGATGAACGTGGCCGCAAGCGTAAAGAGCGCCAGCGCGAGCGCCGCATAACGTGTGCCAAACCCGACCAGCAGCGCCAGTCCGGCCAACACCTCAACGGCGATGGCCAGCACCACACCCACTTCCGGCAGCGGCAGGCCCTTGGAGGCGATGTAACCCGCAGTACCAGCGAAACCGGTGATCTTGCTCAGGCCAGCCGGAATGAACAACGCTGCCAGCAAAACGCGGCCCGCCAGAGTGAAGGGGTTGATGAGGGATGAAATCATGGAAAGCTCCTTGGGTAAAAAAGAAAGGGAAGAAAATTGAAAAGAAAAATCAGGCAGCCAGTTCAAACACCAGCACTTCGGCCTGCTTGCCCTTGGCCAATTCAAGGCGGGTTTCGCCGGTGATCAAGGCCGCATCGCCGCCATTCAAGGCCTGGCCGTTGACCTGCAATTCACCGCGGATCAGGTGAACATAACTCTTGCGCGCCGGGTCGAGCGCCAATACTGCGCGCTCGTCGCCGTCAAACAGGCCGGCGCGCAAGGCGGCGTCGGCGTGGATCGTCACCGAGCCGTTGGCGCCGTCGCTGGAGGCCACCAGCCGCAAGGCGCCGCGCTTCTCCGAATCGGCAAAGGTCTTCTGCTCGTAACTTGGCGCAATGCCGGTCACATTGGGTTCGATCCAGATTTGCAGGAAATGCGTGGCTTCATTCGGCGCGTGGTTGAACTCGCTGTGTTGCACGCCGGTGCCCGCGCTCATGCGCTGCACGTCGCCCGGGGGAATGCCCTTGACATTGCCCAAGGTGTCTTTGTGGGCAATATTGCCAGAGAGCACGTAGCTGATGACCTCCATGTCGCGGTGGCCATGGGTGCCAAACCCGGTGCCCGGCGCGATGCGGTCTTCGTTGATCACGCGCAAGTTGCCAAAGCCCATATGTTTCGGGTCGTGGTAACCGGCGAACGAAAAACTGTGGAAAGACTTGAGCCAGCCGTGGTCGGCAAAGCCGCGCTCGCCAGACTTGCGCAGGGTGATCATGGTGTTGCTTTCAAGAGTTTGGAGGCACGTGTTTGCATGGCCTGAACTTTAGCCCCGCAAGGCACCTCAACAATTGATTCCATTTGATGGCATCATTCAATTTTTTTGAATGATCGGCGATGCATTATGCAAACCACCCGCAATACGTTGACGCCCGACGCCCTCGCCATGTTGCAAACCATCGCCAGCGAAGGCAGCTTTGCCGCAGCCGCGCGGCAACTCGGCCTGGTGCCCAGCGCGCTCTCTTACCGCGTGCGCCAGATGGAAGACGCGCTGGATGTGCTGCTGTTTGACCGCCGTTCCCGCCAGGCACGCTTGACGGCGGCCGGCGGCGAATTGCTGCGTGAAGGCAACCGCCTGCTGCTGGAGCTCGATGCCATCGCCAACCGCGTGAAGCGGGTAGCCACGGGCTGGGAGCCACAGTTGACAATTGCAGTGGACGGCATCGTTTCGCGCCCCACCGTGATGGAGCTGTGTGAGGCCTTTTTTGCCCAGAATGCGCCAACCCAAATCAAGTTGCGCGACGAGGCCTTGTCGGGCACCTTGCTGGCCTTGACGAGCGGGCAGGCCGATCTGGCCCTTGGCGTGGCGATTGAGTCTGGCACCACCGCCGGCGTGCAGGCCAAACCGATGGGGCGGCTGGATTTTGTCTACGCGGTGGCGCCGCACCACCCGCTGGCCGCTGCACCCGAGCCCCTGAGCGACGAGCTGGTGGCGCGGCACCGCGCGGTGGCAGTGGCCGACTCGGTGCATAGCCTCAGTGGCCTGACGTTTGGCCTGCTCGCGGGCCAGGAGGTCTTCACCGTGCCGGACATGGTGGCCAAACTCGATGCGCACCTGCGTGGCCTGGGCGGCGGTTTTGTGCCGCAGCAAATGGCGCAGGGCTTCATTGATACGGGGCGCCTGGTCGTCAAACGCGTGCAACGCGCCGAGCGCGTGGTGCGGCTTCAATACGCCTGGCGTGCCGAAGGCCGCGGCCAGCAGGGACGCGCTTTGCAGTGGTGGCTCAAACGGCTGGAAAGCCCGGCAACACGCGCTGCGCTGCTGCACCAAAGACCAGCGGTAGAGAAGGGCTCCCTGACTGGTCGGCATGACCGGCCCGTGTAAAGTGCGCAACAGACACCGCAAAAACCCAGGAGCGCCCCTTATGCCCAAAACCACCCCCGCCCCCCGCTCCAAGGCCCGACATATTGCCGTCATTGGCGCCGGCATGGCGGGTATCAGCTGTGCACGCACCCTGGTGCAAGCGGGGCACCGTGTCACCGTGTTTGAGCAGGACGGGGCAGTGGGCGGCCGCATGGCCACAGTGGATTCACCGTTTGGCAGCTTCGATTCAGGCGCGCAGTATTTCACCGTGCGCGATGCCCGCTTTGCGCGTGCTTTGGAAACTGTGCCCGGCCTGTGCAAGCCCTGGAGCGCCAACACCGTGCGGGTGCTCGACGAGTTGGGGCGCGTCGCCGCCGCCGGCCTGCCAGCGCGCGAGCCCCATTGGGTGCCGATGCCGGGCATGCAGGCGCTGGTGGGCGCCTGGGCGCGCCCTTTGCTCGACGCCGGTCTGGTCGAACTCTCGACCCGTGTCACGCACATTGAGCAAGACGCGTTGGGTGGACAGCGCTGGCAATTGCGCACCCAGGGTGTGGATGGTGGCCAGCACGTGGCGCCCGGCTTTGATGCACTGGTGCTGGCGCTGCCGGCACCCCAGGCCCACGACCTGCTGCGGGTGTCCAAACTGACTGCCAACTTCAAGGCGCTCGAAGCGGTTCAAGTCGCGCCTTGCTGGACCCTGATGCTGGCCTTTCCACAGGCCATGCAGCCGAATTTGTCGGCACTGGGCCCTCAGTGGAACGCCGCGCGCAGCACCCACCACCGCGTCGCCTGGCTGGCGCGCGAGTCGTCCAAACCCGGGCGCGGCACGGTGGAACGCTGGACCGTGCAGGCCAGCGCCGCCTGGTCGGCCGAACACCTGCAGGACGACGACGCGCGCGCGCAGGCGAAGCTGCTCAAGGCATTTTCAGAGGTGACCGGTATCCGCGCCGTGCCGGCCCAGACGCAAACACGCCGCTGGCTTTATGCGCAGACCACCCAGGCGCTGGGCAAGAGCCACCTGTGGCACGCCCCTTCAGGCATCGGCCTGTGTGGCGACTGGTGCCTGGGCCATCGGGTGGAAAACGCATTTGTCTCGGGGCTGGAAATGGCGCTGGCGGTTCTGTGATGGGATGAATTCGGGCTACAGGGGAAGATTTGCGCCGTCACCTACGGGGCCGCTGCATGCGGGCTCCCTGGTGGCCGCATTGGCCAGCTGGCTTGACGCACGGGCGCACGGTGGGCAGTGGCTGGTGCGCATGGAAGACGTCGATGCGCCCCGCTGCATAGACGGCATGGACGCCGTCATCCTGGTGCAACTGGCCGCGCTCGGGCTTGTGCCCGATGAAGCACCGGTTTACCAGTCCACTCGCGCCCCGCACTACCAAAGAGCGCTGGACGATTTGATCCAGCGCGGCCTGGCCTACCCCTGCCGCTGCTCCCGCAAAGACATTGAAGCAGCCTCGGCCGCCGATGGGCGCGCCCGTGTTCGCGGCGGGGAACTGGTTTATCCGGGCACCTGCCGCAAAAGCATTCACGGCAAGGCGGGAGAGGCGTGGCGGTTGCGCACGGACCCTGTCAATGATCATGGCGCGCCAACCATAAGGTGGCAAGACCGCAGGCTGGGTCTTCAATCCCAAAACGTCGAACAAAGTGTTGGCGACTTCCCCCTGAAACGCGCCGACGGCTTTTTCACCTACCAACTGGCCGTGGTGGTTGACGACGCGGCGCAGGGCATCACCGATGTGGTGCGCGGTGAAGACCTGGCCGACAACACGGCGCGCCAAATCCGGTTGCAACAGGCCTTGAATGTGCCAACACCGCGTTACTTTCACGTGCCACTCGTTCTGGGTGAAAACGGCGAAAAACTCTCAAAACAAAACGGCGCTGCCACGCTTGATCTGGGCAGTCCGGCAGTTGCATTGAATGCTGCAGCCTCAAGGTTGGGATTGCGTTGCGTGGCACCGGGTACAGCCGAAATCGGCAAAGGCGACAGAGCGGCCGACGCCTTCGGCGCCTGGGTTGAAGAGTGGCGACATCTCTACAATCGCACAGGTGACTGAATCAACCCCCCATGCCGCGCCAAACGCCTTGAATACGGGCGACATCCCGCACCCCCGCCTCATCAAGAGTTTTGTGCGCCGCGCTGGCCGCACAACTTCCGGCCAATCGCGCGCGATGACCGAAATCGGTCCATCAGTGCTATTGCCCTATTCGTCAAATACTATTGATTTGATAGCTGCTTTCGGAGATATTGCGAGACCTGCAGGCCTGAACCTCGCAAAATCTGACGAAAGCGGCGCGCATCGGCCCTGCGTGCTTGAAATCGGCTTCGGCATGGGCGAAGCCACGGCGCAGATCGCCGCGACCCTGCCGGACGCCGATTTCCTCTGCTGCGAAGTCCACGAGCCTGGCGTCGGCGCGCTGCTCAAACGCATTGGCGAACAAGGCCTCGCCAATATCCGCATCATCGCCCACGACGCGGTGGAGGTGATCGACAACATGCTCACGCCGCAGAGCCTGGACGGCATTCACATCTTCTTCCCCGACCCGTGGCATAAAAAGCGCCACAACAAACGGCGCTTGATCCAGCCCCCACTCATCGCCAAGCTGGCCACCCGTCTTAAACCCGGCGGCTACATCCACTGCGCCACCGATTGGCAACCGTATGCCGAGCAGATTCTGGACGTGCTGCGTGCCGAGCCGCTGCTTGAAAACACGGTGGCGGACGATGCAGCCGATGACGGTGATGGCAGGGGTTATGCACCCAAGCCCTTCTACCGGCCGCTGACCAAGTTCGAAAACCGGGGCATCAAGCTGGGCCACGGCGTATGGGATGTGGTGTTCAAGCGCCGCGCCGCTTAGGGCGCACGAAAAACACCTGACTCGGCGTTTTTTTGGCGATGGCCCGTTTTCGCCCCAACCCGCCGCCCACACGGCACGGCGTGTCGGCCAGTTGCACCATGTTGCCACCCGGGGCGTGGCCGGGTGTGTTTGAATTCCTGATTCAACGGTTTCCCCACGTTGGCGCAGACGCCTGGCGCGAACGGCTCGCCAACGGCGACGTGGTCGAAGATACGGGCCGCCTCATCACGGCGCAAACGCCCTACCAGGCGGGGCTTCGTCTGTATTACTTCCGCGAAGTGCCGCAAGAGGCGTCGATCCCGTTTCAGGAAGTCGTCCTTCACCAGGATACGCACCTGCTGGTGGTCGACAAGCCGCACTTTTTGCCTGTGACGCCCTCGGGCAATTACCTGCAGGAAACCGTGCTGGTGCGCCTCAAAAACAAGCTCGGCTTGAACGACCTCGCGCCGATCCACCGCATAGACCGCGACACCGCCGGGCTGGTAATGTTCTCGGTTAATCCGGCCACACGCGACGCTTACCACGCGCTGTTTCGCGATCGCAGCGTGCACAAAACCTACGAAGCGATTGCTCCCTGGAGGGCCACCCTGCCCTGGCCGCATGACGGCGCCAAACATGGAGAATTGCGGCGCGAATCCCGTATCGTTGAATCCTCCCACTTCATGCAGCAGTGCGAGGTGGAAGGCCCGCCCAACGCGATCACCGACATTCGGCCCCTCGAAGTCCAAGGTGGGTTTGCGCGGTATGAGTTGAAACCCGTCACCGGCCAGCGCCACCAGTTGCGGGTGCACATGAACGCGCTGGGGTTGCCGATTTTGAACGACGGCATTTACCCCGTACTCACGCCCGAGGGGCAATACGATCACCAAAGGCCGCTGCAACTATTGGCGAAGGAGATTGAATTCACCGACCCGCTGACGGGTCTTCACCAGCGTTTCAAGAGTTTGCGCGAACTGACGTTCGTTCAGAGCAGGCTCGCCAGCAGTGTTGCCACGTGCACTGCATCGCGCCCGGCACCATCGTGAATCTGATGACGACAACTGGTGCCGTCGGCGACCACGATCGCATCGGCTTGTTTTCGAACGGCCGGCAGAAGACTCAACTCGGCCATCTGCATCGACACCTCAAAATGGCTCGCCTCGTAACCAAAACTGCCGGCCATGCCGCAACAGCTGGATTCGATCAGCTCGGGTTTCGCGTTCGGGATGAGCCTCAGAATTTCCATGATCGGGCTCACCGCGTCAAACGCCTTTTGATGGCAATGGCCATGCAGCAGGATCGGCCGGGCAGCGGGTTTGAGCAGCTTGCCGAGTGACCCAAGTCGGCCGGCTTTCAACTCACGTGCGAAAAATTCCTCGAACAGCATCGCCCGGCCCGCAACAACCTCGGCCTTCTCGCCTAAACCCATTACCAAAGCCTCGTCGCGCAAGGTGAGCAGGCACGATGGCTCCAGGCCGACGATGGGGATGCCTTGCTGCGCAAAGGGCAAGAGCGAGTCGATCAATTCGCCTGCTCTGGCCCTCGCCTCGGTCACCATGCCGCTGGCCAGGAAGGTACGGCCGCAACAGAGTGATTTGCCATCCGCTATTGTTTTGGAAGCCACATATGAACTGTATCCGAGCCTTGAGAGCACCATTAATGCATCAACCGCGATTTGAGACTCAAAATAACCGTTGAAAGTATCGACAAACAACACCACCGGTTTGGTGGCCTTCAACACGGCTTCGCGCGAAACACCCGCGTGACCCGCGTTGAAAAAATGCGTCGGCGTCCACTGCGGCAAACTGCGCTTCGCGGAGAAACCGATCAATTTCTCACTCAAATAGGCCAAGCCCGGAAGCTTGTCACGCAGGTTCAGCAACCACGCAAACCGGCTCGCCCAAGGCGCGTAATCTGGCAAATGGGCGATCAACTTGTCTTTCAAACTGAAGCCGTGTTTGGCTTTGTAATGGTGCAGGAATTCCACCTTCATCTTGGCCATATCGACACCCGTTGGGCAGTCGCGTTTGCACCCTTTGCAGCTCACACACAGCTTAAACGCCTCCTTCACCTCGTCGCTCGCCAGCGCGTCAGAAGAACTCAAACCTTCGATTTGCCCCGACAGCGCCAGCCTCAGCGTATTCGCCCGCCCCCGCGTGAGGTGTTTCTCATCGCGTGTCACCCGGTAACTCGGGCACATGGTGCCGGCGTCAAACTTGCGGCAGTGGCCGTTGTTGTTGCACATCTCAACCGCTTTGGCAAACCCCTGGGCCGGGTCGCCACCGGTGCCGGGCGCGCTGGTGGCCTCGGTGACCGGGTTGTTCTGCACGTTCCAGGCGCTCCAGTCGAGCGCGGTCTGGATGGGGATGACTTTGTACGAAGGCGGGAAACGCATCAGCGTGGTGT
Organism: Rhodoferax sp.; assembly: GCA_031397915.1. GTDB lineage: Bacteria > Pseudomonadota > Gammaproteobacteria > Burkholderiales > Burkholderiaceae_C > JANYCG01. The sequence continues at coordinate 5,812 of JANNMM010000336.1, read as the reverse complement.
CGTCCATCTTCGGCGGGTTCACCATGCGCTGGGGACACAACAACCCAAGAGGATCCATCAGTTGCTTGATCTGCCCAAACGCCTGGGTCACGTTTTTGCCAAACTGCCACTCGATCCATTCGCCCCGGCACAGGCCGTCGCCGTGTTCGCCACTGTAGGCGCCTTTGAATTGCCGCACCAGCGCGCTGGCCTCTTCGGCGATGGCGCGCATTTTCGTGCCATCGCCCCGGCGCATGTCCAGAATCGGGCGCACGTGCAAGGTGCCCACACTCGCGTGGGCGTACCAGGTGCCGCGTGAGCCATGGCGTGCAAACACTTCGGAAAGCGCGTCGGTGTATGCGGCCAGATGCTGCAAGGGCACGGCACAGTCTTCAATGAAGCTCACCGGTTTGCCATCGCCCTTCAAACTCATCATGATGTTGAGGCCGGCTTTGCGCACTTCCCACAGGGCTTTTTGCGCCGCTTCTTCGGGCATCTCCACCACGGTTCCGGGCAGGCCGAGGTCGCCCATCAGTTCGCCGAGTTGCTTTAATTTGGGGAGCAATGCGGTCCGATCGGCACCGGCAAATTCGACCAGCAAAATGGCGGCGGGCTTGCCGATCAAGGCCTTCGACATCGTCGGTGCAAAGGCCGGGTTTTGCAGCGCCAGCTCGATCATGGTGCGGTCCACCAGCTCGACGGCGGTGAGCGTGGCCGGGCCCGCCACGTCATTGAGCTTGACGATGTGCTGCGCCGAATCCATCGCCTTGTGGAAACTCTTGAAGTTCACCACGCCCAGCACCTTGTGGCGCGGCAGCTCGGCCAGTTGCAGCGTGAGCGACTTGGTAAGCGCCAAAGTGCCTTCACTGCCGATGAGCAGATGCGCCAGGTTCACAGAACCGTCACGGGTATACGGGCGCTCGCTCTGCGGGTGAAAAATGTCAAGGTTGTAGCCGCCTACGCGTCGCATCACTTTGGGCCATACAGCGCCAATCTCGGCGCTGTGGGTGGCACACATATCGCGCACCTGCTCGCCGAGTTGCCGCGCGCGCCCACTGGCGGCATCAAAACGCCCCATGTCAATGAGTGTGCCGTCTGACAACCAGGCTTTCGCGCCCAACACGTTGTGCACCATGTTGCCGTAGGCAATCGAGCGGCTGCCGCATGAATTGTTGCCCGCCATGCCGCCCAGGGTGGCTTGTGCGCTGGTGGACACATCCACCGGGTACCAGAGGCCGTGTTGCTTCAGCGTCGCGTTGAGGTGGTCCAGCACGAGGCCGGGTTCCACTTCAGCCGTGCGCCCTTCAAGGTCCACGTCCAGGATGTTGCGCACATGTTTGCTGTGGTCGATCACCAGGCCCGCGCCCACGGTTTGCCCGCACTGGCTCGTACCGCCGCCGCGCGGTACCAGCGGAACCTTCAGATCACGGCAGATGTCCAGCGCTGTTTTGGCGTCGCTGGCGCTCTGCGGCACAAACACACCCACGGGCATTTGCTGGTAGATCGACGCATCGGTGGCGTAACGGCCCCGGTCTGCCGCTGTAAACAGCACCTCGCTGCGGGTTTCGCTGGCCAGGCGGCTGGCCAATTGGCCGGCGACTTCATTGCTGGCGCGCGCCACAGCTTCGTAGGTGGCGTCTCTGGCAAGGTTCAGGGGAAGCGGCGCATTCATGGTTTTCAGGCGCCGGCCGACTGTGCCGCTTCGACTTCGGCCGCGCGCAATTGCGCCAACACTACGTCACGCTTGTTGTTCAAGTGCGCGACCAACACGCTGCGAAGCGCCGCTGCGTCGCGCTTGTCAAGTGCAGTGATCATTGCTTCATGCTCGCGTACGGCCGCCTTCCACTTCTGACCGTCCTGGTTGGAGCGAAAGCGCAAGGCCTGCAATCGGGCATTGACCTGCTTGTAGGTGCTTGTCAATACCGGGTTTTTGGCGGCCAGATTGATGGCTGTGTGAATGGCCGCATTGAGCCGGTAATACCCCGGCAGATCAGACCGCGTGTAGGCGGCCAGCATCTCGAAATGCAGGGCCCTGATTTCCTGCAGCTCCGTGGCGGTAATGCGCTGGGCGGCAAGCTCACCAGACTGGCCTTCAAGACAGGCCATGACCTCAAAGGTGTCTTGCACATCGCTGACACTGAGCTCAACGGCGATCGCTCCCCGGTTGGGCAGCAGCTCGACCAGGCCTTCGGCGGCGAGCATCTTGATGGCTTCGCGCAGTGGCGTGCGGGACACCTGCAACAGTGCGCAGAGCTCGCGTTCGTTGAGTTTCGCCCCGGGCGGAATGCGGTTTTCAACCAGCATCTGACGCAGGCGGCTGGCCACCTGGGCATGTAATGCGGCAGGCGGAAGGCGAAGGATGTCGGCTGTCATTCTGAGATTTTGTATGCAAAATTCTACACTGTAAATTTGAAATTACGCATAGACTCTCTTGACAATTAAATTTTGTATGCAAAAATTAGCGCAATTTTTCAATCATCGCTCGCAAAGAGACCTTCCATGTTGACGCTTGATTACCACCCCTCCGGCCGCCATTTCCTGCAAATTCCCGGCCCGTCACCCGTGCCAGACCGGATCTTGCGGGCCATGAGCCTGCCCACCATTGACCACCGCGGCCCCGAGTTTGGTGCGTTGGGCCTCAAGGTGCTGGCCGATATCCAGAAGATTTTTCAAACCCGGCAACCCGTCATCATTTACCCGGCCTCGGGCACAGCCGCGTGGGAAGCGGCCATGGTCAACACTCTGAGCCCGGGTGATCAGGTGCTGATGTACGAGACTGGCCATTTCGCCGCCCTGTGGCAAAAACTCGCGACACGCCTGGGCCTGAGCGCCGAAGTCATGCGCCACCCTGGCGCCGAAGTCTGGCGCCACGGCGTGCGCGCCGACCTGATCGAAGAACGGTTGAAGAAAGACCCGCAACACCAGATCAAGGCCGTGTGTGTGGTGCACAACGAAACCTCTACCGGCGTGACCAGCGACATCGCCGCCGTGCGCCGCGCGATGGACGCCGCCAAACACCCGGCCCTGCTGCTGGTCGACACCATCTCGGGCCTCGCCTCGGCCGACTACCGGCACGACGAGTGGGGCGTGGACGTGAGTATTGGTGGTTCGCAAAAAGGCCTGATGTTGCCACCCGGCATCAGCTTCAACGCGGTGTCTGCCAAGGCCATTGCTGCGAGCGAAACAGCCACGCAACCCAAGGCGTTCTGGGCCTGGGACGAAATGATCGAGATGAACAGGACCGGTTATTTTCCGACCACCCCCAACACCAATTTGCTCTACGGGCTCTCGGAAGCCTGCGACATGCTGCTGGAGCAGGGCCTGGCCAACGTGTTCGCGCGCCACCAGCGTTGGGCACAAGGCGTGCGCAACGCCGTCAAGGCCTGGGGGCTGCAGATTCAATGCGCGGAGCCAGCGGTGTATTCCCCGATCTTGACGGGCGTGATGATGCCTGACGGTATTGATGCTGACGCCGTGCGAAAGATCATTTACGACCGGTTTGACTGCTCCCTGGGCACCGGCCTTGGCAAAGTCAAGGGCAAAATGTTCCGCATTGGGCATTTGGGCGACGTGAACGACCTGACATTGATCGCCGCCCTGGCAGCCTGTGAAATGGGCATGAAACTCGCGGGTGTGAAGCTCGCGGGCTCCGGCGTTCAGGCTACGATGGACTATTTTTCGAGCCACGCGGCAGCCGTTCCCCAGCAAAAAGCCGCCTGAATAGGTGCTTGAAAAGCCGCACTGTTCGTTCTGATTCAAGACACCATTTTTTGAGGAGATCTCCATGCAACGCCGATCATTCATTCAAACCGCCAGCGCCACTGCGGCCACTCTCGCCCTGCCCGCTTCATGGGCGCAGAACCAGCAAAACCTGCCGACTGGCACCGTGCGAATCGTCGTCGGTTTTGCCCCCGGTGGCGGCACCGACATCCTGGCGCGCGTCATCGGCCAGAAGCTGGCAACGATGTGGAACACCACCATCGTTGTTGAAAACAAGGCGGGCGCGGCGGGCATGATCGCCGCCGATTACGTCGCCAAACAACCCGGCGACGGCACCGTATTGTTGATGGCCCACATCAACAGCCACGCCATTGCGCCGGCGCTCACGCCCAAAATGACTTACAGCGTGGCCAATGATTTTTCGCCGATTTCGATGGTCGGCATCACGCCCAATTTGCTGATCGGCAATGACAAACAAACCGCGCGCACGGTCAAAGACATTGTGGCGCTGTGCAAGCAAAACCCCGGCAAGATCAGCTTCGGTTCCGCCGGCAATGGCTCGGCGCAGCATCTGGCACTGGAAATGTTCAAGCTTGCAGCCGGCATCGACGCGCTGCACGTGCCCTACAAAGGCTCTGGCCCGATGCTCACAGATTTGATCGGTGGCCAGATCAACTACAGCTTTGACACCATGACGGCCGCCACACCACACGTCAAGGGCGGCAAGGCCATTGCGATTGCCCAGACACGCGCCAAACGCGCCGCCAGTTACCCCAATGTGCCGACGATGATCGAGTCCGGCTTTCCAGGCTTCGAGGCCACCACCTGGTACGGTTTGGCCGGCCCGGGCAAGATGCCGGCGGCCATGGTCAAACGTATGAACGAAGACATCAACAAGGTCTTGCAGATGCCCGACGTGATGGAGAAGTTCGCCCAATACGGCGCAGAAGACGGCGGCGGCACGCCCGAGAAGTTTGCCGAATTCATCCAGACCGAAAGCGTGAAATGGGCGCGTGTGGTGAAAGACGCAGGCGTTAAGGGTGACGCCTGATTCAGTAGCGCGGCATCTGTCATCTCGCTCGTCACATCGCCGGCAATGAGTGAAGGTGCCGTCCACCTGAGCATTGACGCCGGCGTGGCTTCCGTCGTTTTTGACCGGCCCAAGGCGCGTAACGCGATGACCTGGGCCATGTACGCGCAGCTGGGGCAAATCTGCACCCGGCTTCGTGCCGATCCTGCAGTTCGGGTGGTGACCTTTCGCGGCGCGGGCGGCGCAGCTTTTGTAGCCGGCACCGACATCGAGCAATTCAAGGCCTTTCAAACGGGTGAGGACGGCCTGGCCTACGAAGCGCAAATTGACCAGATCATCGACGGGCTTGAGACTTTGCCGATGCCCACGGTCGCCCTCATCGAGGGCTGGACGGTCGGGGGTGGCCTGGCCATTGCCACCACGTGTGACTTTCGCATCGCCACCACCGATTCGCGTTTTGGTGTACCGATTGCCAAGACGCTTGGAAACTGCCTGTCCATCGCCAACCTGGCGCGGCTCAATGCAGCGTTTGGTCAGGCGCGGGTCAAACGCATGCTGATGCTGGCAGAATTTCTGGACGGCCAGGAGGCACTGGCCTGTGGTTACCTGCTTGAGTTGGTCGCAGCGAATGAAATCGATGCCGCAAGCGCCAGCCTGTGCGCGCGACTCATGGCGCTGGCGCCCGTCACGCAAAGCGTGATCAAGGAAAGCCTGCGCCGCCTGGTGACGCATGATTTGCCAATGGGTGACGACTTGATCAAGCGCTCGTATGGGAGCCAAGACTTCCACGAAGGTGTTGCCGCATTTGTTGCCAAACGGCAACCCGTTTGCTGGCGCGGCGCAAACGGTTCGGTGAAAGTCGTTGTGGTCGAAAGAAATTACGAAGGTGCGCCGATAGTTTTAAACATTCCGCGCGGCGATAAAAAAGTTGCAGGCGAAGAATAATCCGTTGAATTTTTGACGATGCAGGAAATCCAAAAAGCAAAATTTGAATTCACATCGGCGCAGATTTTCGCGCTGATGTTTATCGCGTTCGCCGCGTTGACGGCGATGCTGATCGGCAGTTTTCCGCTGCAAGCGTCA
>JANNMM010000335.1:0-10793 GCA_031397915.1 Rhodoferax sp. | reverse complement strand
GCCATCAAGGGCGAAACGCTTGCCGATTACTGGGATTACACCCACCGCATTTTTGAATTCTCCGGCGCCAAAGGCACGCCTGAAGAAGGCCCGAACATGATTCTGGACGACGGCGGCGACGCGACGCTCCTGATGCACCTGGGCACCCAGGCCGAAACCAATGCCAGCGTGCTGGACCACCCCAGCAGCGAAGAGGAAATCTGCCTCTTCAACGCCATCAAAGCCAAGCTCAAGGTAGATCCGACCTGGTACAGCCGCCGCTTGAAAAACATCATCGGCGTGACGGAAGAAACCACCACGGGCGTGCTGCGCTTGAACGAAATGTCGGCCAAAGGCACACTGGCACTTCGCGCCATCAACGTCAACGATTCCGTCACCAAGTCCAAATTCGACAACCTCTACGGTTGCCGCGAGTCGCTCGTGGACGCCATCAAACGCGCCACCGACGTGATGATTGCCGGTAAAGTGGCGCTGGTGGCTGGATACGGTGATGTGGGCAAAGGCTCTGCGCAGGCCCTGCGTGCGCTCTCGGCCCAAGTGTGGGTGACCGAGATCGACCCGATCAACGCCTTGCAGGCGGCGATGGAGGGTTACAAAGTCGTCACGATGGAATACGCCGCCGACAAAGCCGACATTTTTGTCTCGGCCACCGGCAACAAAAACGTCATCAGCTACAAACACATGGCGGCGATGAAAGACCAGGCGATCGTGTGCAACATCGGCCATTTCGACAATGAAATCGACGTCGCTTCGCTCGAAAAATGCAAGTGGGAAGAGATCAAGCCGCAGGTTGACCACGTCATTTTCCCCGCCAAAGGCAAAACGCCCTCCAAACGAATCATCCTGCTGGCCAAAGGCCGCCTGGTGAACCTGGGCTGTGGCACTGGTCACCCGAGTTTTGTGATGTCGTCGAGTTTCGCCAACCAGACCATCGCGCAAATTGAGCTGTTCACCAAGCCGAAAGAATACAAAGTCGGCAAGGTTTACGTGTTGCCCAAACATCTGGACGAAAAAGTCGCGCGCCTGCACCTTAAAAAGGTCGGCGCGGTGTTGACCGAGCTCACTACCGAGCAGGCTGACTACATCGGGGTGAGCAAGTCTGGCCCCTACAAAGCCGAGACCTACCGCTATTAAGGTCCCGTCAAAGGCGCAGGTACATGCGGGCTGACCAGTTCCTGCTTCAAGGCGCTTTCGCCAGTTCCCGCTCCCAAGCGCAGCGCCTGATTGCCTCGGGCGTGCGCTGGCGCGTGCTGGATGGCGCTTGGAAAACCATCGGCAAAAACAGCGACGAGTTGCCCGCCGACGCCCAGATCGACCTGCTGGACGCGGCCGAGGCGAAGTACGTCTCGCGCGGCGGCTTGAAGCTTGAAGGTGCGTTGAAATCCAGCGGCATCAACCCGCAGGGTAAAACCTGCCTCGATGTCGGCCAGTCCACGGGGGGGTTCACCGATTGCCTCTTGCAGCACGGCGCGAATCGGGTGGTGGGGGTGGATGTTGGCAGCGGGCAACTTCACCCGTCGATGCGGGCGAACCCGCTGGTGGTGGCCATTGAAAACCTCAATGCGCGAACATTGACTGCTGCTGACTTAATAGCAGCTTGTGCTGATAACGCTGGACTTGACAGTCAATCCGGCGAATTGGCTGACGATTCAACCGAAGATCCACCCGCCGACCCATCTGTGGATGGGTTCGACGGCCAATTCGACCTCATCGTCGGTGACCTGTCCTTCATTTCGCAAACCCTGGTGTTGCCGGCGCTCGTGCCACTGCTTAAACCAGGCGCCGACTTGCTGATGCTGGTCAAACCGCAATTCGAATTGCAACCGGGTCAGGTGGGCAAAGGCGGTATCGTCAAAGACCCGGCGATGTATGGCCTCGTCGAAAAACGCATTCGCGACTGCTGCGCAGGGTTGGGCCTTTCGGTGCAGGCCTGGCTGGACAGCCCGATCACCGGCGGCGACGGCAACCGCGAATTTTTTCTGCACGCGAAACCATGAACACTTCTGCCCAATTGCCGATCAGCATTGAATTTTTTCCGCCCAAAACGCCTGAAGGCGTGGAAAAACTGCGTGTTGTGCGACAGCAGTTGTATGCGCTCAAGCCGGAGTTCTGCTCGGTCACCTTCGGTGCGGGTGGCTCCACGCAGGCGGGCACCTTCGCGACCGTCGGTGAAATCCTGAAAGAGGGCGCCCAGGCGGCCTCGCATTTTTCATGTGTCGGGGCCACCAAAAGCACCGTGCGCGAACAGTTGGCGACGCTCAAAAACATGGGTGTCAAACGCCTGGTGGCCTTGCGCGGCGACTTGCCCAGTGGTTACGGCGCCGGCGGCGAATTCCATTTCGCCAGCGACCTGGTGGCTTTTATCCGCGCCGAAACCGGCGACGATTTCTGGATTGAGGTGGCGGCTTACCCGGAAGTGCACCCGCAGGCGAAATCGCCAGCTGCGGACCTCCAGGCTTTTGTGACCAAGGTTAAAGCGGGCGCCCACTCGGCCATCACGCAGTATTTTTACAACGCAGATGCCTATTTCCGCTTTGTGCAAGAAGCCGACGCGGCCGGCGTGACCGTGCCCATCGTTCCCGGCATCATGCCGATCACCAGCAGCACCCAGTTGATGCGGTTTTCAGACGCTTGCGGTGCCGAAATTCCGCGCTGGATCCGCTTGCGTTTGCTGTCGTATGGCGACGACACGGCGTCGATCAAGGCGTTTGGCCTCGATGTTGTGGCCGACTTGTGCGAACAGCTGCGCGCCGGCGGTGCGCCAGGGCTGCATTTTTATTGCATGAACCAGTCCTCGGCGGCGCTGGAGATTTGCAGGCGACTGGAAATCGGCGGCTGACTCAAGAAGCAGGTGGCGCGCGAATTGAAGTATGCTATATAAATAGTAGCAAACTATTCAATTAATTCGTGACTTGAGAGTCAATTTTTTTGAAAATCACCAATATCAAGCAAAAATTAACACCCATGTTAACAATTCACGGTATCGAGCGATTTTGTTAACATTGAAGTTAATTGTTGTCGACCATCGCATCAAACCGCCACTTTGCGGTTGACCAGATAAATGCCCGGCAGAATCAGCGCCAAGCCAATGAGGTGGTGCATTTGCAGCGGTTCGCCCAACACCAGCCAGGCGATCAGGGCCGCATAAATCGGCCCCAGGTACAACACCACACTCACGCGCGCCGCGCCGAGTTCGCGCTGCATCACTGAAAACGCGAGATAAGCGCCGTAACCGGGGAACAGGGCGGCGGCCAGAGACAGGCCAAAGCCGGGCAGCGTCAACACCGGCAGCGGGTTGGTTGCAGCCTCAAAAATCGTGAAAGGCAACATCACCAGCACTCCTGCCAGCGCGATAACCGCCAACCGTGCACTGGCGCCCAGCGGGCTGTGCCAGCGTTTGAGCAAGACGGAGTAAACCGTCCAAGCGACGGCGGCGGCCAGGATCCAGCCGTCTCCGGGCACAAACTGCACCGCGGAGAGGTTATTCCATTGGCCTTTAAGGATCACGTGCAGCACACCAGCCAGAGCGATCACGACGCCGCACAATTGCAGCGGGCTGACCCGTTCCTTGAGCCACACGGCCGAGGCGGCTACCACCAGGACTGGTGAAATGCTGTAAATCAGCGCGATGTTGACGGCCACCGTGGTGCGCCCACCCACGTAAACCCAGGCGCCGCAAATCCACATGCCCAGGGCCCCCAGGATCAGGTAGTGCTTCCAGTCCTGCAGGATTTGCCGGCGCTCGGCCCAGATCTGGCCCCAATAACCCAGGCCAAAAAGAAAACCCGCCATCAGCCAGCGCATCGACGCCAAGGCATGCGGTTCGATCACGCCAGGCGCCTTGCGTGCGACCAGGTAATTGACGCTCCAGAACGCGGGGGTGATGAAAATCAGCGCCAGGGCGAGGCGCTGCTTGCTCGAATAACTCATTCAGTGTGCAGTGTAAGGCGCGAGTTACCCTCTTGAATCGGGTTTTCGGCGCCCCAATGAAAAACGGCAGCCTAAGCTGCCGTTTGGGAGGGTGCTGAAACTCGCTGGGAGTTTAGGCAGCCTGCTTGCGACGGCGGGAGAGCGCCACACCCACCAGGGCGAAACCAAACAGACCGAGCATGGTTGGCTCTGGCACCGTGAAGATGCGCATCGAAGTGGTCACGAAGCTGGATTGGCCTTCAGCGGTGTAGATAATCTTGCCGAGCCCACCGTCCAGAACTACGCCACCTGCGCCGTTGTCAAAACGGAACTCGATGAAGTATTGCGCGCCGTTTGCGTCTGTGAAGAACTGGAAGGCGCCTTCAAGCGGAGTCGTTGTGAACACGTCATCGCAGACCGAGCCATTTGGGTTCGGGGGTGCGCAAGGAGGCGCATTGAGGGTTTCGTCAAACAGAATCGGATTCAGGCCAGGAACATCCAGTCCATTGAATCCAAAGCCACCAACCGCCGCCAAATGTGCCGTCGCGAAAATCGCCACCGAGTTCATAAAACCACCCGCGTCGGTGATCACATTGTTGTTGTGGGTGAAACGGTCAATCACCACCCAAGCGCCGTTGGTAACAACAGCGGTGTTATTGGCAATATGGTCATTCACCAAGCTGCTCTGTGGGCCGGCACCAACGCCGTCGCCCCAAGCAATGCTGTTAAAGGTTGGCGCGCCGCCGACACCAGCACCAGCAACTCCGGCAGCAACCAAACCGGCAATGTTAGGTGGGAAACCGTTGTTGGGGTTGGTCAACGGGTTGGCCAAAATCGACGCCGCAGTTGGCACCAAGCCTGTTTGCACGTTGCCGGTGAAAGACAGAGTTGCTTGGCAAGCAGCTTGCGAACCAGCCGTTGTACCGTTCGTGCCGTCAGCAGCGCAAGTTGCGCTGCCGCCAATAAAGCCACCCGTCGTGGTGGCATTGAAGCTACCAATCAGCGGAATCGGCGCAGCGTACGAAGCCGCTGCCAAAGCTGTGAATGCGAAGGCCGAGGCGATTTTGTGTAGTTTCATGACAAGACTCCTAGAAAAAAGTGACTGACCTGACGGCCCATACAGCAGTAAAAGCAATATCGATGCCAAGTTTTCAAAACCTATATTTATCAACAACTTAGTGAGTAGTGGCAAGCACCTTTTATTTGGGCTGTAAAAATTGTCGACATTTCTCGATCTCGTCATGGGTTGGCTGTTACACCCGCGGTCCTATACTTTGCCGCGGAAACGCCTTGACATCACATTTGCCACCGAGGAGCCTCAACCTATGCCCGCCACTCCTGTGTTTGACTATGAGCGCGCCTTCTCGCGCAACATTGGCTGGGTGACGCTGGAGGAGCAGGCCAAGCTGCGCCAGGCAAGGGTGGGAATTGCCGGTTTGGGAGGCGTGGGCGGCGCGCATTTGCTCACGCTGGCGCGCCTGGGGCTGACAAAATTTCACATCTCGGACTTTGACGAATTCGATATTCACAACCTGAATCGCCAGGCTGGCGCGTTCATGCCCTTCATGGGGAAATCGAAGATGGAAAGTATTGCAAAACTGGCTCTGGATATCAACCCCGAGATTGAGTTCAAATTTTTCCCAAAAGGCGTGCAACCAGACAACGTGGACGAGTTTCTGGATGGCCTGGACGTGTACGTGGATGGGCTCGACTTTTTCGCACTGACGGCCCGCCGCATGGTGTTCTGGAAATGCCGGAAAAAAGGGATTCCAGCACTCACCGCGGCGCCCTTGGGCATTGGCACAGCCTTTCTCTACTTCGATCCCAAGGGCATGAGTTTTGAAGACTATTTCAAGGTGCGCGGCCATGAAACCAATGAACAATATGCCCGCTTCATCGCCGGTTTGTCGCCCGCCATGTTAAATCGCGACTATCTGGTGGCGCCAGAGTCGGTCAATTTCAAGGAAAAGCGGGGTCCTTCGACCATCATGGCCTGTGATTTGTGCGCGGGCGTGATGGGCGCGTCTGTGTTGAAGGTTTTACTGGGGCGGGGCGACCTCAAAGCAGTGCCTTGGGGGATGCAGTTTGACGCTTACCACCAGAAGTTGAAGTTCACCTGGCGGCCGTGGGGCAATTCCAACCCGCTGCAATGGCTGATGTTGAAGTTCATCCGGCCGCGGCTGGGCATGAAATAGCGACCTCAGGCGTACGGGTGGCGCATGGCAGAATCGCGCCATGAAAATTTTGTTGACTGGCGCGGCCGGATTCATCGGCATGACGACCGCGCTGCGCCTGCTGGCGCGCGGCGATGAGGTGGTTGGGCTCGACAACCTGAACGACTATTATGCGGTTTCCTTGAAGGAAGACCGCCTTAAGCGGCTCACCGCCCATGCGAATTTCAGGTTCGTCAAACTCGATGTTGCCGACAAGGCCGCAATGGCCGGTCTGTTTGCGGCGGAGACATTCGACCGGGTGATTCACTTGGCGGCGCAGGCCGGTGTGCGATACAGCTTGCAGAACCCGCATGCCTATATTGAAAGCAATGTGGTCGGTTTCACCCATATTCTGGAAGGTTGCCGCCACACAAAAGTGCAGCATCTGGTTTACGCGTCCAGTTCCAGCGTATATGGCGGCAACACCAAAATGCCTTTTTCCGAGCATGACAGTGTGGACCACCCCATCAGCCTTTACGCCGCCACGAAAAAGGCCAACGAGCTGATGGCGCATACCTACAGCCACCTTTACGGCCTGCCAACCACCGGACTGAGGTTTTTCACCGTTTATGGGCCCTGGGGCCGTCCGGACATGGCCTTGTTCCTGTTTACGCGGGCTATTCTTGAGGGACGCCCCATTGACGTTTTCAACCACGGCAACATGCAGCGCGACTTCACTTATGTCGATGACATCGTGGAGGGTGTGGTTCGGGTGCTGGACCGTAGCGCCGAACCCAACGCGGGTTATGACGCCATGGCGGCCGACCCGGCAACCAGCAGCGCCCCCTACCGGGTGTTCAACATCGGTAACAACAACCCGGTGCAGTTGCTGGAATTCATTGGCTGCATCGAAAAGGCGTTGGGCCGTACGGCAACCAAAAACCTCCTGCCGCTGCAGGACGGTGACGTGCCAGCGACGTATGCCAACACAGACGCCTTGAGCGCATGGGTCGGTTTTGTTCCGGCAACGCCGATCGAATCGGGGATTTCGCGCTTCGTCGATTGGTACCGCACCTATTACAAGGTTTAGCGCAGGTCGGTGGCCGCTTGAGGGCCGTCAGGGCAGGGCATTGATTCTTGCCAGGATTTGCCGGGCACCGAATTCACACAGGTCCAGCACCCGGTCGAACCCTGCCGCGTTGCCGTAATACGGGTCGGGAACGTCCAGCGTGCTGCCGTCATTGGTGGCAGGCGCACCGAATTCAAGAAAAAGGTTAAGCTTGTGGGCCAATTCCGGCGGACAGATCTGGCGCATCGAAGCCAGGTTGCTGGTGTCCATTGCCAAAATCACGTCAAACCGCTCAAAATCCTGCTCGCTCACTTTTCGAGAGCGTATGCGCCCCATTTCGTAGCCTCGGCGCAACAGTGCGGCCTCCCCCCTGGGGTCAGGTTTTTCGCCGAAATGGCCGGCATGGGTGCCGGCCGAATCAATGCTGACCGTGGACGCCATGCCCGTGCGTGCGGCGTGTGTTTTCAGTACTACCTGCGCCATGGGTGAGCGGCAAATATTGCCCATGCAGACGACCAATAGCTTTTTCATGGATCGGAATTCTAGAGAGTGCCGCAAACCGGCATGTCACGTTGATGGTGGCGAGGTAATTTTTCTCGGTTCACCTGCCAATTGACGCGTTCCCTGGAATTGCTATCAGTTTTACGTGCAAATGCGTTATATTCAAAGCGGATCAATTGATCATTGGGCTTCTCACCCGAGTCGAACTCGAAGAATGGACGCTGTCATGAGTAAAATTTTCACGCAAGCAGGATTTTGGGCGCGCTGGGCCCTGTTGGCCGTGGTGGCTTCGTTGGTGGCGGCCTGCGCCCAAGGGCCAACTTACCCGCCGGCACCCAAAGGCTCTGCCAACGAGGGCTACAACTATATTGTCGGCCCAGGGGATTCCCTCAACATCATTGTCTGGCGTAATCCGGAGCTGTCGATGTCTGTGCCGGTGCGCCCGGACGGCAAGCTGACAACGCCGCTGGTGGAAGAATTGCTGGTGCAGGGCAAGACCTCGGTGGAAATCGCCCGCGACGTTGAAAAAGCCTTGGCCAAATACGTACGGGACCCGGTTGTGACGGTAATTGTTACCGGCTTCGTTGGCCCTTATAGTGAACAGATTCGCGTGGTGGGTGAAGCTGCGCGGCCCCAGTTCCTGCCCTACAAGCAAAAGATGACGCTGCTGGACGTGATGATAGCCGTCGGTGGCCTCACGGATTTTGCCGATGGCAATGGTGCCACCATCTTCAGGGCGTCTGAGGGCGACAAGCGTTATTCCGTTCGCATCAAGGATTTGATCAAACGTGGCGACATTTCGGCCAATGTCGAAATGAAGCCGGGCGACGTCCTGATCATTCCCCAGGGCTGGTTCTGAACCAGAACGCAGGTACGTCGCCAGCGGCCGCCCTGCGGCATGCTTGGACCCCTTGCGATTTCGCCATACCTAATTTGATCTCCACCCATGGATGAATTGCTCAGTCAGCTGTCGACCATCGCCCGCGGTGTATGGAAGCACCGATGGCCAGGTTTGCTGGTCGCGTGGGTCGTCGGCGCAATCGGGGCTGCGGTCGTCTTGTGGGTGCCGGACAAGTTTGAAGCGAGCGCGCGGATTTATGTGGACACCCAGTCCATCCTGAAACCCTTGATGTCGGGGTTGGCCGTTCAGCCCAATGTGGAGCAGCAGGTCGCCATGCTCAGCCGCACCCTGATCAGCCGGCCGAACGTTGAAAAACTGGTGCGCATGGCCGATCTGGACCTGGGTGAAAAATCGAAGGAGGCCCATGACGCCCTGATCGAGCAGGTGACCAAAGCGGTCCAGATCAAAAACGTCGGCCGTGACAACCTCTACACCATGAGTTACCGGGATGCGGTGCCTGAGAAGGCGAAACGGGTTGTGCAGTCTTTGGTGTCCATATTTGTGGAGTCAAGTCTGGGCGATACCCGCAAGGATTCTGACGTCGCCAAGAAATTCATCGACGAACAAATCAAGAGTTATGTGGTCAAACTCGAAGAGGCCGAAGCGCGTCTTAAAGAATTCAAGTTGCGCAACATTGAGACTCAGACGGCGGACGGCAAAGACATGTCCACGCGGATCAGTGAAGTCACCAACCAGCTGAATCAGGCGCGGCTGGAGTTGAAGGAGGCGGAAAACGCCAGGGATGCTGCAAAAAAACAGCTTGATTCCGAGAAATCGCAGTCTACCAATGTCTCGTCGCGCAGCTTGCTTCAGGAGTCGGCGGCAACTGTCGCGACCCCGGAAATTGACGCGCGGATCAATGCCCAAAAATCCAATATCGACAACCTGCTGCAAAGGTTCACGGACAGCCACCCAGACGTCGTCAATGCCCGCAAACTCATCAAGGACCTTGAAGACCAAAAACGCAAGGAAGTGGCTGAGTTACGCAAAGCGGCGATGGCTGTGCCTGCGGCCCAGCCTGGCGCCAGCCTGGCATCACAGGAGTTGGGTCGAATGCTGGCAACTGCGGAAGTGCAGGTGGCTTCATTGCGTGCCCGCGTGGGCGAATACGAAGCGCGTGTCAAACGGGCGCGAGAACTGATGAAGACGGCGCCACAAATCGAATCTGAGTTTTCGCAACTGAACCGCGATTACGCCATCAACAAGAAAAACTACGAAGACCTGGTTGCGCGCAGGGAGTCTGCTGCGCTTTCTGGCGACCTGGAGGGTGCCGCGGGCATCGCAGATTTTCGCCTGATTGACCCGCCACGGGTGGCGCCCCAGCCGGTTGCTCCAAATCGCCTGTTGTTGATGCCGTTGGCTCTGCTGGCAGCCTTGGCTGCTGGGTTGGCCACTGCCTTCGTTGCCAGTCAAATGCGCGCCGTTGTGTTTGACGCCCGCGGATTGCGGGATCTTGCTGGATTGCCTTTGTTGGGTGTGGTCACGCTGGTAGTCAACGACACAACCAGATTTCGTGAGCGCAGCGACTTGAGCAAGTTTGTGCTTGCCTCGGCGAGCCTCGTCGGTGTATTTATTGCAGGCATTGCCGCCCTGGCATATTTTTCCGGCCGAGTGGGCTGAGCCAAATGACAAGTCTGATCGAACAAGCGACACTGCGGCTGGAGCAATTGCGTCGCGCTGGCGTCTCCATGCCCGAAGTTGGCACCAGCCCGAAAAAAGCGGCTGTGGACAATTTTCCAGTTGAGGCGCGCGGCATTCCACTGGCGCCCGCGGCTGAGGCTCTCCCGGCCGTACCGGCAGTCGTTTCGCGCCGGGTCGAGATTGACCTTGAAGCCCTTTCCGCCGCAGGCATAGTCAGCCCCAATTCTCCGCGTTCACAGGTCGCCGACCAGTTTCGTGTGATCAAGCGGCCGCTCATCAGTAACGCGCTGGGAAAAGGTGCCTCGGCCATTGCAAACGGCAACCTGATCATGGTGACCAGTGCCCTGGCCGGGGAGGGTAAAAGTTTTACTGCGATCAACCTGGCCATGAGCATCGCCACAGAGCTCGATACCACAGTCTTGTTGGTGGACGCCGATGTTGCGCGTCCCTCGGTCTTGCGCGTTCTTGGGTTGCCACCGAGCCCCGGGCTCCTTGATCTGGTGCTCAACGAAAAGCTGGAAATGTCCAGCGTGCTCCTGCGGACAAATATCGAAAAACTGAGCATCTTGCCGAGTGGAACACCGCATGAGCGGGCCACGGAATTGCTTGCCAGCGATGC
>JANNMM010000322.1:0-2343 GCA_031397915.1 Rhodoferax sp. | reverse complement strand
CTGAAGTTCTTGGTGATTCTGACCAAAGCCGACAAGTTGAACCGCAGTGAGCAGACCAAAGCCTTGTCGGTCATGAAACTGCAGGCGGGCGGCGGCGAGGTGCGACTTTTTTCAGCGACGAAGCGGATTGGCGTGGACTCCGTGTCTACATTAATTCACAGCTGGATCTGAGTATATTTATTGCTAATTTAGTCTATTTTTAATAGCAATAAAATAGATTAATACGTGACTTCATTGCCAATCAGATTCGTAAACTTTATTAATTTAAATAAATTTAACCATCCAATCGTGCCTCCCGTTCATTTTGCGATGACCGGGATTGCGGGCAGCGCTGCCGGGGTCGATCAGTAAATCGGCGGTTCACCCGGCGGGCGGTCTTTGAAGCGTTTGTGTACCCAGTAATACTGGTCGGGCATGGTGTTGATCCAGGTCTCCAGCCGCTGGTTCATCTTCAGGGTGTCGGCTTCCAGGTCGCCGCTGGGCACGTCGTCCCAAGCGGGCATCACCTCGACGTCATACCCATCGCGCGTCATGCGCGTGACCACCGGCACGATCTTCGCCCGGCCCAGCCGCGCCAGGCGCGAAAGGGAAGTGACGGTGCAGGCCGGTACACCATAAAACGGCACAAAAATGGACTCCGCCAGGCCGTAGTTCATGTCGGGCAACAGGTACAGCGCCGCGCCCTGGCGCACGGCAGCGATCACCGGCTTGGGGCCGTCGGCACGGTCAAACAGGTTGACCTTGCCAAAACGCAGGCGCCCCGCTTTGACCCAGTTGTCCACCTGCACATTGGACTGGTGGCTGTAAATCGAAATGTGCCAGCGCTTGACCCCCAAAGCCAGGGCCATGCCACCCGCGTCAAGCCCGACAAAATGGGGCGCAAAAATCACCGTGGGCTCGTCGTTGGCAATGCCTTCAACGGCGCCAAAAAGGCGAAGACGTTTTTGCAAAACCGCTGGGGAACTGTGCCAGAGCCAACCCCGGTCCAGCCAGGCCTGCGCGAAGTACACAAAGTGCTCCCGGGCCACGTCTTCACGTTGATGGTCGCTCCATTGGGGAAAACACAGGCGCAGGTTGGTCATCACCACCTTGCGGCGCGAGCGCACTGTCAGGTACAAAAAACGGCCCAAAAACCAGCCCAATACGCGGCTCACGCGCAGCGGCATCAGTGCCAGCAGGCGCATGGCCAGGATGCCGCCGTGGCTCAACATAAAACTCGCGGATTTGTAGATCAAGATTCAACCTTGGGCTGTTTGTAACGGGCGTAGCCCCACAGGTACTGTTCGGGGCAGGTGCGGATCAGGTTTTCCATCGCCCCATTGACCTGGGCGACTGCCCCTTCAAGGTCCGGCGCCAGACGCTGGCCGCCATCGGCATGCAGCGGCTGAACATGCACCCTGTAACCCTGTCCCCACGCCAGGCGCGAACCCCAGGCGACCAAAATTGTTGCGTTGGTCTGCAAGGCCAAGCGCACGGCCAGGGTCATGGTGTAGGCCTGACGGCCGAAAAACGGCGACCAGATGCCCTGCCCGGCCGGTGGCACCTGGTCGGGTAGCAGGCCCACACATTCACCGTTTTTCAGCGCCTTGATGAGCAGCTTCACACCGGCCAGCGAGGTCGGTGCCGTGGCCAGGCCGGGGCGTTGGCGCGCACGGGTGACAAGCGTGGTCAACCAGGGCTTGCGCGGCGGGCGAAAAAGCACGGTCATGGGTTTGCCCGCCCGCGACTGTGAAGTCTGACCGTAACGCGCGGCGTACGCTTGGGCGGTCACCTCAAAACAACCCAGGTGCGGGGTGAGAAACACAATACCGCGCCCGCTGGCCAGCGCGTCGTCGATGAGTTGGGCACCCTCCAAATGGATGCCAACCGGTTTGCCAAACCACAGCCGCGGCAATTCGGCGACCTGTTTGCCAGCCGCGCCAACGGCGCTGAGCCACTGGGGGGCCTTCAAGCCGGCCTGATGGGCGTTGTCCAGAAATCGCTTCCGGTACGCGGCTGAAAATGCAAACGCCAGCCATCCCAAAACCCATCCAGCCGCGTGGGCTGCCCACAGCGGAAAGACGGAAAAAAATTTGAAGAGGCCAGACATCAGTCGGATAAAATGCGCGCTGTCGCTGAGTTACGGAACTACTTGCAGGGCGACACACGATGGGGCCGCGCACCCTTACCTTGAGGTAAGTCTTGGGTTAATTCCTGGATTGGGTGCCGCCATTGTGCCTTGCCACTTTCCTGCTGGATCGTGGTGAATCTGCTAAAGCGTTCGCCGACCGCTCCCAAGCCAGAAGCAACGCAGATCGATGGTTGTTTTTGAACTTGTTTTTCAATTTTGGAGCTTTTTATGGC
>JANNMM010000308.1:0-2264 GCA_031397915.1 Rhodoferax sp. | reverse complement strand
AATTCGAGCAGGCCGTCGGGATCGACGTTGGGTAAGAGTCCGGGCATGAGAGCCTCCTGGGTAAAAAAGCGAAAGGGTCCGAAATAAAAAGCGGCCGGCGGTCAAGCCAGCTGCACTGCCCGCAGCAAATGGTCTGCGGGCGACCGGGTGATTCTGTTAGCGCGAGTCTGCCACTGCGCGCGCGTGGTCGGGTTCGCCGCCACTGAGTAAATACAAGCCAAACAGCAGAACCATCAGGCCGTCGACAAACAAGGTGCTGTGAAAGGCGGCAAAACCCGGGTCGTTCCAGCCGACGGCGATGATGACACACAGGCCCAGTTTCTCGATGGCGGCGGCAATGACGATGGGGCGGCGCAGTTCCGGGTGCATGCCGCTGTAGATCAGCAAGGCGCCAATGGTCGCGGCCAGCAGGCCCCAGTGTTTGGCAAACAAAATGCCGGTGTTCGCCGTCATGCTCATGCCCAAAAACGAAAACATCGGCCAGGGGATGAAGAAAAGCAGGATCGGCAGCATCGTGATGGCGCCACAGACGTAAAGAATTTTGCTGAAATGTTTGACGATCACGGGGCGCTCCAACTCAAGGCAATGGCCGGTTACAGACCCTGTTTTACCACGCATCGACCATCAATGCACCGGTGGGTGCTGCGATTTTTGACGACGCCAGCCCGCGCAACAGCCAGTCGCGGGTGTGGGCCGGGTCGATCACGGCGTCTATTTCAAGATGCGCGGCCATGTTGATGGCGCCACCTTTTTCATAATGTTCGGCCACCAGCTGGTCGTAGAGGGCGGCGCGCGACGGACCTTCGGGTTCGGCAGCGAGCTCTTTGCTGTAGCCTAGTTTCACCGCGCCTTCAAGCCCCATGCCGCCAAACTCGCCGGTGGGCCAGGCGATGGTGAACACCGAGGCAGCAAATCCACCCGCGGTCATGGCCATGGCGCCCAGGCCGTAGCCCTTGCGCAACACCACGGCAAACAGCGGCACGCGCAGGTGGGCGGCGGCAATGAACATCCGGCTGACGTGGCGCACCTGGGCCACTTCCTCAATCTCGGGCCCGACCATGAAGCCCGGCGTGTCGACAAAACTCACGATGGGCAGGCCGTGGGCGTTGCACAGTTGCATGAAACGGCTGGCCTTGTCTGCCGCGTCGGCGTCGATGGCGCCGCCAAGGTGCAGCGGGTTGTTGGCCATCAGCCCGACGGCGCGGCCATTGAGGCGGCCCAACGCGGTGTGGATGCCACGGCCAAAACCGGTGCGCAAGGCCAGCAGGCTGCCGGCGTCCACCACACCCTGCAGGGCACCCAATGTGTCGTAGACGCGCAGGCGGTTTTCGGGCACGAGGTCGCGCAACGTCAATTGATCGGGCGCGCTGGAGGCGGCAACATTCCCCTGGAAAAACGTCAAGTAGTGTTTGGCGGCGGCCACGGCGGCGGCTTCGTCGTCCACCAGAATGTCGATCACGCCGTTGGTGTGTTGCACCGCGCTGGGGCCAATCTGCTCGGGTTTGAAAACGCCCAGGCCACCGCCTTCGACCATTGCTGGCCCACCCATGCCGATGTTGCTGCCCTGGGTGGCGTTGATCACATCGGCGCAGCCCAGAAGCGCCGCATTGCCGGCAAAACAGCGCCCGGCGACGATGCCGACCACCGGCACCTGGCCGTTGAGTTTGGAAAAACTGGCGAACGTGGCCACTTGCAGGCCCGCCACTTTGGGCGAATCGACGTCACCCGGGCGCCCGCCGCCGCCTTCGGCAAACAGCACCACCGGCAGTTTTTGCTGCAACGCGATCTCCAGCAAGCGGTCGGTCTTCTGGTGGTTGCGCATGCCTTGGGTGCCCGCCAGCACGGTGAAGTCGTAGGCCATGACGACACAGCGGGATTCTTCAGCGCCAAATTGCACCGCGTTGATGCTGCCGATGCCGGTGACCATGCCGTCAGCGGGCGTGTTGGCGATCAGGTCGTCGGGCGTGCGCCTTCGTGACTGTGCGGCGACGGCCAGGGCGCCGTATTCGATGAAGTTGCTGGGGGCGGCGTCATTCGCCGATTTGGCACCCGCCAGATCACACAGGTCGGCGATGTTTTCGCGCGCCGTGCGCAGCTTGAGTGCGTGGCGCTTGGCCACGGCTTGCGGGCGATTGGCGTCCAGGGTGAAGGCATGGCGGTCGATGGCGCGCTGCAGGTCGGGGCGGATTTGCCCGGATGGTGTTGATTCGCCGGTTTTTGCGGGTTTAGCCATTGGCGCAGGCGCGCCGGCTGATACTGGCCCC
>JANNMM010000259.1:0-2972 GCA_031397915.1 Rhodoferax sp. | reverse complement strand
ACCTGGATCGCTTTGCTTGCGCCTGCGAAAACACCCAAACCCATCATCGATCAACTCAATCGTGCGGTTGTCGCTGCGTTCGATGCGGACAACCGGAGCAAGCTTGCCGAGATCGGCATGGATGTGGCTCCCGCCGGCCCCGAGGATTTGCGCGCCTTGATCGCGCGTGACTTGAAGCTGCATGCAGAGTTGGTCAAGGCGGCCGGCCTGGTGCCTCAGTAAGCCCGATGGCTGGTGGGGGGCGTCGAGAAAAATCTTCGCTCTGCCCATATTCAATAATCGTCTCCAGCTACTGAAATCGTAGCTGCGGTATTCATGAGCGCCACAAAAATCTCCCCCGGCCTGGTCATCCAGGGCTTTACGCCACCGCTTAACCTGCGTGACTTCAAGCTCATCGCCTTCGACATGGACAGCACCCTCATCAACATCGAGTGTGTAGACGAAATCGCCGACGCGGCAGGCCGCAAAGCCGAAGTCGCCGCCATTACCGAAGCGGCCATGCGTGGCGAGATCACCGACTACAAAGACAGCCTGCGCCGCCGTGTGGCCCTGCTCAAGGGTGTCAGCGTGGCCAGCATGGAAGAGGTGCTGAACAACCGACTCAAGCTCAACCCCGGCGCGGCGGAGTTGGTGGCGGCTTGCAAGAAGGTGGGCATGGTCACGCTGCTGGTCAGTGGCGGCTTTACGTTTTTCACAGACCGGGTTCGAGACGTTTTGCAAATTGACGCAACCCGCAGCAATATCCTCGAAATCGACGAAGCAGGCTTTCTAACGGGCCACATGGTCAACCAGCACTGGGGCGACATTTGCGACGGCGAAGAAAAACGCCGCATGTTGATCCAGACCTGTGCTGCCAATGGCATCCACCCGCGTTATGCGATTGCCATGGGCGACGGCGCGAATGATTTGCCGATGATGTCGGTGGCCGGGCTTTCAGTGGCCTACCACGCCAAGCCCAAAGTGCGGGAGCAGGCCATGGTGGCGATCAATTCCGGCGGGCTGGACCGCCTGCTTGAGGTGCTGGTGTAACGGTCAACCCGCCGCCATCAACATCCGCCCCATTAATTCGTGCAGCTTGTTCACGGCCTTCAGGGGCCGCACCATGACCTTGAAGTTGGTGATCTGGCCGGCGGCATTCCAGGTGATGATGTCCACGCCGTTCACCCGTACACCATCGATGGTGCTTTGAAACTCCAGAACGGCTGAATCTGCGGCGTACCACTCACGCTTGTAAACGAAGCTTTCATTACCCAGCACGTGCAGGGCAGCGGCAAGGTACATTGTGGTGATGGCGCGGCCTTGCTGCGGCGTGAACACCACGGGCGACTCGAAAGTGCAGTGCTCGTCCAGCAGCTCGGCGAGCAACGCGACGTTGCGCGATTGGGCATAGGTGTGCCACTGCGCGATGGCTGCGGGCTGGTTAAGGGGAGTGGTCATGCGGTCGCCTCACTGGGTCAAAGTTTCAACGTCTCAAATTCAATGTCAAACCCGCTCCACCACCGCCCTTCCCGCCTTCACTTCAAAGGCGGCCAGGGTAGCAACGGCGGCGTCGCGGCGCGTCACGTCGTCCACCGCCCGTAGCTGGGTTGTCAACGTTGTCGGCGTGAATTCACAAAGGCTGTAGCCATTGCTGCGGTTGTCCGCAAAGGTGAAATGCGGGTTTTCAGCCAGCCAGCCGTCGACCACTGTGCGGGCGGCGTTGCCGCTGCGCGAAGAAATGCCGGCGCCGCAAAACTCGACACCCACGTTGGCCGATTTGGCGTCGTTGTAATCGGCCTTGACGTGCCCGACCCAGTTTTCGTGCACATCGCCGCCCAGGACCACCGCCGTCCGGCCGCTTTTACCGGCGAGGTTTTTGCGAAGGGAATCGGTCAGGCGGCTTCGCGCAGCCGGGTAACCGTCCCAGCCGTCGTTCCAGAATGATTTTTGCGGCCCCGAGCGGAAGTCGCGTTGCCCGAGCAGCGAGCTCTGGCCCAGCACTTGCCAGCCCGCTTGCGATTGGCCCAATTGCGCCTCGAGCCAGGCTTCCTGTGATTTGCCCAGCAAGGAGCGGTTCGGGTCAGCCCAGGTCGCGCAGGTGGCAGGGTCGACCCGGCTGGAACCCGCCCGGCCGTCCCGGCTGCACACGCCAGCGTCCTTGTACTGGCGTGGGTCCAGCACATACAGCTCAGTGAGCTGCCCCCAGCGCAGGTTTTGGTAAATGCGCATTTCAGCACCTTGCTGCAGGCCAGCCATAGCGCGCGTGAGCACGCTGGCACGCACGGGCATGTGTTCGTACCAGGCCTGGTAAGCGCCGGCGCGGCGTTGCAGGAAGGTCTGGCTTGGCACCGGCTCAGCGTTGGAGGCGAAACCGTCGGTGTCGCCCGTGTAGTCGTTGTGCACCTCGTGGTCGTCCCAGGAAATCACCCAGGGGCAGGCTGCATGGGAGACCTGAAGATCGGTGTCTGACTTGTGCAGTGCGTAACGCGCCCGGTAGTCGTCCAGCGTCTGCACCCAGCCGCCATTGGTGTTGCGCACCGCGTTGGCGGCGGCGGGGTATTCGTAAATGTAGTCGCCCAGGAACAGCACCAGGTCGGGTTGCTCCTGCGCCATGTGGCGGTGTGCGCTGTAAAACCCGTGCTCCCAGCGCTGGCAAGACGCGAATGCCAGACGCAGTTTGTCGACCTTAGCATCCGGCGCGGGCAAGGTGCGCGTGCGGGCAACGCCGCTGGTGAAATCGCCGGCATGGAAGCGATAAAAGTACCAGCGGTCTGGCGCCAGCCCCGCCACTTCAACGTGCACCGAATGCGCCAGCTCTGCCGCCGCGACGGCCTGCCCCTGTTGAACGATCTGTTTGAATTGATCGTCGTGGGCGACCTCCCAGCGCACGTTCACCGGCTCCTTGCCCAAGGAGGAAAACAATCCCTGTGGCAGCAAACGCGTCCACAACACGACACCGTCTGGCTCAGGCGCGCCGCTGGCGACGCCCAGCG
>JANNMM010000277.1:0-3200 GCA_031397915.1 Rhodoferax sp. | reverse complement strand
GTCACGGGTGGGCGCCTATGAAAAATCCGTCGATTGCAGGGGTGTGTTCATCGGAATGCCTGCCAAGGCGTAGCCGCGCTGGAAATCCACCAGGTGTTTGTGCATCCATTCGCCGGCCAGGTCGGCGTTGCCGGCTGCTATGGCGCGCACGATGCGCTGGTGCGCCTGCAGGTTGCGCCGCTCCATCTGGGGCAGTTCCTGCTGCAGGCGGACAAGCGACGGCCGGTACAACAGGTTGATCGGCTCGCGCGCCAGCATTAAGGCGCGGTTGCCTGAAATACGGGCCACCAGCGCGTGGAACTCGATGTCCAGATCGGTGTGCGATTGAATCGATCCGGCTGCGTTGAAATGGTCTTCAAGCCGGTTCAGGCTGTTTTGCAGCTCGGTTCGGTCCGTTTCTGTTGCGGCCACGGCGGCCAGGCGCGCGGCCTGCGGCTCCAACACCACGGCGACCTGCCAAAGCTCCTCAAAGGTCACTTGATGCAGCAGCAACGAGCGGGCTGCCCGCGGTGCAGCGTCGTAAACGCCGGGCATGGTGACGTGCAGGCGCTTGGAGCCTTGCCGCTCCACCAGGCCTTCCTGCTCGAGTTGGCGGATGGCTTCGCGGACGGTGGAGCGGTTCACACCGAATTGCTGCGCCAAGTCTTGTTCGGTGGGCAACTGGACGCCGGGCTTGATTTCCCCGCTGACGATGCGCTGCTCGATCAGCCCGGAGATGGCTTTGTAGGCAGGCAGTACCTTGACCCGCTCAAACAGCGGTATCCCGGGGTTCTCGATGGCGTCGATGGCGTGCACAGCAGGCGGGTGCAAGAAGAAAATGGTTAAAAATTGTTTGTCCGACAACCCAACTGTCGCACGTCAAAACAACACTTGATCCTAGGGTTTTCGCTGATGAGTTGACCGAATCGGGTGACGCCAAGGGTGTCCGCTGCTAGATTGAACTGGTTTGGCATTTCGGCCAGACAGGCTTTGGCCTTTTCATTTCATCGACAGAACCCAAGGAGCTTTCATGACAACAAGATCATCCCTTCGCCGGTTGGCGCTGGCCGGTGCCATCGGTTTGTTTGCCAGCAGCGCGGCATTCGCACAAAACGATTGGTGTCGATCCAAGTGGGGGCCCAACGATGAAATCGGCGCAGCCAACCTGCTCACGCCCCAACTGGCGGCAGACGCGGCGAAGCTGGTAAAGACAGGCAAAACCTATTCCCTCGGATTTGAAACCAATTCCTCCACCCCGGCGTTTGCACCTCGCACCTGGTCAGTCACCGTGGTGCAGCCAGGCCAGGTCGGCGGGACCAGTTTGGGCGGCACCAAAACCACCTACAACGACGACATTTATATGGGCTGGGTCGGCACCGGCTCGCAGCTGGACGGGCTGGGCCACATCGGCATCGACAACGTCTATTACAACTGCAACAAGAATGCCGAATTTGTGCAGGCCAATGGTTTGAAAAAGCTCGGTATCGAAAAAGTGCCGCCGTTTGTGACCCGCGGCATCGTGCTGGACATGACCGAGCACTACAAGACGCCGATGTTGCCCGAGGGCACCGCCTTCAACCGCAAAGAAATCGATGAGCAGGCCGCGCGCCAGGGCATAACCATCAAAAAGGGTGATGTGGTGCTCTTCCACACCGGCTGGCAGGCGCTTGAAGGCAAAGACAACAAGCGCTTCATTGCGGCGGAGCCGGGTCTGGGCAAGGATGGCGCGCTGTATCTGGCATCGAAGGAAGTGATTGCCGTGGGCGCAGACACCTGGGGGCTGGAGGCGGTGCCATTTGAGAAAGACGTGGGCGTCTTTGAAGTGCACCAAATCCTGCTGGCCAAAAACGGCATCTATATCCTGGAGAACATGAACACGGCCAACCTGGTCAAGGACAAGGCTTGGGAGTTCATGTTTGTGCTCGGGCAGTCCCGCATCACCGGTGGCGTACAGGCGATCGTCAACCCGGTGGCGATTCGCTGAACCAGACCTGTCGGTATCGCGCCATGAACCAGTTTGGCCGTCGGGTGCTTGCGCTGGCCACTGCCAGCGCAGCCGCCTGCGGGCTGCTCACGGGCCCGGCATTGGCGCATCCGCACGGCGTGATGGCGTGCGGCCTCGCTGTGCATTACGAGAACGGGCAGCCTGCCGTGTTGGCCGCCCGCCTCGTGATGGACGCTGCCCACTCTGCGCAGGCGCTGGCGAGCGTGCGGGACCCGCAAACCGGGCAGCTGGATGGCCGGCTGCAACAGCGCCTGTTGTTTATGCTCAAGAGCCAGATGGCACGTGCCAACTGGCTGTTGGCAGTCGAATCAGGTGGCGTCGCGGCGGACATTGAACCCGCGTCCGAGCCACTGCTGGTGGTGACGGATGACGGCCGCGTCGGTGTGGATGTCGCGCTGCGCCTTCAACTGGAAAAGGCCGATGCGGCGCCAGCACCCTGGACCTTCTCTTGCCGCGATCCCTCCTGGTACTGGACCACCGAGCTGGTCGACCCGTCAGTGCCGGTGCGGGTGACCGGTTGCACGACACCGCGCTGGTCGCCGGTCCAGAAAATCCTGGCGGGCGCAAGCGCCGGCAGCGTGCAGTTGCAACTCGCCTGTGAAAAATGACGATGCGCGCGGCTGGCTTTGTGCTATATTCATTTTCATGACCCGGTTCAGCTATTTCTTCGGCTACTTTTGGATCTCACGCACACACGCGGTAGAGAGAATGGCGCGCAGCTGAAAAAGCCCACCCAGTCTTGAAGAAACCGCCGAAACCGGCGGTTTTTTTTTGCCCTTTCACTTTTTGCAGACAGATATTCAACCTCAAGGAGCCGCAACATGAACACACCGTCTTCCACCTCCTCCGAAGGTGGCTGGTATGAGAACCCGGTTGAACGCCGCCGCCAGGCCGCTCCCAGCGACCGCACCAGCCGCACCGACGACGCCCGCATCAAGGAGATCACCGTGTTGCCGCCGCCAGAGCATTTGATCCGCTTCTTCCCGATCAGCGGTACGCCGGTGGAGTCGCTGATCACGCAGACGCGGCACAACATCCAGGACATCATGGCCGGCACGGACGACCGCATGCTGGTGGTGATCGGGCCGTGCTCGATCCACGACCCGGCTGCGGCGATGGAGTACGCGCGGCGCCTCAAAGTGCAGCGCGACAAATACGCCGGCACGCTGGAGATCGTGATGCGCGTCTATTTCGAGAAGCCGCGCACCACGGTCGG
>JANNMM010000235.1:0-26802 GCA_031397915.1 Rhodoferax sp. | reverse complement strand
GGCTGGGGCCGCAGCATCATCATCGGCGTGGCCGAAGCCGGTGCGGAAATTTCAACACGGCCTTTCCAGCTCGTCACCGGCCGCAAGTGGGAAGGCTCGGCCTTTGGGGGCGCGCGCGGCCGCACCGACGTGCCCAAAATTGTCGACTGGTACATGGAGGGCAAGATCAATATCGACGACCTGATCACCCACACCATGCCGCTGGAGCGCATCAACGAAGGGTTTGACTTGATGAAACGTGGTGAGTCGATCCGCGGCGTGGTGGTGTACTGAGCCTCACAGCGGTTTTGGTCAATAATTAACACCCATGTTAATTATTTTGGTTTTCGGGCGGATCTTTCACTTTTTCATGAAAAATCCGGCATGAGGTCACGGAAAATATAGCCTTGTAGCTATGTTTATAGTAGCAATTACTCGCCTATGAATATTCTTGAACCTCTGCGCCACATCCAGGCGGGCGTGCTTGACGTGGCTTATTTTGAAGCCGGCCCGGCCACTGGCCCGCCGGTGTTTCTCATGCACGGCTTCCCGTATGACGTGCACAGCTATGTCGAGGTGGCGCCCTTGCTCGCGGGCCAAAGTTGCCATGTCTATGTGCCCTACCTGCGCGGCTTTGGCCCCACCCGCTTCCTGAGCGAAGCCACGCCGCGTTCGGGTGAACAGGCCGCGCTGGGTGCCGATCTGCTGGCCTTGATGGACGCACTCCAGGTGCCGCAAGCGGTGCTGGCCGGCTACGACTGGGGCGGCCGCGCCGCCTGTGTGGTGGCGGCCCTGTGGCCCGAACGCGTCAAGGGCCTGGTCTCGTTCAACAGCTACAACATCCAGAACATCTCACGCGCGATGGTGCCCGACACACCCGCCAACGAACACAGCCTGTGGTACCAGTATTACTTTCACAGCGAACGCGGCCATGCTGGCCTCGCCAAAGACCGTCGTGGCATTTGCAAACTGCTGTGGAAGCTCTGGTCACCCACCTGGCAATTTGACGACACCACCTTTGCACGCAGCGCGGCGGCTTTTGACAACCCGGATTTTGTCGACGTGGTGATCCAGTCTTACCGGCACCGTTTCGCCTTGGCGGCGGGTGACCCGGCCTACCGGGACATCGAGCGGCAACTGGCCGCGCAACCGGCGATCAGCGTGCCGTGCATCACCTTTGACGGCGCGGACGACGGCGTGCGCCCGCCCGCGCCCGCTTCACAACACGGCCACCTGTTCAGCGGGGCGCGTTCGCACCGGCTGGTGCCCGGCGTGGGCCACAACTTGCCGCAGGAGGTGCCGCAGGTGTTTGCCAACGCAGTGATGGAACTGGTCAAGGCGTCGAGCTAAGGCGCTAATTTGCCCGGCAAAACTGCGCAGCCTCGGCAGCGGGCGCCCTGAAGTAGCGGCCATTGCGCTGCTGGCATTGCGCTTCTGACAGCGGCACCAGCTGCCGCGAAAGGCAGCAGTAGAAACCGGGCTGCACGGCTTGCGTGGGCTGGCCAGGCACAGTGGACGTAGAAGGTGGTGCGGATGGAGAAGGCGTTGGTCTGGTCGGCTGCACGGGCTGCGCGGGCTGGGCGGGGAAGGTAGCGGTTGGTCTGAAGTCCCAGTTCGCGCGCCAGGCCGCCAGGGCGTTGGCAGCCTGTGGCGTCAAGCGGCGCGGCGCTTGCGCCTGGTTGCCACTGACCACGTAGTAGTCGTATTGGCCGAGCGTGACCTGCGCAGGGCGGCGCATCGCGACACTGCCCGCCAGCACCACGGTCTCGGTGGTCGCACTGGAAACCGCGTAGTGGATCTGGCTGGCTTGCCGCGCCGAGATGCTCGGGGTCTCGATGCAAACCCCGGTGCCGTCAATGAAGACGCGGCCGGTGAGGATTTGAATGATCAGGCAACCGCCCTCCCGCAAGAAATCAGGGTCGGTGTTTTGATCCAGCTGCACGTAACCACCGCCTTGCAAAAACACCTTGACACTGGTCGCAAACCCGGTGGAGACGCGGTCACCCAGAAAAACACGGGCGCCGTCGCCGGTGCGCCTGCCATTCAAAAAGGCGTTGGGGCCGTCAACGTCCAGACGCCCCACAAACTCCCGCCCGGGCTGGGCTGCACAAGCGCCCAGCAACGCGAAAAACACGACAAGCAGGTATTTCATGGCTTGACTCCCTTGGTAAACAGTGGCTCCACCGCACGCAGTTCGGCTCTTTGAATTTTGGACGCGGGCACCCAGATCACGCGGCGCGTGGACTTGTCCCACACCACAAACCCGTCGCTCTTTTTATCCAGCAAATACAGGTTGCCGCCCACAGGCAGGGCGCCCGGCTCGCTGGTGAAACTGACCGCGCCGTAGTGCACGGAGCGCACCAGCACGCCATAGTCCATCGGCAGGGTGACCATGTACAGCGCCAGCGTGACGCCAAAGGGCAACATCTGCAGGCTTTGCAGGGTGCGTGAACTGCCCGCGCCCAGTGTGCGCCAAGCGGCCAGCATGAGCACCCCCGCCAGCACGGTGCCCCATAGCAGCCCTTCAAAGTGGCCATGCAGGCGGCCGCGTTCACCGGCCAAGACCAGGGCGTCCAGGCTGCCAGGCCGAGCCACAGACGGGTCGGCATAGAGCAGATTCGCCACCTTCAGCGGGCTTTCAAAAGAATCAAACGCGTACGTGGCGTGGGTCAACAGCGCGCCCAGGCACAGCAGGTAGGCCAGTTTTCGCCTTGATTCGGGCGAAACCAGGGCCGAGACTTTGCCCATCTTGCCTTCGAGCCATCCGCCATCGCGCTGCCCCAGCGCCAGCCCGATGGCGCGCGCCGACAGCACCACAAGCCCCAGCAGCACCACCACAGACAACAGTGGCCGCAAGGCCATATAGGCAATGGTGATGGCAAATTTGGCGCCTTCCTGCAAGAAGTGGTCAGCACCAAAATCAACCAGACCGTATAAGCCGAGCATCGCCAGGTGCGAGCGGGTGACGAGGTAGCCACAGGTGTACAGAATGGCGGTGATGCCCGCCAAAGCCCCGGCCACCCAAACCAGAAAGGACTTGAGCCCCTCGATGAAACTGCCAGACCCGGGCGTTGTCATGCGTGGACTCTACTCCAACTGCCCCGGTTGCGGCCAGTCCGGCGGGTGACTTGCCCGGTGCGCGAAAGTGCGGACAATGTGGGCGGCGGTTCGCACACCGTACGAGCAAGTGTAAAAACGACAGCAAGTGCAAAATTCAGACCAAGAGCAGGAGCAGCGCAATGACCCCCGGCATGGCCCACCATCTCACCCAGGCAGAAGCCCGCGAAGAGGCTTTTGCGCTGCCGCTTGATCGCATCGACGTGAGCAAGCCGCGCCTGTTTGCCGCCGACACCGTGGGGCACTATTTCGAGCGACTGCGCCAGGACGCGCCGGTGCACTGGCAGACCAACCCGGTGGTGGGTGGCTTCTGGTCGGTCACACGGTACCAGGACATCATGGAGGTCGACACCCACCAGGCCGTCTATTCCTCTGACGCGGCCCTGGGTGGCATCTCCATCGTCGATTTTCCGCTGGAGCATGGTGGCTCGAGCTTCATCGCGATGGACCAGCCGCAACACGATGCGCAGCGCAAAACCGTGAGCCCCATCGTGGCGCCGGGCAACTTGGCGTCGATGCAGGACACCATCCGCGCGCGCACGGCCAAGGTGCTCGACGGGCTGCCCCGCAACGAGACCTTCAACTGGGTCGAACGCGTGTCGGTTGAGTTGACAACCCAGATGCTTGCGACCCTGTTTGATTTCCCGTTTGAAGACCGCAAGCTGCTCACCTGGTGGTCCGATGTGACCACCAACCCGGTGGGGCCGGGTCGCCTGGTTGAGTCGCTGGAGGCGCGCCAGGCCGAGCTCGACCAATGCCTGGCCTACTTCACCCGCTTGTGGAACGAACGCGTGAACGCACCACCGCGCAACGACCTGATCTCGATGCTGGCGCACTCCCCTGCCACACGCCACATGACACCGAGCGAGTTTTTGGGTAACCTGGTTCTGCTGATCGTTGGCGGCAACGACACCACGCGCAACTCCATGTCGGGCGGCCTATTGGCGATGGTGCAACACCCCGCTGAGCTTGCGAAACTGCGTGCCAACCCGGCGCTGGTCGAGAGTGCCGTGCCCGAGATCATCCGCTGGCAAACGCCGCTCGCGCACATGCGGCGCACCGCGCTGGTGGATACCGAACTGGCCGGCAAACACATCAAGAAAGGCGACAAAGTGGTGATGTGGTACCTCTCGGGCAACCGGGACCCGGAGGCCATCGACCAGCCCAACCGGTTCATCATCGACCGCGCGCGGCCACGCCGGCACCTGTCATTCGGGTTTGGCATCCACCGCTGCGTGGGCAACCGCCTGGCCGAGATGCAGCTCAAGATTCTCTGGGAAGAAACACTGAAGCGTTTTCCCGTGATCGAGGTCGTGGGCCCACCCAGACGCGTGTATTCGAATTTTGTGCGCGGGTTCTCTGACCTGCCGGTGCGCCTGCCGGCTCAAGACTTGCGCCGGATCAGGGCTTGAAGTAGTCCTGCACGGTGTCCCAGGCCACAGCCTGCAGGTGGGCGGCAACGGCCGGGTCAAGCCCGGCGGTGTATGTCAGGCCCACGGGCGACTTCTTGAAGAGCGCCGCGTAAGTGGTGCAGGCCGCCAGGTAAGTGCCCATCATGGTGGGGTGGCGCAGGTCGGCCACATACAGGTTGAGGTCGGGACGCTGCGCTTTTGAGCGTGCAAACGCCAGGCCGGCAGGGATCACAAAGGCGTCGTTGTCGTTGGCGGCCTGGGTGTAGGCGTCGGCCAGTTGCGCCGTCATCTCGGGCACGTCGGCATAGGCCCATGACATGAAGAACACCGGCTTGGCGCCATTCTTGCGGATGATGTCGGCGTTTTTCTTCGCATATTGCAGGAACACCGGTTTGAGTTGCGGGTGGATCGGGCACTGGCTGCAGTCCATTGTGATCGCCACGTCAAACAGCTTGTCGAGTTTGTTGAAGACGATGTTGTTGCGCGCATCGAACGAGTAAGACGACAGCGCATTGGGGCGGAAATACGACTCCATGTCGTGCCAGTCAAACCCCGAGCCACTGATGGTGGCCGAAACCGTGCGAAAACGGAAAGCCGGGTCGGCTGCGCGCAGCAACTGCGACAGATGGCCATGCAGCGAGTTGTTGTAGTAGAAAAAACTGTTGCCCACAAACAGCGCCGATGACGGTGTCGCCATGCCGACGTCGAGCACCTTGGGTTTCACCTGTGCCCCGGCGGGCGGGCAGAGCATTGCGCCCAGCACCACGGCGCCCTGAAGCGCCGACTTGAGACCACGAACCAGATTCTGAATTGCCATTTTGTGTTTTCCTTTGTACGTACAACTATTCGCCCAGGTACGCCGCGCGAACCTTGGGGTCGCGCAGCATCTCTTTGGCATCGCCGCTCATGGTGACAAGACCGGACTCCATCACATAGCCGCGGTCGGCCAGGCCCAGGGCGCGGCTGGCGTTTTGCTCGACCAGCAAAACGGTGACGCCCTGCGCCGCCACATCACGCACCACTTCAAAAATCTTGTCGACCATGATCGGCGAGAGGCCCATGGACGGTTCATCCAGCAGCAGCACCTTGGGGCGGCTCATCAGGGCGCGGCCCATCGCCAGCATCTGCTGCTCACCGCCCGACAAGGTGCCCGCCAGCTGGCTGCGTCGCTCCTTGAGGCGCGGGAAAATGGTGAAGGCTTTCTCCAGGTCGAGTGCGATTTCGGCCTTGTCATTGCGGATGTACGCGCCCATGAGCAGGTTCTCAGAAATGCTCATGCGGGTGAAGACACCACGCCCTTCAGGTACCATGGCCAGGCCTTCGCGCACCATGTCCCAGGCGCCCTGGCCCTTGATGCTTTTGCCCAGGTACTCGATGCTGCCGGCGTTGATGGGCAAGGTGCCGGTGATGGCTTTCATGGTCGTGGTCTTGCCGGCGCCGTTGGAGCCGATCAGGCACACCAACTCGCCTTCACGCACTTCAAAATCGACGCCCTTGACGGCCTGGATGCCACCATAGGAAACCTTCAGGCCGCTGACCTTCAGCAAGGTGGCTTTGGATGGAGTGGGTGCGGACATCTCAATGGCCTCCCGTGCCGAGATAAGCCTCGATCACTTTTTCATTCTTCTGCACATCTGCTGGTGTGCCTTCGGCGATCTGTTTGCCGTAGTCGAGCACGGTGACGCGGTCACACAGGCCCATCACCAGTTTCACGTCGTGTTCGATCAAGAGGATGGTGCGGTTGTCTTTGCGGATGCGGTCGATCAGCTCGCGCAGCATCACTTTCTCGGTTGCGTTCATGCCGGCGGCGGGTTCGTCCAGGGCGATGAGTTGCGGGTCAGTCGCCAGCGCGCGAGCAATCTCCAGGCGGCGTTGGTCGCCATAACTCAGGGTGCGCGCCTTGTAGTCGGCAAACTTGCCAATGCCCACGTAGTCGAGCAACTCCTGGGAACGTTTGGCGATGGCCAGCTCTTCGGCCTTGAAACCCGGCGTGCGGAAAATCGCACCCAAGAGGCCCGAATGCGTGCGGATGTGGCGGCCCACCATCACGTTCTCCAGCGCGGTCATTTCGGCGAACAGGCGGATGTTCTGAAAGGTGCGCGCAATGCCGGCCTTGGCGACCAGGTGCACGGCGGAGGGTTCGTATTTTCGGCCGGCCAGCTCAAAACTGCCACTGTCGGGTGTGTAGAGGCCGGTGAGCACGTTGAAGAAGGTGGTCTTGCCGGCGCCGTTGGGGCCAATCAAGCCGTACACCTGGCCGCGTTTGATGGTGATGCCGACATCACTCAGGGCTTGCAGGCCACCAAATCGTTTGGAGACGCCCTTTACGTTCAGAACCACGTCGGACGTGTTGGCGCTTGCATTGGCGGTGGTGGAGGTCATGCAGCCTCCTTGCCGGTGTTCTGCAAGGACTTGCCGTGCTCAGGCGAAGGCCAGAGCCCGCGCGGGCGCAGCAGCATGACGGTGATCATCGCCAGGGCAATCAGCAACTGGCGCAGGATGGAGGCATCGAGCCGCCCGCCGGTCAGGTTTTGCAGGGGGCCGGCCACATACCGCAGCACTTCGGGCAGCGCCGACAACAACACCGCGCCCAGAATCACGCCCGGCAAATGCCCAAGGCCACCGAGCACCACCATGGCGACGATCATGACGGACTCCATCAGGCTGAACGATTCGGGCGAGATAAAGCCCTGGAACGCCGCAAACATGGCGCCCGAGACGCCCCCAAACGTGGCGCCCATGCCAAATGCCAGCAGTTTGAGGTTGCGGGTGTTGATGCCCATGGCCTTGGCGGCGATTTCGTCTTCACGGATGGCCATCCAGGCGCGGCCCACGCGCGAGAGTTCGAGCCGGTGGCAGATCACCACACTCACCACCACCAGCACCAGGAACAGATAGTAATAGAGCGACACGGAGGCCAGCTCGAAGCCGCCCACGCTGATTTTTTTGCCCAGGTTCAGGCCGAAGAAGCTGATGCTGTCGATCTGGTTCAGCCCCTTGGGACCGTTGGTGATGTTGACCGGGTGGTCCAGGTTGTTCAAAAACACGCGGATGATTTCGCCAAAACCCAGGGTGACGATGGCCAGGTAATCACCGCGCAGGCGCAGTGTGGGCGCTCCGAGCAACACGCCAAAAAAGCCGGCGATGGCGGCTGCGGCCGGTATCACCACCCACAGAGGCGTGTGCAGGCCGTTCGGGAACATGGCGGCAAACAGCGGGAAAGTCTCGGTCAGGTGGGGTGACGCCAGAAGGCCAAACATATAGGCGCCAATGGCGAAGAAGGCGACGTAGCCCAGATCCAGCAGGCCCGCGTAACCGACCACGATATTGAGGCCCAGCGACAGCAGCACGTAGAGCAGTGCCATGTCGGCAATGCGCACCCAGGCGTTGCCGAACTGCTGCAGCACGAGGGGCAGGATCAACAGCCCGGCGGCAGCGATCAGGATGGCGATGAGGCGGGTGTTTTTGTTCATGGTTATGCTCCTCTCACGCCCGGTCTGCCACACGTTCACCCAGCAGGCCCGAAGGTCGCAGGGTGAGCACGAAGATCAGCACAATGAAGGCAAAAATATCCGAGTAGTGGCTGCCCAACACACCGCCCGTGAGCGCGCCGATGTACCCCGCCCCGATGGATTCGATCAGGCCCAGCAGCACCCCACCAACCACCGCGCCGCCCAGGTTGCCAATGCCGCCAAACACCGCCGCCGTGAAGGCCTTGAGCCCTGGCAGGAACCCCATGGTGTGTTGCACCGTGCCGTAATTGGCTGCCCACATCACGCCGGCAATGGCGGCCAGCACGGCGCCAATCAGGAAGGTGGCCGAGATCACCACGTCGGGCTTGACGCCCATGAGCGAGGCCACGCGCGGGTTCTCGGCGGTGGCGCGCATGGCACGGCCGAGTTTGGTGCCGTTGACGATCCACATCAGTACGCCCAGCGATACGGCCGTCATGGCCAGAATCAAAATCTGGGTGGTGGTGATCACTGCGCCGCCAATGTGATACGGGGCCGCGGGCAGCAGGTTCGGGTAAGGCTTGTAGTTGGGCTTCCAGATGATCATGGCCAGTGTCTGCAGCAGGATCGACATCCCGATGGCGGTGATCAGGGGCGCGAGTTTCGGGCTGTTGCGCAGGGGACGGTAGGCGACTTTTTCAATCACAAAGTTCAGCGCTGCGGCCACCACACAGGCGATCAACATGGCAATGAGCAGGATCAGCCAGCCGGGTGTGCCGGGCATCGACTCGGTCATCAGACCGATGATCGTCCAGCTCGTCAAGGCACCGACCATGAGCACCTCGCCATGGGCGAAATTGATGAGGTTGATGATGCCGTACACCATGGTGTAGCCGAGCGCCACCAGCGCGTACATGCTTCCGAGCACCAGGCCATTGATGATCTGCTGTATCAGGGTGTCCATAACGCGGCTCCGTCTTGTTTTCCGATGGATCTCCGGCTGGACCCCCGGTTTGAAAAAACCCGCCAGGCTCCTGCTTGGCGGGTCTTGTAAATCATTGTAGCCAGTGAAATCTGGCCAAAATCAAAGCGGCGGCGACCCGGCGGACGAATCTTTGGTGACCAGCTCGATGTGGATCGAGGCGTCCATCGCCTGCGCGAGTTTCACCATGGTTTGTACTGAAAGGTTGGTGCTGCCGCGAAACAGGCGGGTGACGTAGCTGCGCGCGCAGCCCAGGCGCTCGGCCAGTTGGGCGCTGCTCACGTCCTGCGCCTGCATCTGGTCATAAATCTGCGCCAGGAAAACGGCCGAGAGATGCGCCGTCTCACCTTGGGATGTCGCCTGCAGGCGGGCCATCAGTTCGTCGCTGGTTTTGGTGCTCATGGTGTTTGTGGAGGGAGGGTTGAAGGGTAAGTGAAGGGCTGATTAACTTGCAGATCAACTCTAGCACCGATTTTGGCATAAATGTTAACATGGGTATTAATTATTTGCCTTGAAGCCTCAAAACCGCGATTTCTTGAGATTTTTTAGCACCCAAGTCAAGAACTATATGAATAGTTAGCTATTTTATTTATAGCATTCCTCGACAACAGCTCATCCCTTCTTGTTGCGCTCAGCCAGCCCGCGCAGCTTCTCGGCAATGCGGATCTCCAGGCCCCGCTCCACCGGTTGGTAAAAATTGGGGGCAGGCATTCCATCAGGCAGGTAGGTCTCTCCGGCGGCAAAACCTTCTGCTTCATCGTGTGCGTAGCGGTAACCCTTGCCGTAGTCGAGCTGTTTCATGAGTTTGGTTGGTGCGTTGCGCAGGTGCATGGGAACCGGGCGCGTGCCGTCCTGCTTGATGAGCGTCTTAGCCGCGCCAAAAGCCTTGTAGACGGCGTTCGACTTGGGCGCCACCGCCAGGTAAATCACACATTCGGCCAGCGCCAGTTCACCTTCGGGTGAGCCCAGGCGTTCGTAGACCTCGGCCGCGTCGAGTGCCAGACGCAGCGCGCGCGGGTCGGCCAGGCCGATGTCTTCGCTGGCCATGCGGATGAGCCGGCGCGCCATGTAGAGCGGGTCGGCGCCGCCGTCGA
This sequence comes from Rhodoferax sp., assembly GCA_031397915.1. GTDB lineage: Bacteria > Pseudomonadota > Gammaproteobacteria > Burkholderiales > Burkholderiaceae_C > JANYCG01. The sequence continues at coordinate 16,766 of JANNMM010000235.1, read as the reverse complement.
GCATGCGTGTGAACCAGTACAAAGACGCGTCCGGGTCGCTGCCACGCACCGATTTGTGCAAGGCGGAGATCGTGTCATAGAACTGCTCGCCGCCTTTGTCGTAACGGCGCAGTCGTTCGCCCAGCACCTTTTGCAGCCAGGCGTCGGTGACCTCGGTGAGTTTTTCCTGCTGTGCGGCAACGGCCAGGGTTTCCAGCGTGTTCAGGAGGCGCCGCGCGTCACCGTCGGCATAGGCGACGAGGCGGTCAGAGGCGGTTTTTTCAATAGGCGGCAAGGCCTGGATCGCCAAGGCGCGCGCGATGATCTGCCCGAGGTCCGGCTCAGACAGCGGCTGCAACACGTACACAGCCGCGCGCGACAGCAGCGCCGAGTTCACCTCGAACGACGGGTTCTCGGTGGTCGCGCCGATGAAGGTGAAGAGCCCACTTTCAACGTGCGGCAAAAACGCGTCTTGTTGGCTTTTGTTGAAGCGGTGAACCTCGTCGACGAACACAATCGTGCGGCGGCCCTGCCCCTGCGCCACCTGCGCGCGCTCGACCGCCTCGCGGATTTCCTTCACGCCACCCAGCACCGCGCTGATGGTGATGAACTGCGCGTCAAAGGCGTCGGCCATCAGGCGCGCAATCGTCGTTTTGCCAGTGCCGGGCGGTCCCCACAAAATGCAGCTGTGCGGCTGGCCCGATTCAAACGCAACGCGCAGCGGCAGGCCTTCGCCCAGCAGGTGCTGCTGGCCAATCACCTCCGCCAGCGTTTTGGGCCGCAGGCGTTCGGCCAGGGGGGCGTGGGCAGGCGCCGTCGCAGTCATGGCCCGTGGTCAATCCACCTTGGCACCGGTCTCCTTCACCACTTTGCCCCACTTGGCGACTTCGCCGGCAATGTAGGCCGACAGTTCAGGGCGGCCCATGCGCGACACCTCCAGTGACAAAGTGGCAAAGTTGTCGCTCAAGGTCTTGTAGAGCAGCACTTTGTTGACTTCGCGATTGAGCATGTCGAGCAACTCGGAGGGCGTGCCACCCGGCGCAAACAGGGCAAACCAGGTGTTTGCTTCAAAACCTTTGTAGCCGAGCTCGTCGATGGTGGGCACGTCGGGCATGGTCGGGCTGCGTTTGAGGCTGGTCACAGCAATCGGCCGAACCTTGCCTGCCCTGGCCAATTGCACCACGGGTGGCATAGAGGTTGAACCAATCGGCACCTGGCCGCTGACCACCGCATTGGCCGCTGCCGCCGGTTGAAACGGCACGTGTTGCACGTCCACCTTCAGCACATTGCGAAACAGCAGCTCGGCGCCCAGATGGGTGGTGGTGCCATTGCCCGAAGAGGCGTAGCTGAGCTTCTCGCGTTGCACCAACGCCGTCAGCTCTTTCAAATTGTTGGCTTTGACGTCCGGGTGCACGTACAGGATGTTGGGCGATACCCCGGCCATTGCAACGGCAGCCAGGTCTTTGTCAGGGCTGTAACCGGCATTGGCAAAGAGCGACGGGTTGACTGAATACGCCACGCTGTGCATCAGCAGGGTGTAGCCATCGGCCGGCGCCTTCGCCACCAGCACGGTGGCAATATTGCCACCTGCGCCGGGCCGGTTTTCTATCACCACCGGCTGGCCCAACGCCACCGAGAGGTTCAGGCCAATGGAACGGGCCACCACGTCGGTGGCGCTGCCGGGCGCGAAGGCCACCACGATCTTGATGGGCTTGTCAGGAAACGCTGCCCAGGCGACGGACGTGAGCGCCACCAATGTCAAGCTCAGAACCGATTTAGCAAACGACATGAATTCTCCGATAAGTTGGGGCCAGCGCCACTATTTGACGCATTGCATCAGGTTGGTATTTTTGCCGGATTCTTTGTGTTCACTGACCACACACGACATGCCGCCGCAAACGCAGTGCACGACGGCGTTGCCCGGGGTGCTGAAAATCGATGTGGGCGCAGAACATTGGCAACTCGGCGCTGACATGATGCCCTGCGCTTCGGCCTTGTTGGCATTCGCGGCCAGCAGGCCATAGGCACCTGCGGCAGCGACCAACACCAACAGGCCAGCAAGGAAAGTTGTTTTTGCGGGTGATTTCATGGTTTCTCCTTAAGCCCCCAATGGGCCGGTTTGACAATGACAGATTCCGGGCGCCCGGTCAATCCGCCTTGAAGCCCGAGGCCTTGATGATCGGCGCCCAGCGCTGGGTCTCGGATTCCTGCAATTTCTGCAAATCCGCAGCAGAGCCGCCGCCCGACTCGAGCAGCAACCTGGCATAACGCTCCGCCACGTCGGGCATCGCCATGGCATTGTTGGCCGCCGCGTTGATGGCGGCCAGCAGGGGTGCTGGCGTGCGCGCCGGCGCGTACATGGCGTACCAGCCCTGGGCCTGGATATTCGCAAACCCCAGCTCCTTGAAGGTGGGCACGTCGGGCGCCAATTTGCTGCGCTTGTCACCGGACGATGCGAGGATGCGAATCTTGCCAGCCTTGGCCAGTTCGAGTTGTTCACCCAATACGTCGATGCCGCCGGCGACCTGGTTGCCCGCCAGCGCCGTGAGCAAAGGCGCGCCACCCTGGAAAGGCACGGGCACGATGTCGACACCGGCTTCCTTGCCCACCATCAGCCCAAAAAAGTGCGGCAGACTGCCCGCCGCCGGCATGCCGAAGTTGGCTTTGGCCGGGTTGGCTTTCATCCAGGCAATGAATTCGGCCAGGGTTTTGTAAGGCGCATCAATGGACACTGCCAGGCCGAAGTGGAAGTTGGCCACGTGCACGACGGGCGAAAAATCGGTGGTGGGGTTGTAGTTGAGCTTCGAGAAGGTCAGGGGCGCGAGCACCGGCACGACGATGGGGGCAATCATCACTGTGTCGCCATCGGGCGGCGCGTTTTTGAGCAGCTCGGCGGCCAGGCGGGTGCCCGCGCCGGGTTTGCTCTCGACGATCACCGGGCGCTTGAGCTCGTCTTTCATCTTGTCTGCCAGCAACCGGGCGACGGCGTCCAGGGAGCCGCCAGGTGGCACGCCGATGAGAATCTTGAGGGGTTTGTCAGACTGGGCCATCGCCGAACCAGTGGCAAGGCTGAAAGCAAGGGCAGTTGACAGGACTACGCGACGTTTCATGGGTCTCCTCTTGCAGGGTTAAGTCAGGTGGAAAAATCTGGCGGCGTTGCCGGCGAGTATCTGCTGGCGTTCTCCGGCGTCCAGAAAACCGGCACGCCTGCGGGGTCAACGAGGTGGGGCTGCCGGGGGGTGAAGCGTGGCATGGTGGCAGGCGTGGTCTCAGGGGGATTGCAGCAACGACAGGGTGCGGGCACCGAGATCTGTGTGGCTGTTGGCCAGATCAAGTATCACGTCGAAGTGGTTGCGCCCGGCGATTTCAAGTGTTTCGGCAGACGCGCCGGCCGCCAGCAGGTCGCGCGCGAAGTGCTGTGTTTGGCGTTTGAACTCGCCGGTTTCGTTGTCGCCAAAGGCCAGCAAAACATCTGGAAATCCGGCCAGTGGCAGCAGGGCCGGGCTCACACTTCGCGCCTGTGAAACGTCCAGACCCAACGCGGTATTGATGCCGGTACCAACCAGGGGCTCCAGCTCGAACACACCCGAGACCAGCACAGCTGCGCGCACCAGGGCAGTGGCGCCGGGCGCGTTTGCATCGCTGGCTGTCCAGCCGGGCCATGCCAGCATGGCGGCCAGGTGTGCGCCGGCCGAGCTGCCGGCCACAACCATGCGCGTGGCATCGAAGCCGTAGGCTGCTGCCCGATCCCGCAGGCACAACAAGGCCTGACGGCATTCCTGAACAATTTGGGGCAAGCTCGCATGCGGTGCCAGGGTGTAGTCAATTGCCGCAAACGCATGGCCGTGCTGCACACAGCCGCGTGCAGGAAACAGCGAGTCTTGCGCCGACAACAGCTGCCAGTAACCCCCATGGATAAACACCAACAAACCCGGCTTGCGCTGCTCAAGCGTTGCAGATTCAGGAGGCACGACCAGATCGATGCGCTGGGCGGGAAGCGCACCATAACGCAGCTCGTGCCAAGTCGCCCCGAGGTCCTGGCAATCGGTTCGGGCTTCCTGGCTTTGCGTCCGGTATTCCACCATGAAGGGTTGGTAGTGGCCACCAATGCAGGAGCTGGGCGAATACTGGCTCTCACGCTCCTCCAGCGCCATGTCGCGCCAGGTTCTGTTGCTTGACCCCTTTGAGAGGATTTGTGCAACGCTCACAACAGCCCATCCAGAATCTGGCCAAACCGGTGAACGACCTCAAAGGAGTTGTACAGGGGCACTGGCGCGCAGCGGATCACGTTGGGTTCGCGCCAGTCGGGCAGGATGCCGAGCGCCACCATGCCGGCCTCGGCATAAATGTCAAGCGCTGCACGGCAGGCTGCCATAGACAGAACCGGCGCATTGCTGATCTGCCAGCGCTGCGCTGTCTGCATGGGCAAAAATGTTTTGTCCATCTGGAAGCGTGTGGCTTTGTCGTGCCCCCTCCCCAGCCCGGGGTTCTTGCCCTTGAAATGCCCCTCGACGCCGTAATCCGCCCAGGCATCAAGCTCCTGCGGCAAATAGGAACCGGTGGTTTTGGGCTGCAGGCCCAGCGAATTACCGGTGAAATAGACCATTTCCTTGCCGCCATGTTGCGGCATGTGAAACCGGTCCCGATAAAAGCGCAACGGGTCCACGCGATCGAGCGTCCGCGCGAAATCCAGGGAGTTGATGAAATTCACGGCGCTCAATCGCTCTAGGCCGCCTTGCCAGCGCTGGCGCTACTGCTTCACCACATCGGCGCCGGACGGCGGTTTGAACACAAATGTCGAGGCATCCAGCGCAGGATTCACCTGCAAACCCGTGAATCCCATGCGGGAGTTCTGACCAAAGCTGTCCAGGATTTCCAATGTTGCAAGGCCGCCGTCCTTGAACCCGATGCGTACATTCTGCACCTGGCCTTCTCTGGATTTCGGCGTAGCCATCACCCACTGCTGGCCGTCCTTGTCGGGCGCGTTGGCGAGGGTGAAATCGGCCTGCAATGCCTTCAAGTCGGAGGCCGTGGCGATCAGCGCGGCGGGCGTGGCGTTGAGCACCTGGGCCTGTTTGCGGCTGGTAACCTGATTCAGGTCGACGTCGTAGAGCCACAAGGTTTGGCCGTCCGCCACGATGGTCTGCTCAAACGGCTTCTTGTAGACAAACTTGAAATGGTTGGGGCGTGAAAACTCGAAGGTCCCGCTTGAAGTCTTGACGCGTGGCGCCTGCGCCCCTTTGGGCGGCGCCGTCACCACCTGTGTGAAATCAGCTTTGGCAGTTTTCACATTGCGCACGAATGCGTCCAGGCTCTGCAGCCCGTCGGCCGCCGCCGCCGACAACGAGATGAAGGCCAAAACAACATAAGCCATCAGGATTTTCATGGTAATACCCATTTCACGCTTCGGCCCGCGCGGGCACCAGGATGTCACGTTGGCCATTGGTGCTCATGCTGCTCACCAGGCCAGCCTTTTCCATGTCTTCCACCAGGCGAGCGGCGCGGTTGTAGCCAATTTTCAGGTGCCGCTGCACCAGTGAAATACTGGCTTTGCGGTTTTTCAGCACGACTTCAACGGCCTGGTCGTACATCGGGTCTTTCTCCCCGCCACTGCTGCCGCCCAGCAAGTCCCCCAGCGCCCCGTCTTCACCATCGATGGTGCCACCTTCGAGGACACCTTCAATGTAGTTTGGTTCGCCCTGAGTCTTGAGGTAAGCCACCACACGGTGCACCTCTTCGTCACTCACGAACGCGCCATGCACACGAATGGGCAAGCCGGTGCCACTGGGCATGTAGAGCATGTCACCCATGCCCAGCAGTGCCTCGGCACCCATCTGATCGAGAATGGTGCGGCTGTCAATCTTGCTGCTGACCTGAAACGCGATGCGGGTCGGAATGTTCGCCTTGATCAAGCCGGTAATCACATCCACGCTGGGGCGCTGCGTGGCCAGTATCAGGTGGATGCCCGCAGCACGCGCCTTTTGCGCCAGCCGCGCGATCAGTTCTTCAATTTTCTTGCCGACCACCATCATCAGGTCGGCCAGCTCGTCGATCACCACCACGATGTGCGGCAGGCGTTCGAGCGGCTCAGGCGCTTCAGGTGTGAGGCTGAACGGGTTGCCGATGGACTCACCGCGGTTTTTGGCGTCATCGATGCGCACGTTGTAGCCGGCCAGGTTGCGCACCCCCATCTTGCTCATCAATTTATAGCGGCGCTCCATCTCCGCAACGCACCATGTCAAGCCGTGCGCGGCCTGGCGCATATCGGTTACCACAGGGGCCAGCAGATGCGGAATGCCTTCATAGACCGACATTTCCAGCATTTTCGGGTCGATCATCAGAAGGCGGACATCACGCGCGTCGGCCTTGTACAGAAGGCTCAGGATCATCGCGTTGATACCGACCGATTTACCCGAACCGGTGGTGCCGGCCACCAGGACGTGGGGCATCTTCGCAAGGTCCGCCACCACCGGGTTGCCGATGATGTCCTTGCCCAGGCCCATCGTCAACATCGACTTGGCCTCGTTGTAAACGGCCGAACCCAGAATCTCTGAGAGGCGGATCGACTGGCGTTTGGCATTGGGCAATTCCAGCGCCATGTAATTCTTGCCGGGAATGGTTTCAACGACCCGTATCGACACCAGGCTCAAACTGCGCGCAAGGTCCTTGGCAAGGCCCACAATCTGCGAGCCTTTGACACCGGTGGCGGGTTCAATCTCATACCGCGTGATGACCGGGCCGGGCTGCGCCAGCACCACCCGCACATCGACACCGAAATCCTTCAGGCGTTTTTCGATCATACGGCTGGTCATCTCCAGCGTTTCGGGGGCAACGGTTTCCTGTCTCAGTTGCGCACCGTCGAGCAAATCGACCTGCGGCAGCTTGCTGTCGGGTAGCTCGGTGAAGAGCGGCTTCTGGCGCTCCTTGGCGACGCGTTCGCTCTTGGGCACGTCGACCATGATCGGTTCAATCATCATCGGCATGGAGTGCAACTCGGCGATCACTTCACGCTCCTCCACCACCGTTTCCTCGCGCTCGCGCGCGGCCCGCTGGCCCAGCGCCAGATCCTCGGCGATTTCGCGCTTGGCACGGCGCGATTCGACGAGGGTATACAGCCAGCCGCCAATGCGCTCTGCCGCATGGCCCCAGGAGAATCGAAAGGCCATGGCAAAACCGGTGACCACCAGAGCCACGGCAATCAGGCCTGAACCCGTAAAGCCCAGCCACTTCACCGCCAGTGCGCCGAGCCAATACCCCAGGACGCCACCGGCATGCCCGGGCAACTTCGCTTCAAGGCGGTAAAGGCGGCTCCACTCGAGCGAAACACTGGCGCACAGAAGCAACACCAGGCCCAACCAGAACAGCGCCATCGGGCTGGCGAGTTGTTGCAACAGCCTGTGAATCTTCGGGTGGTTTTCTGAATACGCTGGTGGCACGGGATGGGCGGACAACTCATGCCCGCGCATCCAGCGGGCCAGCGTTGCCAGCCAGGCACGCAAGGCAGCGGCCACACACCACCAGACCGAGAAACCGAAAGCAAAATAGCTGATGTCAGCCACCAGGGCACCCAGTTTGCCCGCCTTGTTCACCAACACTCCACCGCTGCCCGAGGTTGACCAGGCCGCATCTTGCGTGGAATAGGTGACCAGCGCCAAAAGCCAGATCGTCAGGGCAATGAATCCGCCAATCAGGGCAAGCTCGGTGGCAAAACGCTGCAGACCCGAACGCACGGGCCCCTGCGCCCGCGAGCCGGTGGCGCCCGTGCGGGAATGGTTCAGGGTATTGAGGGAGTAGGTCATGGTGTTCACACGCGCCCGGCCAGGCGGATGTGCAGGCGGGATGGTTTCAACGCGGCAAGCGTCGCCGCTCACGTACCCAGATGGCGCCATCGGGCTGGGTTTCAATAAAGCCCTGTTCTTCAAAATCCTTCATCACGCGGCTGACCATCTCGCGCGATGCGCCAACCATCTTGGCGATGTCCTGGCGGGAAATTTTTTCGCGGATGACAAAACAGTTGGGCTGGTCAGACTGTGGCACGCCACTCTCCAGTAAAACGTTGGCTACACGGCTATAGACCCCCATCAGCGCCAAAGATTCAATCTTGCGGTCGGCGCTGCGCAGGCGCCGCACCAGGCCGCGCATCACGGCCTGCATCATGGCGCTGTTTTCGTTGACGCAGCGGTTGAAATCCTCACCGCCGAGCACCAGTGCATCGGTCTGCACCTCGGCTTCTACGTTGGCCGAATGCGACTCCTGGTCGATCAGACTCATCTCGCCCACGTGGTCACCCGGTTGCAGGGTAGCCAGGATGACTTCGCGCGCTTTCTTGTCGGTCACGACGACGCGTGCGCGGCCCGCCAGAATGATGTAAAGCGCGTCGCATTTCTTGCCCTGCTCCACGATCAGCTCGCCCCGTTTGAACCGGCGTTTGCCCACTGCGGTGGCGAGCGACTCGGCCTGCACAGGCGTCAGCACGGCAAACAGGGGCACCCGGCGGATCAGATCAAGATTCGTCAACATCGACATCGGTCATCCTTCCAACACGCACATTCAAGGGCAATCGCCACTCCGTGGGTTTTCCGCACAGACCGCTTTTTATAATCAGGCCAATCCCGACGGGTCCTACAGCCTGGCATTGGCTTGTCAGCCCCAAACTGTACACGGCCCACGGGTTTATCCGCCCCGGAGCTTCCGGGTATTTACAAAAGGTTCTGAATATGTCTTCTTCCAGGCACATCAAGGTGCTGATCCTGGGCTCCGGCCCCGCGGGCTACACGGCAGCGGTTTACGCGGCCCGTGCCAACCTCAACCCGGTGCTGATCACCGGCATCGCCCAGGGCGGTCAGCTCATGACCACCACCGATGTGGACAACTGGCCGGCTGACGTGCACGGCGTGCAAGGCCCAGACCTCATGCAGCGTTTTCTGGAGCATGCCCAGCGTTTCAATACCGAGGTGGTGTTTGACCATATCAGCGCGGTTGATTTGAGCAAACGCCCCTTCACCCTCAAGGGCGACAGCGGCGAGTACACCTGTGACGCGCTCATCATCGCCACCGGCGCCTCGGCCAAGTACCTGGGCCTGCCTTCAGAGACCGCCTTCATGGGCAAGGGTGTTTCGGGCTGCGCCACCTGCGATGGCTTTTTTTACCGCAACGAAATCTGCTGTGTGGTGGGAGGCGGCAACACCGCCGTGGAAGAGGCGCTGTACCTCTCGAACATCGCCAGCAAGGTCTATTTGGTTCACCGGCGCGACAAGTTCAAGGCTGAAGCGATTTTGATCGACAAGCTGATGGAGAAAGTCAAGGCCGGAAAAATCGAACTCAAGACCTTCAAAACCCTGGACGAAGTTCTGGGCGATGCCACCGGCGTGACCGGCATCCGCCTCAAGGACACCAAAACCGGCACCACCGAAGACATTGTGCTCAAGGGTTGCTTCATTGCCATCGGCCATGCGCCCAACACCGAAATCTTCAACGGCCAACTGGAAATGGCGGGCGGTTACATCGTCACCCAGTCTGGCTTGAAAGGTATGGCAACCATGACCAGCGTTCCCGGCGTGTTTGCCGCAGGTGATGTGCAGGATCACATTTACCGCCAGGCCATCACCAGTGCGGGTACGGGTTGCATGGCGGCACTGGACGCGCAGCGTTTCCTTGAACAGTGAGTATTGGCATATAATCGAAGGCTTTTCGAAAAAGGGTTACCGCCACCCACTAACTGGCGAGGTGAGGTTGCGGCCCGGAACACCGTCAAGGTTCCTGGGGCTGCAGCTGTGAAAATGGAGTGACCTCTATGGCACGCGTATGTGAAGTCACGGGCAAAGGCCCGATGGTCGGAAACAATGTTTCCCACGCCAACAACAAAACCAAGCGCCGGTTCCTGCCGAACCTGCAATACCGTCGTTTCTTTGTGGAGACCGAAAACCGTTGGGTGCGCCTGCGCATCTCCAACGCCGGCCTGCGCCTGATCGACAAGAACGGCATTGATTCCGTGCTCGCAGACCTGCGCGCACGCGGCCAAGCCTAATTTTAAGGAACCATCATGGCAACCAAAGGCGGACGCGAAAAAATCAAGCTTGAGTCTACGGCTGGAACCGGTCACTTCTACACCACCAGCAAGAACAAGAAAACCATGCCCGAGAAAATGCTGATCAAGAAATTTGATCCAGTGGCGCGCAAGCATGTGGACTACAAGGAGATGAAGCTGAAGTGATTCAGCGGAAGCTGAAGTGATTCGGCTTCACTCCAATAAAAAAACCCGCTTTACAGCGGGTTTTTTTTTGGGTCAGGCACAAGCAAATGCGCCAGACTCTGGCCTCAGCGCATCAGGCGCGGGCAGCGCGCAGCCGCATCGAGAACTGCGCCAAGCCGGCAATGCCACTGGCCTCGGCGCGGTGGCACCAGTCTTTCAGCTCAGCCGCCAGGTGTTCACGTGAGTGGGAGGTGTTGAGCCACATCTGGCGCAACTCTTCGCGCATCACGACCATTTTGTCGAGCACCGGTGACGCGGCACGGGCCACATTCAGATGCGCTACGGCATGGGCGGGCACCTTGTCGGTGTCGCGGTGCAGCCAGCGATTGGCAGCCTTGATCATGGCAGCGTCTGCGCTGCGTGCCTTCAGGGCGTCCATTTCATGCTTGAAGGCTTCGCGCATGCCCTTGGCGTAGCCGGCCATGATTTCGTAACGGTTGGAGATCAGCGCTTCAAGCGTTTTCTCGTCAGCCACCGGGCGGATGTCGCCAAACGCGAGTTTGGGCGGCGGCGTCTTCTTAACCTTCGCCAAGCCGGTCATCTCCATCAGACGGATGTACATCCAGCCGATGTCAAACTCATAGGGCTTTACCGACAGCTTGGCCGAGGTCGGGTAGGTGTGGTGGTTGTTGTGCAGCTCTTCACCGGCAATGATGATGCCCCAGGGCGAAATGTTGGTGCTTGAATCAGGCGCCTCAAAGTTGCGGTAGCCCCAATAGTGGCCAGCGCCGTTGATGATGCCGGCAGCCATGATCGGTGTCCAGGCCATTTGCATCGCCCACACGGCCAAGCCGCCAATGCCAAAAAGTGCCAAGTCCACAATCATCATGAGGCCCACGCCTTGCCATGAGAAAGGGGTGTACAGGTTGCGTTCGAGCCAATCGTCTGGCGTGCCGTGGCCGTACTTGACCATGGTTTCGGCGTTTTTCTGCTCGGTGCGGTACAACTCCGCACCCTGGAACAGCACCTTCTTGATGCCGTAAATTTGCGGGCTGTGCGGGTCATCGGCCTGCTCGCATTTGGCGTGATGTTTGCGGTGGATGGCGGCCCACTCCTTGGTCACCTGGCCGGTGGTGGTCCAGAGCCAGAAACGGAAGAAATGCGAGGCGATCGGGTGCAGGTCCAGCGCGCGGTGCGCCTGGTGGCGGTGCAGGTAGACGGTTACGGCAATCATGGTCACGTGCGTCATCGCCAGCGTGAACAAAATCATCTGCCACCAAGTAAGATTCCAGGCGCCGTGTGCGAGCCACTCAACGATGGCGTTGAGCACAGACCAGTCGGGAAGGATCATTGATTAAGTCTCTAAGTTAGATTTAAGCAAACCCCTGGGGCAACCTGCGCTGCTCCAAATGCTTACTCGGTAACCCTAGATTTTAAAGCCTCGTGACAATTTTGGGCAAAATAATTTAAGGGTGCCTGGGAATACCGTCAACAATCAGCAAATAAGGGCAAAATCGCTTAATTCAAGCTAAATTTCGTAATTTCCGACGGACCTTTGACCCGTCGTTGACCTATTTTTTGAAAGTTTACAGACTTTTTTCCCAGACAGCGGCAAAAAACCCATCGGTCTGTTGCCGATGTGGCCACAGGCGAAGGTAGCGCTGCCGACCCTCGCCGCCACTGCTTAACGCGCCAGACTGGTTTTCGGTTAGCGGCACTTTGAGTTGCAACAACAGGTTTGCCACCTCGACCGGCACAAAGCCCGGGTTGTGGGCCGAAAACGCCTGTGCCACCGCTTCATTTTCCTGTGGCAGCAGGCTGCACGTGGCGTACACGAGGCGTCCGCCCGGCTTGACAAGGCGTGCCGCACTTTGCAGGATGGCGCCCTGCAGGATGGCCATTGCCTGCACCGTTTGCAGGTTGTGCCGCCACTTCAGGTCCGGGTTGCGCCGCAAAGTGCCCAGGCCCGAGCACGGCGCATCAACCAAAACACGGTCGATCTTGCCGGCCAGGCGCTTGATGCGGTCGTCACGCTCATGGGCAATGGCGACCGGATGCACATTGGAGAGCGTGCTTCGCGCCAGACGGTCTTTCATGGCCTCCAGGCGATGCGCCGAGGTGTCAAAGGCATAGAGCCGTCCCGAATTGCGCATGGCCGCGCCAATGGCCAGGGTTTTGCCACCGGCACCGGCGCAAAAGTCGACCACCATCTCGCCGCGTTTGGCGTCCAGCAGCAGGGCCAGCAGCTGAGAGCCTTCGTCTTGCACTTCAAAATCGCCGCCGGTATAACCCGCGAGTTTGTTGAGCGACGGTTTGCCCTCCACGCGCAATCCCCAGGGCGAAAATGGTGTGGGTGCCGACTTGATGCCCGCTTTCCCCAGCTCGGCCTGCACATCATTCCGTTTGGCCTTGAGCGTGTTGACGCGCAAATCCAGCGGCCCGGGCTGGTTCAAAGCCGCAACCAGCGGCCAGAATTCCGCGCCCACCTGCTCCTTGAGGCTGGTGACCAGCCACTCGGGCAGGTTGTGGCGGTGCCGCTCGAGCAGATCGTCCGGTTTGATCGCGTCGCATTGGTCGAGCCAGTTCTTCTCCTGATCTGTCAGGGCGCTTTTGAGAAAGTCGCGCGGACCGTGAAAGCCCAGAATCGCCAGGCGCCGCTCTTTGGGGCCGCTGCCGCTCGGTGCGAAGTGGTCGAACAGCTGTTTTTTGCGCAGCACGTTGTAGACCGTCTCGGTCATCGTGCCGCGCTCGCGCGGGCCCAGGCCCTTGTTCTCGCGATAGAAGCGGGCAATGATGGCGTCGGTCGGGTGGTCGAATTTCAGCGCCAGGCGCACAAGTTCGCTGCAGGCTTCGAGCAGGGTTTTAGGGTGCATGTGTGAATTTCTGGCGCATGCCTCGATTGTCCCACGCGACTCTGGTCCAATCCGGCCATGAACACGACCCCGAACGACGCTGACCTGCCGCCCTTCATTGCAACTGCGCCTGGCCGTTACCGCCATTACAAGGGCGGTTTGTACGACGTGGTTGGCACCGCGCGCCACAGTGAAACCCTGGAGCCAATGACGCTGTACCGCGCCTTGTATGGCGCAAAGGGCCTGTGGGTGCGGCCCGCAGCGATGTTTGAAGAAGTGGTGGAGGTCGAGGTCGACGGGCGCACCTATCGAGGCCCGCGTTTCACACGGATGAAGGAATGAGTCGGGATTTGGTTGCGATTTGGTTGCTATATTTTATATAGCAACATATTGATACTTTCCGTGACTTGGAAGGCCAAAAATCGAAAATTCGTCGATTTCGCAGTCAAGAGGGCAATTTGTTAACACTCATATTAACATTCTGAAATTCCTCCAGCAGAGCCTCGATGGCCGCCGGGTAAATCACATGTTCCTGCAGACGTACCCGTTCAGCCAACGCGGCGGCCGTGTCGCCTGCGAGGATGGGCACTGTGGTCCGGGCGAGCGTTGCACCCTCGTCGAGTTGCGCGGTCACCCAATGCACGGTGGCGCCGGCGGTTTTACAGCCCGCTTCGATGGCGCGCTGGTGTGTGTTCAGGCCCGTAAAGGCCGGCAGCAGCGAAGGGTGAATATTGACCAGACGCCCTGCATAAGCTTGCACAAAACCAGCCGTCAAAATGCGCATGAAACCCGCCAGCACCACCAGCGCAGGGGGGCCGTGGCGCTCGATCGCCTGCGCCAGTGCGGCGTCAAAGGCATCGCGGCTGGTGAACCCCGTGTGGTCGACCACTCCGGTGGCAATGCCCTGCGCGCGCGCCCAGGCCAGGCCGGCCGCATCGGGCCGGTTGCTGATCACGGCGCTCACACGGGCGCCAAGGCGCATAGCCCAGTCGCGTTGGCGCGCCGCATCGACAATTGCGCGCATGTTGGAGCCTTCGCCCGAGATCAGGATAATGACGTTTTTCACGGCGCTTATTGTCGCAAGCTGGACAATCAAAAAAGAACGACCGTGCTAAAAACTGCTGCTGACGGATTGCCGCAGAGCGTTGGCTATCGAGATTTGGAACTACCCGGAGACTTCTATGGACTTGGCTTTCACACCCGAAGAACAGACCTTCCGCGAGGAGGTGCGCGCCTGGGTGCGCGCCAACCTGCCCAAGGAAACCGCGCACAAGGTACACAACGCGCTCAACCTCACGCGTGAGGACCAGCAAGGCTGGGCCAAGATTCTGGGCAAGAAGGGCTGGCTTGGTTACGCCTGGCCCAAAGAGTTTGGTGGCCCGGGCTGGAACGCGGTGCAAAAACACCTGTTCGAAGAAGAGTGCGCAATGGCCGGCGCGCCGCGCATCATCCCGTTTGGCCCGGTGATGGTGGCACCCGTCATCATGGCCTTTGGCAACGCAGAGCAGCAGAAACGCTTTCTGCCCGGCATCGCCAGCGGCGAAGTCTGGTGGAGCCAGGGGTACAGCGAGCCCAATGCGGGCTCGGACCTGGCCAGCCTCAAGTGCAAGGCCGAACGCGTGGGAGACAAATATATCGTCAACGGGCAAAAGACCTGGACGACACTGGCGCAATACGGCGACTGGATGTTCAATCTGGTGCGCACCAGCAACGAAGGCAAGCCGCAAACCGGCATCAGCTTTTTGCTGCTCGACATGAAGTCCAAAGGCGTCACGGTGCGCCCGATCCGCACGGTGGACGGCGGTGTGGAGGTGAACGACGTGTTTTTTGACAACGTCGAAGTGCCGGTGGAGAACCTGATCGGCGAAGAAAACAAGGGTTGGACCTACGCCAAGCACCTGCTTAGCCACGAGCGCACCAACATCGCCGACGTGAACCGCGCCAAACGCGAGCTGGAGCGCCTCAAACGCATCGCCCGCTCCGAGGGCGTGCTGGACGAGCCGCGTTTCCGCGACGAGATCGCCAAGCTGGAGGTCGACGTGGTGGCGCTGGAGATGATGGTGCTGCGGGTGTTGTCGGCAGAAAAATCTGGCAAGAACGCGCTGGACGTGGCGGGCTTGCTGAAGATTCGCGGCAGCGAACTCCAGCAGCGATATGCCGAGCTGATGATGATGGCCGCAGGCCCCTACGCGTTGCCCCTGATCCGTGAGGCGATGGACGCTGGCTGGCAAGGCAACGCCGTGGGCGCCCTGTATTGCGCGCCGCTGGCCGGCACCTACTTCAACATGCGCAAAACCACCATCTACGGTGGTTCGAATGAAGTGCAGCGCAACATCATTGCACAGACGGTTCTGGGCTAAGCAACTTTCAGGTGATTTATGAACTTCGAATTTACAGACGAGCAAGAACAACTTCGCGACGCGGTGAAAAAGTGGGTCGACAAGGCCTACACCTTTGAACGTCGCCGAAAAATCGCCGACGAAGGCGGTTTCTCCAGCGAAGCTTACGGCGAGCTGGCAGAGCTGGGCCTGTGCGGGCTTTATGTGCCCGAGGCCGACGGCGGTTTGGGCATGGGGCCAGTGGAGGGGATGGTCGTGATGGAAGAACTGGGGCGCGGCATCGTCTGCGAGCCCTTGGCGCAAGCCTTGATCGCCGGTGGAGTGCTGGCTGGTTACGCCAGCGCGCCCGTGAAGGCTGCCTGGCTGCCCAAGGTATCCAGCGGGGAAGCCATTGTGGCGCTGGCATACCAGGAGCGTGCGTCACGTTACCGGCTCGACCTGTGCACCACCACCGCCAAATCCGCAGACGGCCATTGGTCGGTCTCGGGCACCAAGAGTTTGGTACCGGTGGGCGACAAGGCTCAGGCTTTCCTCGTCCCAGCGATGGCAACCGGCAAGATGGGCCTGTACCTGGTTGAGGCCGGCGCTTCGGGTGTGTCGACCCGCGGTTACGGCACACAAGACGGCGCACGGTCGGCAGAAGTCGCCTTCAAGGATGCGCCGGCCATCCTGGTCACCGCCGAAGGCCTGGCGGCACTGGAGCACGCCGTTGATATCGGCATCGCCAGCCTGTGCGCGGAAGCCGTGGGCGCGATGGAGAAAACCCTGGCCATCACCGCCGACTACCTGAACACACGCAAAGCATTTGGCGTTGCCATCAGCAGCTTCCAGGCGCTGCGCCACCGCGCCTCCGACATGAAGATGGCGCTGGAACTCGGCCGCTCGATGAGCTATTACGCCACCTTGAAACTAAACGCCCCCGCGCCCGAGCGTCGCGCCGCCCTGGCCCGCGCCAAATACCAACTGTGCAATTCCATGCGATACGTTGGCCAGCAGGCGGTGCAACTGCACGGCGGCATCGGCGTGACCGACGAATACATCATCAGCCATTATTTCCGCAAACTCACACAGATGGAAATGAGCTTCGGCGACAACCTGCACCATCTGGGTGAAGTGTCTAGCCGCATGCAGGACGCCGCCGGGGTGTTTGCCAACTAATCCTTCTGGTTGACTAGTCCTTGGGGCGACTCTTTGGGGGCAGCCCCTCAGCCAGCCCAGGGCGGATGCCGCAGGTAAAGAAGGAGCCGCGCGCCGGGCTTTTGCTAAACGAACGGATGATTGTCGCGGCGGGTGACACGGAGGCATCCGCCCTGGGCTGGCTGAAGGGCTGCCTCCTCTAAACCAGCAAACGCGAACTCTTGGGCACGTGCGCCATCAAAAACTCCATCTGGTCCGCGAGGATGC
>JANNMM010000222.1:0-11552 GCA_031397915.1 Rhodoferax sp. | reverse complement strand
GAAAGTTATCTGCTCGGTCCCGATATTGGCCACTTTCCGGGAAGCTATCTGTACGAAGTGTTTGTGCTGTTGTGCTGGCTCACGGCCACGTTCTACCTGTATTTCGAAGCCGAATACAAAACCCGCGCCTTGGGTGCTTTTGTCATGCTGGTGGTGAGCGCGGCTGTCGGCTTTCTGCTTTGGTACACGGTGGTGCGCGAGGCGCATGAGATCCAGCCGCTGGTGCCGGCTTTGAAGAGCTGGTGGATGAAGCTGCACGTGCCGGCCAACTTCATTGGTTACGGCACCTTTGCGCTCTCCGCGATGGTGGCGTTTGCTTACCTCATCAAGACCCACGCGACCGAGACGCGTTGGTACAAACTCGCGCCACTTTGGCTGCTCGGCGTGGTCCTGTGTTTTGAGCCGGTGGTGTTCCGCACCAAGGCAGCTGCCAACGGCAGCAGCTACTGGATGGTGTATTTCGGCATTTCGGCGCTTATCGTCGCGGCGATTTTGATGGGCCGCAAACGCATTGCCTCGCGCCTGCCCGACCTCACGGTGCTGGATGACGTGATGTACAAGTCCATCGCCGTCGGTTTCGCCTTTTTCACCATTGCCACGGTGCTGGGCGCTTTGTGGGCCGCCGAAGCCTGGGGTGGTTACTGGAGCTGGGACCCGAAGGAAACCTGGGCGCTCATCGTCTGGCTGAATTACGCGGCCTGGCTGCACATGCGCCTCATGAAAGGCCTGCGTGGCGTTGTTTCTGCCTGGTGGGCCTTGATTGGCCTGGCCGTGACCACTTTTGCCTTCCTCGGGGTGAACATGTTCTTGAGCGGGCTTCACAGTTACGGCACTTTGTGAACTATTCCCGGATTGGCGACACAGACCTGTCATAAACAGGGCTGTCGGCCGACCAAGCTGCATGTTTCAAACGGAGTCTCCATGCTGATCAAAACGGGCAACAACGGTTTCACCCATCCCCTCGCCAGTGAGATCACCTCGCTGGCCACTTACCAGGGGCGCCGCGACATCATGAAGCTGATGGCCAGCGGCGTTGCCGGTGCGGCGATGGCCTCGTGGGCCTCGCGCGAGGCCTTTGCGCAGGCGGCCACACAGGCCGCCGTGCCGCGTCCGGGCAAACTCGCCGTGCTGGCGGGTGCCAAATCTGGCGTGGCAGGCGCCATGACGATGGAAAAAATCACCGACTACAAAGACGCCAGCACCTACAACAACTTCTACGAGTTCGGCACCGACAAAGCCGACCCTGCGCAAAACGCACACACGCTCAAGACCAAACCGTGGGCGGTCGAAATCGAGGGCATGGTCAAGAAACCCGCCAAATACGCGCTGGAGGATTTGATCAAACTCAGCAGCCAGGAAGAGCGTGTGTACCGAATGCGCTGCGTCGAAGGCTGGTCGATGGTGATCCCGTGGGTGGGGTATTCGATGTCGGAGCTGATCAAGGCGGTAGAGCCCACCGGCAGTGCGAAATACGTCGAATTCATCTCGCAGGCCGATCCGAAAACCATGCCCGGTGTGGGTTCGCGCGTGCTCGACTGGCCGTATGTCGAAGCGCTGCGGCTCGATGAAGCCATGAACCCGCTGACCCTGCTGGCCTTTGGCATGTATGGCGAGGTGTTGCCCAACCAGAACGGCGCGCCGGTGCGGCTGGTGGCGCCGTGGAAATACGGCTTCAAGAGTGGCAAGAGCATTGTGAAGATCCGTTTCACGGATAAAGAACCCAAAACCGCCTGGAACAAGGCGGCTGCCAGCGAATACGGTTTTTATTCGAATGTGAACCCCAACGTCGATCACCCGCGCTGGAGCCAGGCCACCGAGCGGCGCATCGGCGAAGAGGGCGGCCTGTTTGCCAAGAAACGCAAGACGCTGATGTTTAACGGCTACGAGGCGCAAGTCGGGCAGTTGTACGCCGGGCTGGATTTGAAAAAGTTCTTCTAGACCGTTTTTCAGACCACCGTCTCGCCCCGACTCCCCATGGCCAGGCTATCCAAGGCGCTGCTGCACCCTGCCGCCAAGCCACTGCTGTTCCTGCTGTGTCTGATGCCTTTCGCCTGGCTGGTATTCGCCGCGTTCGCCAACCAGCTCGGCGCCAACCCGGCTGAAGCGCTGGTGCGCTCCACCGGTGACTGGACGCTGCGGTTTTTGTGCATCGTGCTGGCCGTCACCCCCTTGCGCACGCTGACGAACTCACCGGCGTTGGCGCGTTTTCGCCGCATGCTGGGGCTGTTTGTGTACTTCTATGTCGTCATCCACCTGCTGAGTTACAGCTGGTTTGACATGGAGTTTGACGTGGCCGCGATCGTCAAGGACATCATCAAGCGGCCGTTCATTTTGGTGGGTTTCAGCGCGTTTTTGCTGCTGACACCGCTGGCTGCGACCTCATTCAACCGCGCCATCAAAGCGCTTGGTGCCAAACGCTGGCAGCTCTTGCACCGGTTGGCTTACCTGGTGGCGGGTCTCGCCATCCTGCATTTTTTCTGGATGCGCTCGGGCAAAAACGATTTCGCCGAGGTCTTCGTTTACGGCGGCATCCTGGCGGTTTTGCTGGGTTGGCGGCTGGCGCGTCGGATCAGCGCAAAACGCGGGCCGCTGCCTCGCACCGCTTGAAACAGGTACCACAAGCGCCAGATCCGTTAATCATACCCAAATTGGGGTTGATTGGCCTTCAAAACGTCACTTTTTGCGAGATTACAAGGTTTTTAGGCCATGAAGTCACGTGAAATGGTGCTTATATGCTATTAATAGTATAGCAATTGGGTTGAGCCAAAAGTCGCACCAATTTCAAACCAGGCGCTCGTTGCGCATCTGGTCTTCAATGCTCTCGCGCTGGCGGATCACATGGGCCAGGTCGCCGTCGACCAGAATCTCGGTGGCGCGACCACGCGAGTTGTAGTTGCTGGCCATGCCCATGCAGTAGGCGCCGGCCGACATCACGGCGAGCAGGTCGCCCTGGCGGATTTTCAAGGCGCGGTCGTGGCCGATCCAGTCGCCGCTTTCACACACCGGGCCGACCACTTCCCACGTGGCCTCAGGCGCTGACGCGTCGGGTTGCACGGGCACGATGGCGTGAAACGCCTGGTACATCGCCGGGCGCGGCAGGTCGTTCATGGCGGCATCAATGACGCAGAAATTCTTTTGCTCACCGGGTTTGAGGTACAGAACTTCGGTCAAACACACGCCCGCGTTGCCCACAAGGGAGCGGCCGGGTTCGATCATCAGGAAGCGCTGGCCGTAACCGCGCGCGTCGAGTTTGGTCAACAGTTTGTGCCACAGCGCATCGGCCTGGGGTGGCTCCTGACCCTCGTCGTTGATGCCCAGGCCACCGCCAAAATCGAGGTGGTGGATGGGAATGCCGGCGGCCTCAATGGCGTCGACCAGGTCAAGCATACGGTCCATCGCGTCTAGATAAGGCGCTTCCGTGGTGATCTGCGAGCCGATGTGGCAGTCAATGCCCACCACCTGCAGGCCGGGCAGGCTGGCCGCGCGCTGGTAGGTCTGCAACACGCGTTCGTGCGCTACGCCAAACTTGTTGCCCTTGAGGCCGGTGGAAATATAAGGGTGGGTTTTCGGGTCGACATTGGGGTTCACGCGGACGCTGACGGGCGCGCGTTTGCCGCAGGCCAGCGCGACTTCGTTGAGCACTTCGAGTTCGGCTTCACTCTCGACGTTGAAGCAGCCGATGCCGACGTCCAGCGCACGTTTTATCTCGGCCTTCGTTTTGCCGACACCCGAGAAGATGACCTTTTGAGCATCAGCACCGGCGGCCAGCACGCGTTCGAGTTCACCGCCGGACACGATGTCAAAACCGCAACCCGCCTGCACGAACACCTGGATCACGCCCAAGGCCGGGTTGGCTTTCATCGCATAACAAATCTGCGCGCGGCGACCGGTGAAACCGCGCTGGTAAGCCGCCAGCGCTGCCAACATGGCGGCTTTGGAGTAAACGAACAGGGGCGTGGCGTGAGAGCGGGCAAGCGCGGCCAAGGGCAGTTTTTCGACGTTCAGTTGGCCATTTACATAGGTGAAATGGGGTTGGCCGGGAAGGGATGTGGCGGTCATGCGAATATTGTATGGGCGCGGCCTGGAAGCCGCTGCGTTTACCGGGTGGGCGAGGTGGGGCCAGGCGCGGAGGCCGGCACGGCGGGTGCTGATGCCGCGGGGTCTGCACTGGGACGGGGAATCAGGGTTTGCAGCAAGGTGGCGCGGTTGGCGGCAGCCGGCTCGGTGGGCAGGAACAAGGGGCCTTGTTGCCCGCAGGCTGTCAAACACAGGGCCAGACACAGTGTGGCGCCCGACGAAAGGCAGGCAACCCCGCCCGAGCGGCAGACAACCCCTTCGACTGTGCGGGCGGCGCGGCTGACTAGAATTCGGCAAGATGAAAACATGGCGAAATTGTAATGACCGACCTTGAATTTCTGGACCGCGCGGAAATTGTGCTGAAAGCTGTGGAGGCCTGCTGCGACCGGAACAACGAAGAAACCGAGGCGGATATCGACAACCAGCGCGTGGGCGGCATGATCACCCTGGTGTTTGCCAACAGGAGCCAGATCGTCATCAACCTGCAAAAACCGCTGCACGAAATCTGGCTGGCCGCGAAGTCGGGCGGGTACCACTACAAGTATGTGGGCACTGCCTGGAGCGACACCAAGGGACAGGGTGAATTCTTTGATAGCCTGTCGCGTTTTGCCAGCGAGCAGGCCGGGCAAGCTTTGGCGTTCAGTTCTTGAACAGGTCCAGGATCCGCTTTTTCTCCTCGGCGGGTGGCAGGGCATGCACTGAGTAAGAGCCTTCCGCGCTCTCGGGCTCCAGGCCCAGAGACTGGACCCCGCCACGCGCAAATTCCGTGAAGTACCACTCGCCGCCCACGTTGGAGACACCCTCCGGCGCGGCGATTTCAGCCAATGGAACACCTTTGAGTGCATGCTGCATGAAACTGATCCAGACCGGCAGGCTCAGGCCACCCCCGGTTTCATTGCTGCCGAGTTTGCGCGGGGTGTCGTAGCCAATCCAGGTTACGGCGGTCAGGGTTGGGTGGTAACCGGCAAACCAGGCGTCCATGGAGTCATTGGTGGTGCCCGTCTTGCCGTAAATGTCACCGCGCCCGAGCGCCACCTTGGCTTTGGCGGCCGTGCCGGAGCGCGTAACTTCCTGCAGCAGGCTGCTCATCAGGAAGGCATTGCGCGGCGCGATCGCCCGCGCGGGTTCACTCAAAACCGGTGGTCGGGTTTGTTGCAGCACTTTGCCTTTTTGTTCCGTCACCTTGGCAATCACCCAGGGATTGACGCGGTAACCGCCGTTGGCAAAGACGGAATAGGCGGTGGCCATCTGCATCGGCGTCACCGAGCCGGCGCCCAGTGCCATGGTGAGGTAGGCCGGGTGTTTTTCCTCGTCAAACCCGAAATGGGTGATCCAGCTTTGGGCGAACTGCGGGCTGATCGCATTCAGGATGCGGATGGAGATCATGTTCTTCGATCGCGCCAGACCGGTGCGCAGGGGCATCGGGCCGTCAAATTTTCCGTCGTAGTTCTTCGGCTCCCAGGCCTGGCCGCCGGTTATACCGGCGCTGAAAAACAGGGGCGAATCGTTGATGACCGTTGAGGGTGTGAAACCTTTTTCCAGCGCTGCCGAATACACAAAGGGCTTGAAACTTGAGCCCGGCTGGCGCCAGGCCTGGGTGACGTGGTTGAACTTGTTTTTCTCGAAATCGAAGCCGCCCACCATGGCCTTGATCGCGCCGTTGCGCGGATCCAGCGCTACAAAAGCGCCTTCGACCTCGGGCAGCTGGGTGACCTCCCAGGCGCCTTTGGCAGTCTTGGCAACCCGGATCAAGGCACCTCGGCGGATCTTGATCGTGGGCGGGGCTTTGTCGGCCAGGCCGGAACGGGCCGGATTGAGGTTGTCGCCGGTGATTTCAATGGCTTCGCCGTTGGGCCGCATCGCGCTGATCTTCCTGCCGTTGGCGTCCAGCACCACGGCAGACATCACGTCGCCGTTGTCGGGAAATTCGTCCAGCGCCTCGTCAATCGCCTCTTCGAGTTCCTGGCCGCCCGCCGGCAGGTTGAAAAACTGCTCGGGGCCACGGTAAACCTGGCGGCGCTCAAAGTCCATAATGCCGCGGCGCAGGGCTTTGTAGGCCACATCCTGGTCGGTTGACTTGACGGTGGTGTAGACGTTCAGCCCGCGCGTATAGGTCTCGGCGCCATATTGGGCAAACATCAGCTGGCGCACAGTCTCGGCAATGTATTCGCCGTGCACCCGGTAAGCCTCAGAGGAGGCCTTGATCTTGAGCGTCTCCTGCGCGGCTTCAGTCGCCTGGGCGGCCGTGATGAACTTGTTCTCCTGCATCCGGTCGATGATGTGCAATTGCCTGGCCCGGGCGCGTTTGGGGTTGCTGATGGGGTTGTAGGCAGAAGGCGCTTTGGGCAGGCCGGCCAACATGGCCGCTTCGGCGATGGTGATGTTTTTCAGGGGTTTGTCGAAATACGCCTCCGATGCAGCCGCGAAGCCGTAGGCGCGGTTGCCCAGAAAAATCTGGTTCATGTAGATCTCGAGACTCTGGTCTTTGGTGAGCAGGTGCTCCAGCTTGAAGGTCAGCAGCACTTCATAGATCTTGCGAATGTAGTTCTTCTCGTTCGACAGGTAGACGTTGCGCGCCACCTGCATGGTGATGGTAGATGCGCCCTGACTTTTGGCCTTGCCCAGATTGGCCAGAGCAGCGCGCAGGAAACCCTTGTAAGACACACCGCCGTGTTCGTAAAACTCCGTGTCCTCAATGGCCAGCACGGCGTCAATCATCACCTTGGGAATGTCTTTGACGGGAGTGAGGTTGCGCCGCTCCTCGCCAAACTCGCCAAGCAGGACGTTGTCTGACGAATACACCCGCAGCGGCAGGATGGGCCGGTAGTCCGACAGGTCACTGATATCGGGCAAATTGGGATAGGCGACGGCCAGGGCGATCGCCACAACCACCAGGATTGAGAGCGCACCAGCCAACAGCAGCCCCGCGCTCCAATAGACCACGCGCAGCAAGGTATGGCCCCAACCGGTGTAGCGGCCATGCTTTTCTGCAGGTGTGTTGCGGTTGCTGGCGTCTGGGGTGGGGGAGGGAGGCATTAAAAAAGCGGTAAGGTCGCGTCACTATTATAAAAAAGTGAAAACGGCTTACAGGAATTGAGGGTGTATGGCATTGTTACCGGGATGCGCCAAACGCCAATTCCCCATAACCTGGCTTGATCACTCTGGCCTACAAGCGTCTGCTTTTGACAACGTTTGATAGCACCCAAAATCGAAAAATCCTTTGCGGGACAAGGAGCTTACTGATAGCATTCAAGTGAAGTCTTAAGTTTCGCCGGTTCTCAATCGGCATGTTTCAGGGGATTGCCTTGATCTCATTGGGGTCGTTGTTTAGCCGCCAGCCAGCACCTATGTTGGGCCTGGACATCAGTTCTTCCAGTGTCAAACTGGTAGAGCTGAGCCGTGACAAGGGTGGCAACCTGGTACTCGACCGTTGTGCGATCGAACCACTTGAGCGCGGCTGGATCACCGATGGCAACATCGAAAAATTTGACGAGGTGGCCGAAGCCGTGCGCCGGCTGGTCAAAAAAAGCGGCACCAAGACCAAAAACGTGGCGATGGCGCTGCCGCCGTCTGCCGTCATCACGAAAAAGATCATCTTGCCCGGTGGGCTGACCGATCTGGAGCTTGAACTCCAGGTGGAGACCGAGGCCAACCAGTACATCCCGTTTCCGCTGGACGAAGTGAGTCTGGACTTTTGCGTGATCGGCCCGAGCAGCGCTTCTGCCGGGGACCTCGACGTGTTGATCGCAGCCTCCCGCCGCGAAAAAGTACAGGACATTCAGGGTCTGGCAGAGGCGGCGGGTCTCAAGCCGGTTGTGATCGACGTTGAATCTTTTGCCTCACGCCTGGCAACCGGGCGCCTGATTGAAAGCCTGCCCAACAAAGGCGCGGGCACCATCGTGGCCCTGTTTGAAGTGGGCGCCTTGACCACCAGCATGCAGGTTTTGCGTGATGACGAGGTCTTGTACGACCGTGATCAGGCCTTCGGCGGAGCCCAGCTCACTCAGCTGATCGTTCGCCAGTACGGGTTTTCGCTGGAGGAGGCCGAGACCAAGAAGCGTAGCGGCGAGTTGCCGGACGATTACGAATCCAGTGTGCTCAAACCCTTTGTGGAGAGCATGGTGCAGGAGATTGGGCGTGCCTTGCAGTTCTTCTTCACCAGCACCCCCCACAACAAGGTTGACTACATCCTGCTGGCAGGCGGATCAGCGGCACTTCCAGGGTTGACGGCTGCCGTCAGCCAACACACCACGTTCACCTGCAACCTGCTCAACCCTTTCGAAGGTATGGAAATGGGCGACGGCGTGCGGCTGAAAAAAATGACGCGTGAGGCGCCTTCTTACCTGACTTCGTGCGGCCTGGCGCTGCGGAGGTTCATGCAGTGATTTTGATCAACCTGCTTCCCCACCGGGAAGCCGCGCGCAAACAGAGGCGCGATTTCTTCAACCTCTCGCTGGGCGCTTCCGCTTTGCTTGGAGGCCTGATTGCGGGCGGGATTTTTCTGTGGTACCAAGCCCAAATTTCGGGTCAGCAGCAAAAAAACAACCTGCTGAGCACCGAGATCAAGGTGCTAGAGGGGCAAATCAAGGATATAGCCGGGCTGGAAGCTGAAATTGCGGCCTTGCGCGCGCGCCAGCAGGCCGTGGAGGATTTGCAGGCCGAACGCAACCAACCGGTTTACATGTTGACCGAATTGGTCAAGCAGTTGCCGGACGGGGTTTACATCGGCTCCATGAAGCAGGACAACCAACTGGTGACCCTGCAAGGTGTGGCGCAATCCAATGAACGGGTATCCGAACTCTTGCGCAATTTGGCCAACAACAGCCCCTGGTTCAGCAAACCCGAGCTGGTTGAAATTGTGGCGGGCAACGTTTCCTTGAATCCGCGTGAGCAAAAACGCGTGGCGAACTTCAATATTCGGGTTCGCATCGTTCGCTCCAGCGACGCGCAAAAAGCATTACAAGCGGCACAAACAGCCCAAGCAGCCCAAGCAGCCCAAGCAACAGGCTCAGTCGCAGCTGTGCCGGTTGCAGCGGCGTCGGCGCCGCAGAAGAAATAAGGCGCTCCATATGGCCACCAAATCAGAAAAAGCACCGCAGAAAGCCGATTTTGCGGCCGTGCAGGAAAAAATCGCCAGCCAGTTTCGCAACCTTGATCCGAGAGACCCCTCGGTCTGGCCGGCGCTGCCACGCAATGCCCTGCTTCTATTGACCTGTGTTTTGGTCGTCGTGGGCCTTTGGTTCGCCTGGCTCGTCAACTCCGAGGAAGAGCTGGCCAAGGAGCAGGCGACCGAAG
Organism: Rhodoferax sp.; assembly: GCA_031397915.1. Classification (GTDB taxonomy): domain Bacteria; phylum Pseudomonadota; class Gammaproteobacteria; order Burkholderiales; family Burkholderiaceae_C; genus JANYCG01. The sequence continues at coordinate 2,180 of JANNMM010000222.1, read as the reverse complement.
TCAAATTACGCGAAGACTACACAACCAAGCTGGTCAAGGCGGTTAACCTGGACGCGCTCAAAAAGCAGCGTGAACAGGTTCAGCAATACGTGACCCAGCTTGAAAAGCAATTGCCCAGCAAAGCTGAAATGGATGCTTTGCTGTCTGATATCAACCAGGCGGGCTTGGGCCGTAGCCTGCAATTTGAGTTGTTCAGGCCCGGCAGCGTGGCCGTCAAGGAGTATTACGCCGAGTTGCCGATCGAGGTGCGCGTGACTGGCCGCTACCATGACATGGGCTCCTTCGCCTCAGACATCGCCAACCTGTCAAGAATTGTGACCCTCAACAATCTCGAAATTACGCCTGTGCGGGACAACACCCTGAGCATGAGGGCCTCGGCCCGAACCTTCCGGTACCTCGATCAAGACGAAATAGCGGCACAACGCAAAGCAGTGACGCCGAAGGGGGCGAAAAAATGAGTGGCTTGATGTCGATGTGGCCGCGAATTTTGCCTGTCATTGCCGGGCTGGTGGTTCTGGCTTCCTGCAGCTATTCGAGCGAAGGTGAATTGCGCCAATGGATGGCGACGCAGAAGAGTCAGATCCGGCCCAAGGTTGCGCCCATATCCGAGCCCAAACAGTTCAAGCCCGAGAGTTATCAGCAAGCGGGTTCCGTGGAGCCGTTCAGCCGCGAAAAACTGACCCAGGCGCTCAAGGGCGAGGCCACTCAGGCCACGGCCAACGCGGCCCTTGTAGCGCCAGAACTGGCCCGCCGCAAGGAGGCCCTGGAGGCTTATCCACTGGATGCGCTGTCAATGGTTGGCAGCGTGATGCGCGGTGGTCAGCCCGTGGCCCTGGTCAAGGTAGACAACCTGCTGTACCAAATCCGCCCTGGCAACTATTTGGGGCAAAACTACGGTCGGGTCAACAAAATTGCGGAAACCGAAATCATCTTGCGTGAAATCGTGCAAGACGCTGTTGGCGAGTGGATAGAACGCCCTGCAAAGTTGCAGTTGCAAGAGAGGTCAAAATGAAGAATCAAAATGGGTACTTGGCAATGAGTATTTGGAGACGAGCGGGTTTTTTTATATCAACTGTTCTATTCGCGCTCGGTGCTCAGGCGCAAACCAGTATTGAAGCCATTTCAGGTTCCGTGCAAGGGGGAACCGAGGTTGTCCGCATTGACCTGTCTCAGCCATTGGCGGCAATTCCGACGGGTTTCACCATTCAATCACCAGCCCGAATCGCCCTTGACTTCCCGGGGGTTGCGAATGCCATGGGCCGGTCCACCGTTGAGATCAATCAGGGCAACCTTCGGTCCGTGAGTGTGGTGCAGGCGGGCGACCGGACGCGTGTGGTGGTCAATCTCAAGCAGGCGGCGGCCTATAAAGCCGAACTGCAAGGCAAGACTTTGCTGTTGGTGCTCGGCCAGGTGGCTGGCAGTGCGGCACCCGCGGCCGCTGCCGCGCCCGCATTTTCTCCGGTTCAAACCCGTGACACTCAACCCATCAAGGACCTGGATTTCCGGCGTGGCGCAGACGGCTCAGGGCGCGTGATTGTGTCTCTGCCGAGCAACCAGGTCGGCGTGGACATCCGCCAGCAGGGGCAAACACTTGTGGTTGAGTTCATGAAATCCACCCTGCCGGAAGGATTGCGCAGGCGGCTTGATGTGGCTGATTTCGGGACGCCAGTGCAAACCGTTACAACCTTTCAATCCGGTGACCGCGTACGGATGGTGATTGAACCTAAAGGTGCCTGGGAACACAGCGCCTACCAGAGTGACGAGCAGTTTGTGGTTGAGGTCAAGCTTCAGAAAGTGGACCCGGGCAAACTGACACAAGGCGTCGGCTACACCGGGCAAAAACTCTCACTCAATTTCCAGAACATCGAGGTGCGTTCTCTGCTGCAGGTGATCGCTGATTTCACCAATTTCAACATTGTGACTTCGGACTCTGTCGCCGGCTCAGTCACCCTGCGCCTTCAGGACGTTCCCTGGGACCAGGCGCTTGAAATAATCTTGCAGGCCAAAGGTCTCGGGGTCAAGAAAAACGGCAATGTGCTCTGGATTGCGCCTCGTGACGAGATTGCCGCCAAGGAAAAACTTGAGCGCGAGTCGAATGTGGCGCTTGAAGGACTCGAGAATTTGCGGACCCAGTCCTTTCAGCTCAATTACGCAAAGGCTGCGGAAGTTGCTGCTGGCCT
>JANNMM010000215.1:0-8315 GCA_031397915.1 Rhodoferax sp. | reverse complement strand
TGATGCGGCCCTGGGCGATTTTTTCGGTGAGCGCCATGCCCACCTGCTTCATCTCGCGTGAATGGGTGCCACCGATGAAGGCGACCGGGCACTGCAAGGGGTGGCGTCTGAGCAGGTTTTCCAGGTTGTGCGGCACGGTGTTGTAGATCGCGGTTTCGATCTCGCGGTTGAAACCCAGCACCAGCGTGCCGTTTTCCTCTTCAAAACCATGCGCGATGTAGTCCTTGAGCACCTGCGGCTCCCAGCGCCCAAAGGCTTTTTTGGCCTGGAAGGCCTGCAGCGCCGCCGCGCGTGTGGGCCAGTGGGTGCGGCGTGTCTTGCTGATGCGCGCGGGTGAGACGGACCCGACCCAGCCCGTGCCTTTGGCCATCGCCAGGCCCGCCGCCTTCCAGCCGCTGACCAGTGGCGAATCCAGCAGCAACACGCCCTTCACGCCGTGGCTGCCCAGCCCGGGGTGCCGCGCCGCCACCATCACACTCAAAAAGCCACCCAGTGAATGCCCCACCAGATACGCCCCTTCACCGGCCTTGTCGATTTCGGCAGCGGCAAAGTCTGCCACCTGCTTGGCCAGATGCGGCCAGTTGCTCGTGACCGGGTAAGCCGGATCGTGCCCCAGCTTGTCAATCGCCTTCACCGTGAAGCCGCGCGCCCGCAGGCTTTTGAACATCACGCGGTAGGTGCTGGCCGGGAAACTGTTGGCGTGGGAGAAGATGATCAAGGGCATTTTGTAAAAAGTTAACATGGGTGTTAACAACTTGGGATTTTGAGTCAAAAAGTGCAATATTCCAATATTTCCAGGCACTTAAGTCACGAAAAATATGCGTTTGTCGCTATATAAATAATAGCATCCTGTTTTTCTAACTTTTCTGCTGATCGGCACGGTGAAGGGTCTTGAGCCGGTACACCAGCTCCAGCGCCTCACGCGGGCTCAAAGCATCAGGGTCAATGGCCGCCAGGGCCTTGTCTACCGCACTCGCGGGGGTGGGCTCGACTGCGGGCGGCGGCGCGAAGAGGTCCACTTGCGCGCGGGCATCGATGGCTTGCGCTTCAAGCGCGTTCAGTGTCTGGCGGGCCTGGTTCACCAGTGCCGCGGGCATGCCTGCGAGGCGCGCGACCTGGATGCCGTAACTCTTGCTGGCCGGGCCGGGTTCGATCTGGTGCAGAAAGACAACGTCCTGGCCCGATTCGACGGCGCTGACGTGCACGTTCATCGCCTGGTGGTGTTTCGCCGGGAACTCGGTCAGCTCAAAATAATGCGTGGCGAAGAGCGTAAAGGCACGGGTCTTGTCGTGCAACTGGCTGGCGATGGCACCGGCCAGTGCGAGGCCGTCAAAAGTGGACGTGCCACGGCCGATTTCATCCATCAGCACCAAGCTATGCGCTGTGGCGTTATTCAAAATATTCGCGGCTTCGGTCATTTCCAGCATGAACGTGGAGCGTCCGCCGGCTAGATCATCCGATGCACCAATGCGCGTGTGGATGGCGTCGATCGGCCCGAGGCGGCAGGCGGCGGCGGGCACGTAACTGCCAATGCTGGCCAGCAACACGATCACCGCGATCTGCCGCATGTAGGTTGATTTGCCGCCCATGTTGGGGCCTGTGATGATCTGCATGCGGGCTTTGGGCCCCAACCGTGTGTCGTTGGCGATGAAGTTGCCGCTCGAAGATTCAGCCAGGCGCATTTGCACCACCGGGTGGCGGCCGGCCTCGATGTCGATGCAAGGCTCGCGCACAAACTGCGGGGCGCGCCAGTCGAGCGTGAGTGACCGTTCAGCGAGGGCGCACAACACATCGAGCGCTGCCAGCGCACGTGCCACGCGCAGCAGGGCGGGTACGTGAGCCTGCAGTTGGTCGAGCAACTGTTCGTACAGCCACTTTTCGCGGGCCAGCCCGCGCTCTTGGGCGCTCAAGGCCTTGTCTTCAAAGGTTTTCAGCTCGGGCGTGATGAAACGCTCGGCGTTTTTGAGCGTCTGGCGGCGGCGGTAGTCGTCGGGCACTTTGCTGGCCTGGCCCTGCGTGACCTCGATGAAAAAGCCATGCACCTTGTTGAACTGCACGCGCAGGTTGGCGATCCCCGTGCGGGCGCGCTCGCGGGTTTCCAGGTCGAGCAAAAAGCCGTCGCAGTTGGTCTGGATCGCACGCAGTTCGTCCAGCTCGGCATCGAAGCCGCTGGCGATGACGCCGCCGTCGCGTACCAGTGCGGCGGGCTCGGGGGTGATGGCGCGGGCCAGCAGGTCGGCGCAACCGGCAGGAGGCGTCAAATCTGCCGATATCTGAGTTAAATAGAGCTCCACGTCTCGGATAATGGGAGCCAATAGCTGCGTTTTTTGTAGCGTCAGTTGCAGGCCAACAAGTTCGCGCGGACGCACCTGTTGCAGCGCGATGCGTGCGGTAATGCGCTCCACGTCGCTGCTGCCTTTGAGTTGCAGGCGCAATTTTTGCCACAGGTTGCTGGCTGGGCCGGCAGATGAACCGTCCGTACGGCCCTTGGGTGATTCACCGCGCAGCGCGGCGATCGCGCTTAAGCGCAACTGGGCCTGCGTGCGCTCGCGTTCGGGCTGCAGCAGCCATTGTTTCAACAGGCGGCTGCCCATGCCGGTCTGGCAGGTGTCCAGGAGCGAGAAGAGCGTGGGCGAGTCTTCGCCGCGCAGGGTTTGCGTCAGCTCCAGGTTGCGCCGCGTCACGGGTGAGAGGCCGATCAACTCGTCATCCCGCTGCACACGCACGCCGTGTACATGGGTGAGGGCGCGGCCCTGCGTGTGTTCGGCGTAGGCCAGCAGCCCGGCAGCGGCAGCGTGCGCCAGCAGCAGGTCTTGCGCGTTCCAGCCGGCGAGGCTGGCGGCCTTGAGCGCTTCAAGCAGCCGGGTTTGCCCAAGTGTGCTGTCGAATTGCCAATCGGGGCGCACCGTCACACTCAGGCCCGTGCCCAGGTTTTTGAGGCGCGCCTCAAACGCCGGCGTGGCGCCCGCACCGTAAATCAACTCGCTGGGCGCCACCCTTGCGACCCACGTGGCCAAATCGTCCAGCGCGCACTCGGCCAGGTTCACCAGGCCCTGCGTCACCGAGAGCCAGGCCAGACCGCAACTGTTGCGTGGGCCCTGATACACGGCCAGCAAAATGGCTTCACTCTTGTCGCTGAGCAGCTCCGAATCGGTGAGGGTGCCAGGTGTGACGACACGCACCACCTTGCGCTCGACCGGCCCTTTTCCGGTGACTTCGCCGACCTGCTCGCAAATCGCCACTGATTCGCCGAGCTTGATCAAGCGCGCCAGGTAAGTTTCCACCGAATGGAAAGGCACACCCGCCATCACCACCGGTTGCCCCGCAGACTGGCCGCGCTGCGTGAGCGTGATGTCGAGCAGGCGTGCGGCTTTTTCGGCATCGCCAAAAAACAGCTCGTAGAAGTCGCCCATGCGGTACAGCAGCAGCGTTTCTGGGTACCCGGCTTTGAGGGCCAGGTACTGCTGCATCATGGGGGTGTGGGCGGCGAGAGCGGGATCGGGGTTCAAGGTGCGTGGATTTTGTCATGCCGCCAGGGTGTATAAACCCATTCACATCGAATCAGGCCAGCGCCACGGCGCGGAACAACCGCAAGGAAAACAAGACATGGGTGCGCAGTGGAAAGCAAAAGGCAAGGAACTGGCAGCCAATGCCAAAGGCAAGCTGTTTGGTCGCCTGTCCAAAGACATCATGATCGCCGCGCGAAGCGGCGCTGACCCCGCTTCGAACTCGCGCCTTCGGCTGGTGGTGGAACAGGCGCGCAAGGTCTCGATGCCAAAGGAAACGCTGGAGCGCGCCATCAAGAAGGGTGCCGGGCTCACGGGCGAAACGGTGCATTTTGAGCACGTGATCTACGAAGGATTTGCGCCGCACCGCGTACCCGTGATGGTGGAATGCCTCACCGACAATGTGAACCGCACGGCGCCTGAAATGCGGGTGCTGTTCCGCAAGGGGCAGCTCGGCACCTCGGGCTCTGTAGCCTGGGACTTTGACCATGTCGGCCTGATCGAAGCTGAAGCTGCTGTAGCCGGATCAGACCCCGAAGTCGCCGCCATCGAGGCCGGCGCACAGGATTTTGAGGCGGGCGAGGAAAAAGGCGTCACCCTGTTTCTGACCGACGCCACCGACCTTGACCTGGTCGGCCGCGCGCTACCCGCGCAAGGGTTCAGCGTGTTGTCGGCCAAACTGGGATACCGGCCCAAGAACCCGGTTGACCCGGCGAGCCTGGAGGTCGGGCAACTCGAAGAGGTCGAAGCCTTTCTGGCCGCCATCGATGCGCACGACGACGTCCAGAATGTATTTGTGGGGCTGGCGGGGTAAAGCAACATTTCCAGGCCGTCGTCGTGGAAGCGGGCTAGATTACCCTTCATAATCGGGTATCAAAAACCATAGCAACGGAATGAGCCGCCCAAACTCCACCCCGGCCTTCGATGACGCGCTTGACGCCCAGTTCGGCCTGGCGCTTTTTGCCGCCGCCTTCCAGAACAACACCCTTCCTGCAACCTTGACCCGAATGGATGACGGGCTGCTGCTCAAGGTCAACGACGCCTGGGTGAACTTCATGGGCTACACCCGCGAAGAAGCGGTTGGCAAGACTGCACTGGACCTGGGCATCTGGACCGATGCCGCGCAGCGCGTTGAGGCCCTCAAGACACTCCAGGGCGAACCGGCTTCCACTGTGATCGAAACCGCCGTTTTCGTGAAGGGGGGCGCTCGGCGAACCATCCGCTTCAATGCCACCCGCTTCAATTGGAACGGTGTGCCCCACGTGTTGAGCTCATTCACCGACGTGACGGACGAAAAAAAATCCGCCCAGGCGGTGCGGGACAAACTGGCTTTCATTGAAAAGCTGACCGCCCGGGTGCCGGTGTTCCTGTACCAGTTCAGCCTGAGAACCGATGGCACCTGGCATTTCAACTTTGTCTCACAGGCCATCCGCCAGGCTTTTGACGTAACGCCCAAAGACCTGATCGGCAACGCGGCAATCGCTTTTGAGCGCCTGCACCCGGACGACATGGAGGATGTGTGGCGCACCATCCATGCCTCCGCCAAAAGTATGGCGCCCTGGCGCCACGAATTCCGTGTTGTGCTGCCGGGCGGTGAAACCCTTTGGCTTTTTGGCGACAGCCTGCCCGAGCGTGAGCCGGATGGATCGATTTTGTGGACGGGCTCGATGACCGATGTCACCACCCGGAAACTCCAACTCGACGAGCTGGAAAGAACCCGCGCCCTGGTCGATGAAAAGGCACGCAAGCTGTCGATTGCCCTGGACAACATGTCGCAGGGCATTTTGACCCTGGACGCGACCTCGAAAATCACCCAGTACAACCAGCGACTGCTGAAGCTGCTGGACATCGACCAGACGGTGATGGACAACTTCGCCGACGGCGCCGAAATGCTGGCCTACCAACGGGCGCGCGGTGACTTTGGCAAGGATTCCGAGTGGGTTGAAACCACCGCCAGACCCCTGATCGATAGCCAGCCGGTCCATCTGGGCCCCAAGGAGTACTTGCGCAAGACCCGATCGGGGCGCACCCTGGAGGTCAAAAGCCGGGCCCTGGCAGACGGCGGCGTCGTGCGCACCTTTGCCGATGTCACCCACTTTGTCGAGGCGCAGGCGGCGCTTCACCGCAGCGAAGCGCGCTTTCGCAGCCTGACAGCGCTGTCCTCTGACTGGTTCTGGGAGCAGGATGAAAACTTCCGCTTCGTGAAAGTCGTTGGTGACACGTTTTCAGCCGGCCACTTCCCCGAAAGCGAATTTATCGGCAAAACGCGATGGGAAACAGGTGTGATCGGGGTGTCACCCGAGCAATGGGCCGCGCACCGGGCCCTGCTTGAATCGCATCAGACCTTTCGCAACCTTGAATTTCAGCGCCCGGGAGCCAATGGCGAGGTGCGCTGGATCTCGATCGGTGGCATGCCGATTTTTGACGCTGAAGGAAATTTTTGCGGTTACCGGGGTGTCGGCACCGACATCACCGAACAAAAACGCCGGGAAGATGAGTCGCAGCGCCTGGCGTTCTACGATACGTTGACCGGCCTGCCCAACCGCCGCCTGCTGCTGGACCGCCTGGCGCAGGCGATGGTCGTCAGCGGACGAAACCAGAAACACGGCGCGCTCCTGTTCATTGACCTGGACAACTTCAAGGACCTCAACGACACCATGGGCCACGATGTCGGCGACCAGCTTCTCGAGCGCGTGGCCAACCGGCTGGTCACCTGCATCCGCCAGGGCGACACGGTGGCGCGTTTTGGCGGCGACGAATTTGTCGTGATGCTCGAAGACCTCCAGGGCGACCTGAAAGGCGCCAGTGATCAGGTCAAAACCGTTTCCGAAAAAATCCTGGCCACACTGAACCTGCCCTTTGAGCTGGGCGGCAAAACGCACTACAGCACCCCAAGCATTGGCATCGCGGTATTCAGCGGCCAGGTCGACGGTGTCGATGAATTGCTCAAGCGCGCTGACCTGGCGATGTACCAGGCCAAGTCCGCCGGCCGCAATACCCTGCGCTTTTTTGACCCGGAAATGCAGGCCGCGGTGACCCAGCGCGCGGCGCTGGAGGTGGACCTGCGCCATGGGCTGGAGCGCGGCGAGCTGGTGCTGCATTACCAGACGGTGGTGAGCCATCAGGGCCGAGTCACTGGCGTTGAGGCACTGGTGCGCTGGCACCACCCGCAGCGTGGTCTGGTGCCACCCAACCAGTTCATTCCGGTCGCTGAGCAGACCGGCCTGATCCTGCCGATTGGCCAGTGGGTACTCAAGACCGCCTGCGCCCAGCTGGTGGAATGGGCAGAAGACCCGTTGACGAAGTACCTCACGCTCTCCGTCAACATCAGCGCGCGCGAGTTTCACGAGGCTGATTTTGTCGCCGAGACCATGCGCATGCTCAAACAGAGTGGTGCCAACGCCAACCTGCTCAAACTGGAACTCACCGAGAGCCTGCTGCTGGGCGATATCCAGGACACCGGCAAGAAGATGGGCCAGCTGCGCGAATCGGGCGTGCGTTTTGCGCTGGACGATTTTGGCACCGGTTACTCCTCGCTTTCCTACCTGCGGCAGCTGCCACTGGACGAACTGAAGATCGACCAGTCTTTTGTGCGCGACGTGTTGACGGACCCAAACGACGCGGCCATCGCCAAGACCATCATCGCGCTGGCGCACAGCCTGGGCCTTTCGGTGGTGGCCGAAGGCGTGGAGACGACGGGGCAGCGCGAGTTTCTGGCGCGCCACGGGTGCGAGTCGTTTCAGGGGTATTTGTTTGGCCTGCCGCTGCCGGTGGCCGAAATCAACCTGGCCGACCTGGCGATCAGCTTTGTAGCGACCGAGTCCGAGTCACTGAACCTGAGCCTGATCTAGCAGAAGGCCGACACAGAAGGCCCAGAACGCCGCGTCAGGAGGCGCGGGGCAGGCGCAATTTCGATTTTTCAGCAGCGCTCTTGTCGGCGACGCCGGCGAACTTGCTGTATTTGCCCAGGAGCGGCACCAGCTGCGCATAGATTTTGGGGGTGCCGGCGAGACATTCCTTGTGCTCCAGAAAATCCGCTTCGCCGGTGAAGTTGCCCACCAGGCCGCCTGCTTCGGTGACCAGGAGCGAGCCTGCCGCCATATCCCAGATCTGCAGGCCGGCTTCAAAAAACGCTTCGGTGCGGCCCGCCGCTACGTAGGCCAGATCGAGCGCTGCGGCGCCGGGGCGGCGCAGGCCGGCGCACCGCGGCATCACCTCGGCCATCATGGCCAGGTAAGTCTGGAAATCATCGCCGGGGCGAAAGGGAAAGCCGGTTGCAACCAGGCTTTCGTTCATGCGGATGCGTTTGGAGACGCGGATGCGCCGGTCGTTCAAAAAGGCGCCGCGCCCTTTGGTGGCGGTGAACAGGTCGTTGCGGGTGGGGTCATACACCACCGCCTGCTCGATCTTGCCTTTGACCGCCAGCGCAATGCTGACGCAATACACCGGCAGGCCGTGGATGAAGTTGGTGGTGCCATCAAGCGGGTCGATGATCCAGACGAAGTCGGAGTCTTTGGCGCCGTGTTCGCGACCTGATTCTTCAGCCAGAATGCCGTGGCCGGGGTAGGCCGTGAGCAGGGTTTCGATGATGATGGCTTCAGCCGCCTTGTCGACCTCGGTGACGAAATCGTTCACCTGTTTCTGGGAAACGCGCACGGATTCGACGTCCAGCGCGGCGTGGTTGATGATTTTCCCGGCTTCGCGCGCGGCCTTGACGGCCACATTGACCATGGGGTGGAGATTGGGAGACGGCATGAATTTTGAAAGGAAGAGCGTCGACGATGGCCAGGCGATGCCGGCAGCGACAAT
>JANNMM010000170.1:0-4214 GCA_031397915.1 Rhodoferax sp. | reverse complement strand
ACTGCAAAAAATCCACCTTTAAATCCCGGTTTGGCGAGCCGTCAACGCAGGTAGTTGGCAAAAAATGCCAGAGTGCGCTCCAGTGCCAGCTCGGCGGCAGCGGCGTTGTACGAACCCCGGTGGTCGCAGTTGAAGCCGTGGTCAGCCGCGTAAATGTTCACTTCCACGTCTTTTTGCGCCGCCTGGAAGGCCTGCACCGTGGGCAGGGTGATGTGTTTGTCCAGCTCGCCAAAATGGCACATCACCGGGCATCTGGGCTTGCGCGCGGGCTCGGTGCCCACGGTCATGCCGCCACCGTAATACGGCACGGCGGCGCTCACGCCCGTGAGGAGGCAGGCGGCGCGCCAGGTCAGGAGGCCGCCCCAGCAGTAACCTACCACCCCGACGTTGCTGCCCTTGCCGCCAGCAACGGTGGTGTCTTGCGTGGCCATCTTGCCGGCGGTGGCGGCATAGTTCACGGCGGCCTGGATATCCTGCATCACCAGCGGCGTAACCAAGTCGCCGCCCGGGCTGGCCTTGGCTTCGACCGCCGTCTTGAGTGCCCTGCCGGTGGCCATGTCCTCATCGTTATAGCCCAGTTCCACGCCCGGCTTGATGCGGTGGAAGGTGGCCGGCGCGACCGCCAGGTAACCGGCCTTGGCATACCCATCCACCACCGCGCGGATGTGCGCATTGACACCAAAAATCTCTTGCATCACCACAATGGAACCGCGCGGTTTGCGCTCGGGTACAGCCACATACGCGGGCAGGACAAAACCGTCCCTGGACGTGAGGTCGGTGGTGAAATTCACAAAGTCTCCTTGGGGTGAGTGGGGTGGCGGGTGCAGCTAATATCATCGTACGCCCAAGCGCATTTTCAGCCCAAAACCCGACACCTGCACAGGAGCCCCATGAATCCCGCACCCCTACGCCCTGAAGACCCTGCAGACCCCGCCACGCCGGTTCAACCGGTTGCACTTGTTACCGGTGGCTCGCGCGGCATTGGCGCCGCAACCTGTCTGCTGGCCGCGCAGCGCGGTTTTGCGGTGGCGGTGAACTACGCGTCCAACGCCGCTGCAGCCGAAGCCGTGGTGCAACAAATCCGTGACGCCGGCGGCACCGCCGTCGCCGTGCAGGGCGACGTGGCCATTGAAGCCGATATCCTGCGCGTCTTCAAAACGATTGACGAACAACTCGGCCGCCTCACCGCGCTGGTCAACAACGCCGGTGTAGTCGACGTCGCCTCGCGGGTTGAAGGCATGAGCGCCTCGCGCCTGAAACGCATGTTTGACATCAACGTCATCGGCAGCTTTTTGTGTGCGCGCGAAGCGGTGTTGCGCATGAGCACAAAACACGGCGGCACGGGTGGCGTGATCGTCAACCTCTCCAGCGTGGCGGCGCGCCTGGGCGGCTCGGGCCAGTACACGGACTACGCCGCCAGCAAAGGCGCCATCGACACCTTCACCACTGGCCTGGCCAAGGAAGTGGCCACCGAGGGCATCCGCGTCAACGCCGTGCGCCCGGGCATTATCGACACCGAGATCCACGCCAGCGGCGGCGAGCCCGACCGCGCGCGCCTGCTGGCTCCGCTGGTGCCGGTGCAACGCCCCGGCACGGCGATGGAAGTGGCGCAGGCGATTGTGTGGCTGATGACGGAGGAGTCGAGTTATTGCACCGGCGCGTTCATTGACGTGGCGGGGGGCAGGTGATGGATTACAAGCCGCTGATCACGCTGTTGGCCATCGTCAACCCGCTGGCGATCGTGCCGTTTTTCATCCACTACACGCAGGACTTCACCACCGTGCAGCGTCGGCGCACGATCTTCATCTCGTCCACCAGCGCCTTCATCGTGATTGCGGTGAGCGCACTGGCGGGCCTGCAGATTCTGAATTTTTTCAGCATTTCGCTGGCGAGTTTTCAGGTGGGTGGCGGCATGTTGTTGCTGACCTCGTCGCTCGCCATGCTCAACGCGCAACCGGCCGAGGGCAAATCCAACGCCGAAGAAATCCAGGAAACCGCTGACCGTTCGGCCGCACGCGCTAGCATCGCCGTGGTGCCTTTGACGATTCCGCTCCTGACTGGCCCGGCCACCATGTCCACCGTGGTGATTTATGCCGACAAGGCCAAAACCTTTCCGCAATTGGCCACCTTGGTCGGTTATGGCCTGGTCATCGCCCTGGCCACGGCGCTGTGTTTCGCCGCCGCCCAGCCGATCGCCCGCGTGCTCGGCAAAACCGGCATCAACGTGATGACGCGCTTGATGGGGCTTATCTTGGCCGCGCTGGCGGTGGAGGTGATGTCAGACGGGCTGGTGAAGCTGTTTCCGGTGCTGGCGCGGGCGATTTAAATCCGGACAGTTTCCGCCATTTAGCGCTGCTGGGCTTCAGAGCCTGGGGTGCGCGGGGTCAGGCAGACTGACCCACAGGGTGTCGTCGTCGAAGCGCACTGCTTTAGGCGAGACTCTCATTGAGCATTTTTTCTACAAGTGTCCGCAACGGCGGCAAGTTTTCCTGGGCGGTCCGCCAGACAATGTCGAGATCCACTGCGAAATATCCATGGGACAAAGAATTGCGCATTTCATAGGCGAATCTCCAGGGCATTTCGGCATGGGCAGTTGCAAACTCCGGATCGAGCTTGACCACGCTGTTGCATGCTTCGCCAACGATTTCAAAATTCCGGATCACTGCGTCGCGTGTTTTTGGATCGGCTTTGAACGCCATCGCATCCATGTCTGCGGTGTAGTCAGCTATGTTGTCGATGGCTTCCAGAATGTGCTGCAGGAAATCGACAAGTCGCAATGAGTCTTTGCGACTCATACCGCTACGGCCTCGCGCAGCACCTGATCGCGGAATTTTGCCGGCAACCCGTTTGGCGTCAGTACATCCACCTCGATGCCAAGAAGATTTTTCAACTCAAAACGTATGGCGCCAATATCAAACAACGAGGTCGATTCCGTCGGCTCCACCAGCAAATCGAGGTCGCTTCCTTCTGTTTCATCGCCGCGCAAGGCCGAGCCAAACACCCGCACATCCCGCACGTGATGGGAGAGCGCAATCTCGCGGATACGCGCGCGATGCAGGGACAGTGCCTGGGAGGGAAGCATGGTATCGAGTGTAATGCGCGAAGGTCTGATTTGCGCTGTCGGGCTCTGAAGCCCACGCACCTGCCTGCGTGTCACCCGGCGCGTGAAGCGCCCGTTAGCCTTGCCGTAACGGGTCGCGCGCCTCCTTCTTTACCTCCGGCAGCTGCATGGGCTTCAGAGCCTGGGCGGCACAAGTCAGGCCGCCGCTTGAAGTCCCGCTAATTCATGAACTTTGGCCGGGGAAAGTTCCAATCCATTGGGCCAGCACAAAGCGCCTGCGTCTATGAAGAAGCGGCAGAAATAGGCCGGATCCCGCAACTTGTCCAGCAACGACCCAGAACGGGCTGCAAGGTAAGCACCAGCGTCGAACACGCCCTGGGTGTGGTCGCTGAAATCCAGTTCCAGCCGGAAGGCATCCAACAAACGGGCATTGAGCACTTTAATCACGGTCTGCTCCTGTTTGCAGTCTTTCGCCCTAATATCCAGGTTTGCGATGCAGATGGGCTACCGCAACAACGATCACGCCCTCGCCTTCGACGGCGTAGACGACACCATAAGGAAACCTTTTCAATCGGCAGACCCGGGTGTTGGCGCTCAGGGGGGTGCCATGCATCGGGAAATTTTTGAATCAGGCCAAACGCGTGAACTGCCTCTGCCAAAAATCGCTCGCCCACCCCGTTTGCCTGTGATTCATACCAGTCGTATGCCTCATCGAGTTCACTTTGCGCTTGAGGCAGCAAACTGAAACTCATGACAATTTGTACTTGGCCAAAACCTCAGACAGCGGAATCGCCTTGATCTGCCCCGATTTGTAAGCCGCAAGACGGCTCTCCGCTTCCGTTGCCCAGAGGGCATCGACTGCGGTGTCTGACGTGTCCAGCCCTTGCAGAATGTCTTCGACCAACGCAATGCGATCCAGCGCCGGAAGTTGTGCGATCTGCTTTTGAAGTGCTTGAGTACTTGTCATGCTAGCCCCTTGAGTGGAAGTTACTTTACTACGCACTGAGCGAGTTCGCGGAACTGCGCCTGTCACAGGGGCAGGGCGTGGGACGGCTGATCGCGCCGCCGGACTCTGAAGCCCACGCGGCTGCCTGCGTGTCACCCGGCGCGTGAAGCGCCCGTTTGTCTTGCCGCGACAGGTCGCGCGCCTCCT
>JANNMM010000133.1:0-14811 GCA_031397915.1 Rhodoferax sp. | reverse complement strand
CGGCGTCGAGCAGCAGGCCTTCGGTGATCTCGACCGCGATGGCCGAGCCGGGCAGCCCCAGCGTGCCCAGCTGTTCAAGCCAGGCGCTGTGCCCGTCGCTGACGTGGTGGAACTGCACCGGAGACTTGTTGACGCTGATCTGAAACTCGGGGTCCAGTGCGCCGCGCCAATAACAAACCTGGCGGGCCACCTGGTCAAACGCCCAGTTGCCCAGGTCCACGATGACGCCGCTGGCCTCGGCGATGGGGATGAACTCGGCCGGGCTGATCTGCCCCCGCACCGGGTGTTGCCAGCGCATCAGGGCTTCGGCCTTGTGGATGTTGCCGGTGTCGAGCTCAACGATGGGCTGGTAGACCATGGTGAACTGCTTTTGGGCCAGCCCGGTGCGCAGGTCCTGGGTCAGGCGCAGGCGGTTTTGCGCCTCTTCCTGCAATGTGCGCGTGAAAAAGCTGAAACGGTTTCTGCCCGCGCCCTTGGCCACGTAGAGCGCCTGGTCGGCGTTCTTGAACAGGCTTTCGACCGCCGCGCCATCCAGCGGGTAAATCGTGATGCCGATGCTGGCCGACACGAAAACCTGTTCGTCGCCAAGCTGGAAAACGGTGGCCATGGCATGGAGGATGCCCTGGATGATGCGCTCCAGGTGCGGGACGTCTTTCATGTCTGGCAACACCACCGTGAACTCGTCGCCGCCCATGCGTGCCACCGTGTCCGATTCGCGCACGCAGGCGCAGATGCGCCGCGCAGCCTCAACCAGAAGCAGATCGCCCTTGTCATGACCCAGGGTGTCGTTGACTTCCTTGAAATGGTCCAGATCGATGAAAAGTATGGCCAGATGAAGGCCATCGCGACGGCATTTCTTGATGTCATGCTCAAGCCGGTCGCGCAGCATGCGGCGGTTGGGCAGGCCGGTCAGTGCGTCAAAGTTGGCCTGTTTCCAGATCAGCGCCTCAGACTGTTTGCGCCCGGTGATGTCGGTGTGGGTGCCGATCATCCGCAAGGGCTTGCCATCGGCGTCGCGCGCGATCACAGCGCCGCGCATCAGAATCCATTTGTAGCTGCCGTCCTTGCAGCGGATTCGGTGCTCGTTGATGTAGGTGGGGGTCAAGCCGTCAAAATGTGCTTGGCGGTCGCGCAGCATCTGCTCAATGTCATCGGGGTGGGTGCGGGCATCGGAGGCGTCGGCCCGGTTCGCCAATTCACCGGGTCCATACCCATACATTTCAAGGTAACGGGTGGAGTAAACCTCGACGCCGGTCTGGATATGCCAGTCCCACACGCCGTCGCCAGTGCTGTCCAGGGCCAGCTTCCACAGGGCCTCGGTTTCCAGCAACTCGGCCTCAGCCCGTTTGCGTGCGGTGACGTCGATCATCACGCCGCTGCGCACAAATCCGCCGCCGGGCGAGCTGACACCGGAAGAGGACATTTCCACCCACTTGACGCGCCCATTGCCAAAACGCAGGCGAAACTGGGTCGTCAGTGGTGCGCCCGAGGTCAGCGCGCGGCGCATCTCCTCGTCGACGGCGACGTGATCGTCCGGGTGGCGGAAGCCTTCCAGCAAGGCGGAATTGGTCAGCACGGCCTCGGGTTCCACGCCGTACAGCTCGCGCACACCGTCGCTGACAAAATGGTATTTGCGAGTACCGTCGGGCAGCATTTGCACCTGATACACCATGCCCGGAACCTGGGAGGTCATCTGCCGCAAATTGGCTTCATTGGCCCGCAATGCGGCTTCGGCCCGTTTGCGATCTGTGATGTCCTGCATCACCGAGGTGCGTTTGACCACCCTGCCGCGTTCAACGGTTGCCATGCTTTTGGAGTGCACCCAGATCGGCCTGCCTGTGGCGGTGACCATTTCCAGGTCCATCTCGACCGGCACCGTGGCGTCCTTGGCCGCTGCAAAAGTTCGCTTGATTCTTTTGGCCGATGCCGGCGTGAAAAAGTCATACGAGGTGGCAATGCTTGGCGTGAAGCTCTGTGCTGTGGTATCGAGCAGGCGATGCATCTCCTCGGTCCAGAACACCTGGCCGCTGGCGAGGTCTACTTCCCAGCCGCCGACACCCGCCATCGACTGCGTGGCTTCCAGGAGCAGGCGCAGGCGGGACCTGGCCTGGTCCGCTTCGACATAGTCCGTGACGTCCGCAAAAGTACGGACCATCGCACCCGACGCGAGTACCTGTGTTTTGATTTCCAGCACGCGGCCGGTGTGGGTCTTGCGCAGGTAACTGGCCGGGCCATTGCGCGTAACCCGCAGATACGCTTCGGGTGTGGCGGCGTGACTGGTGGCCTTGATGTGGGCGCGTGCCGCTGAGCTGAGCAGTTCCGATTCGATGCCGAAATCACCCCGGTCCAGCTGGAAAAGCGTGATCTCCTGCAGGGTGGGCCGGGTTTCCAGCAGGCTCGGTGGCAAGTCCAGCAGCTCGCACACACGGGCATTGAAGGTGCTCACGCGGCCATCGCCATCGATCATGAAGATGCCCTGGCTGATGCTGCCCAGGGTGATCTCCAGCAACCGGGACTGGTGGGTCAATTGGGCGTTCAGCGGCAACAAGGTGGTTGCGCTGACCGCTGGTGACGACGAGGCAGTTGCCAGTTGGGTCGGTGAAGTTTTGGCGGGCATCGCTTTTTGTCTGAGAATCAGGGATTTGTCCATGCAGGCATATTTTTGGAAGTATGCACTGCCAAGGCTTGGAAAATTCCAAATTTCCTGATTTCCATGACATGAATCAACCCCTGTTTGAAGCGAAAAACCTGAAAAAGTGCTACGGCGACGCCACCGTGGTCGACAACGTGTCCTTCACCATCGCCGCAGGCGAATGCCTGGGCGTGATAGGCCCCAACGGTGCGGGCAAAACCACCACCATCCGCATGTGCCTGGGCCTTACCGACCCGGACGCGGGCAGCGTGTGTTACCAATTTGCCGGCAAACCCGCCTTCACCATGCCGCAGGACGCCCTGGCCATCAAGGCTCAGCTTGGTGTGGTCAGCCAGGCCGACACGCTTGACCCGGATTTCAGCTGCGCCGAAAACCTGCTGGTGTATGGCCGTTATTTCGGCATGAAAGACGCCGACATCCGGGCGCGCATTCCAAAGCTGCTGGAGTTTGCCGCGCTCACCCACAAAAAAGACGCCAAGCCGGGAGAATTGTCTGGCGGCATGAAGCGCCGCCTCTCGCTGGCGCGCTCACTCGTCACCGACCCGCAACTGCTGCTGCTCGACGAGCCCACCACCGGGCTGGACCCGCAGGCCCGCCACCTGATGTGGGAGCGCCTGCAAACCCTGCTTCAGCAAGGCAAATCGATCTTGCTGACGACACACTTCATGGACGAAGCCGAGCGCCTGTGTTCGCGCCTGCTGGTGCTTGACCACGGCAAAAAAATCGCTGAAGGCAAACCGCGCGAGCTGATCGCGCAGTACCTGGAGCCCGACGTGGTGGAGGTGTACGGCAACGGCGCACTGGGCCTGGTCGACTCGCCCCTGAAAGCACTGGCGCAACGGGTTGAGGTGAGCGGCGAGACCGTGTTTTTCTACACCCAGAACGCGAAACAGCTGATGGACGCCCTGGCCGAACACTCCCAGTTGCGCACCTTGCACCGGCCGGCCAATCTGGAGGACCTGTTCCTCAAACTCACAGGCCGTCAAATCCGGGAGGACGCATGAACACGCCTACCATTCCAGTGCCCGCAACAATTCGTACCGGCGTCTGGCGCGCTCCCGAGCTCTCCATGCGCTGGTGGCCGGTGTTCCTGCGCAACCTCTTGGTATGGCGCAAACTCGCCATCCCAAGCATCATGGGCAACATTGCCGACCCGCTGATCGCGCTGGTGGCTTTTGGTTATGGCCTGGGCGCGCTGGTGGGCCAGGTGCAGATGGGCGACGTGAAAGTGCCCTACATCGTCTACCTCGGCGGCGGCTACATCTGCACCAGCGCCATGAATGCGGCGTCGTTTGAAGCGCTGTATTCGGCCTTCTCGCGCATGCATGTGCAGAAAACCTGGGACGGCATCATGAATGCGCCGGTGAACCTGGACAACATTCTGCTGGCCGAGATGTTGTGGGCCGCGTTCAAGTCGCTCACCACCGCCATCGCCATTCTGCTCGTGATGCTGGGCCTTGGCATTTCACATAGCCCGCTCTTGCTGGTGGCGCTGCCGATTTTGCTGATGGTGGGCATCACCTTCAGTTGCATCGCCCTGGTGTTCAACGCGCTGGCCAAGGGGTATGACTTCTTCACCTACTACTTCACGCTGTTCATGACACCGATGATGTTTTTGAGTGGTGTTTTCTTCCCGCGTGAGCAGTTACCGCCCTGGCTGCAGGCGATTTCACAATGGCTGCCGCTGACCAATGCGGTGGAGCTGGTGCGGCCCCTCTTCATGAACCAGTGGCCAGCCAGTGCGCTGCAGCACATTGCCGTGCTGGTGGCCTACGCGGTGGCGGGCTTCTGGATCGCGCTGGCGTTGACGCGCAGGCGTTTTGCGAAGTAGGGCGCTGCGTCCGCCTGGTGGCTAATTCGCGGTAGTGACAGCAGCCTTGGCTGCGGCCTTGATCATGTCTGCCGCCTTCTCGGCAATCATGATGGTGGGCGCATTGGTATTGCCCGCCACTACCCGCGGCATGATGGAGGCGTCGACCACGCGCAGGGCCTCAACGCCGCGCACGCGCAGTTGCGCGTCGACCACGTCCAGCGGGCCATTGCCCATGCGGCAGGTGCCCACCGGGTGGTAGATGGTGTCGGCGTGGTCTCGGATGAACTGCTCGATCTGTTTATCGGTTCGGGCACCCGCAGACGCTGCCGACTCCTCGCCGCCGTAACCTGCCAGTGCCGGTTGCGCCAACAGCTTGCGCATCGCCTTGAAGCCTTTCACAAGCCGTGCCATGTCGTCCGGTTCAGCCAGGAAATTCGGGTTGATCTGCGGCGGCGCCAGGGGGTCTTTGCTGGCCAGACGCAGGCAGCCCCGGCTCACCGGGTTCAGCAGGCAAACGTGGCACGAATAACCCATGCCAAAGGTGGTGGTGCGCCCGTGGTTGACCAGTTTCCCGATGACGAAGTGGTATTGCAAATCAGGCACCGGCTCATCCGGGCTGGACTTGACAAAACCACCAGCCTCGGCGAAGTTGGTGGTCAACATGCCGGTGCGGTGTCTGCGCCACTCAAAAATGCCCTTGATGGCGCGCCACAATCCTCCAAGCGTGATGCCAAACAGGTCTTTGAGGTGCGGCGCGGTGTGCACCAGCACCACGTCCACGTGGTCGTGCAGGTTGTGGCCGACACCCGGCAGGTCCTGCACCACGTCCAGCCCCAAAGTGGTCAAATGTGTTTGCGGCCCAATGCCCGAGAGCATGAGGATTTGAGGTGACTGCAAGGCACCCGCGCACAGCAGCACTTCGCGGCTGCAGCGGATTTGTTTCAGGGCGCCACCCTGGCTGTATTCGACCCCCACCGCGCGTTTGCCCTCCATCAGGACGCGGGTGGTGTGGGCCCCGGTGATCACCTGCAAATTGGGCCGGCCCAGATTCGGCGTGAGGTAGGCCTTGGCGGCGCTGTACCGTTCGCCGTTTTTGTGGGTGACCTGGTAGTGGCCTACACCCTCCTGGCTGGCGCCATTGAAGTCCTCGTTGTGGGGGTAACCGGCTTCCTTGCCGGCTTCAACGAAGATGGCGCCAAAGCGGTTTGGGCTGGTCAGGTCCTTCACGTTGAGCGGGCCGCCCGTGCCGTGAAAGTCTTGCCAAGGCCCGTCGCCCGTGCGCTCGTTGTTTTCAGCGCGTTTGAAGTAGGGCAACACTTCGTCAAATGACCACCCGGGGTTGCCCTCGGCAGCCCAGGCGTCGTAGTCGCCGTGCTGGCCGCGCGCATAAATCATGGCGTTGATGGAGCTGGAGCCGCCCAATACCTTGCCGCGGGGCTGGTAACCCTTGCGGCCATTGAGGCCGGGCTGCGCCGTGGTCTCGAACTTCCAGTTGGGGTCGCTCGCTTTGGCGAGCAGGGCCAAGCCCGCCGGGCAATGGATCAGCACACTTTTGTCAACGCCGCCTGCCTCCAGCAGCGTCACGCTGACGTTTGGGTCTTCTGTCAAACGGGCGGCCAGTACACAGCCAGCCGAGCCGCCGCCGATGATGATGTAGTCAGGCATGTTCCAATGGTTTCCAGCGATAATTTTTAGACCCGATGAAGATAGTCCACAAAGACAAACAATCTCTAAGGAGCCAGCTTTAATGAACACTCTCGTAAACCCTGAGCTTGCGCCGCAAGATGGCGCCCAGGGCAGCGTGGATTGCACGGTGCAGGGCGAGTTGCTGCTGATCTGCATCAACCGCCCGGCCAAACGCAACGGTTTCACCCCCAAAATGTTCAAGGAATTGGGTGAGGCCTACACACGCCTGGACGACGAGCCCGCGCTGCGTGTGGGTGTGTTGCATGCGGCGGGCGCCCATTTCACGGCCGGGCTGGACTTGCCGTCGATTGCGCCCCTCATGCGCCGGGGCGAGAAGGCGGTGCCGCTGGGTCTGGTGGACCCGCTCGACTTGGGCATGGCCGGTTACCGGCGCCGCGTCAAACCCATGGTGGTGGCGGTGCAGGGCATCACTTATACGCTCGGCATTGAATTGATGCTCGCAGCAGACATCGTGGTGGCGGCGGATGATTGCCGTTTCTCGCAGCTCGAAGTCAAGCGCGGCATCATGGCCACCGGCGGTGCCACGCTGCGCATGGCCGAGCGGGCGGGCCTCGGCAATGCCATGCTGCACCTGCTCACGGGTGACGAGTTTGACAGTGCCGAAGCCCTGCGTTTGAATTTTGTGCAGCGTGTCGTGCCCACTGGCCAAGCGCTGGCAGAGGCCGTGAAAATCGCGCAAAGCGTCGCCGCACAGGCGCCGCAGGCCGTGGTGGCTACGCGGCAAAATGTGCTCAAGGCGCTGGAGCATGGGCCGGTGGTGGCGATGCAGGATTTCATCGACGTACAAAGGCGTCTGGCCAACACGCAAGATGCGAAGGAGGGGGTGGACTCTTTTGTGGAGCGGCGCGCCGCCCGCTTCACCGGACAGTGACCCGAACACCCGATGAAACTGGCGCTGCTTTCAGACATCCACGCGAACATCCAGGGCATGGACGCGTGCCTGTCGCATGCGCGCGCAAACGGCGCCAAACAATTTGCCTTGCTCGGTGACCTGGTGGGTTATGGTGCCGACCCGGTGGCGGTGGTCCAGCGTGCCCAGGAGCTGCAAAACGCTGGCGCTTGGCTCATCAAAGGCAACCACGACGACCTGGCTGTGAACCCGCCCGCCGTTGCCCGCACGCTGGGTGACAGCACCGCCGCCTGGACCCATGCGCAGCTCTCACCGGCGCAGCGCCAGTTCCTCGACACCCTGCCCATGACCCGAAAGAGCGGTGGCATGCTGCTGGTGCACGCCAGCGCCTGCGAGCCCGCGACCTGGCCCTACGTGTACGAGGAAGAAGCCGCCATTGACTGCCTGGCCGCTGCGGCGCAGATGCCGGGTGTCAAACAGGTGTTTGTGGGCCATGTGCACCACCAGACACTGTTTTCAACCGCACTGGATGTGCCGGTTGAAAAATATGAGGTAACGCCTGGCGTACCGATCAAGCTCGCCCCCCCCAATCACTGGCTGGCCACCATCGGCTCGGCCGGGCAGCCGCGCGATGGCAATCCGCTGGCGATGTATGCGCTGTACGACACCGAAACCCACGTCCTGAATTTCCAGCGCGTGAAATACGACCACCTTCTGGCGGCCGAGGCGATCCGTGCAGCGGGCCTGCCGCTCTGGCTCGCCCAGCGCCTTGAAGTGGGCCGTTGATGGGCGCCCTTGCCAGCGGTGGCGAACCGATTGAAGCAACCGGGCCGGGCCACCCCTTTGACGCGCTGACGCCCGACGTGGTGATGGACGCACTGGCGTCTGTCGGACTGTATGGGGATGGCCGCCTGACTGCCTTGAGTTCGTACGAAAACCGGGTCTACCAAATCCACCTCGAGCGCCCGGTTGCGGCGGGCGCTTCGCCAGCAGCGCCGGTGGTGGTGGTGGCCAAGTTTTACCGGCCCGGGCGTTGGGCTGACGCACACATCCTCGAGGAGCACAGCTTCAGCGCCGAGTTGATGGCGGCCGAGATCCCGGTGGTCGGGCCGCTCACCTTGAATGGCGTCACCCTGCACCATTTCAACGGTTTTGCCTTCAGCGTGAGCCCGCGCCGCGGTGGCCGCCCGCCCGAGCTTGACGACGGCGAGGTGCTCGAATGGATCGGCCGTTTTCTGGCGCGCATTCACAGCGTGGGCGCAGCGCGGCCGTTTGACGTGCGCCCGGCTTTGAATCTTCAAACCTTCGGCCTCGATTCGCGGGACCGGTTGTTGCAGCAGGACTTCATTCCGCTGGACGTGCAATCGGCATGGGCCAAAAAATCGCAGGAGGCGCTGGACGTGGTGGCTGGGCACGCCGCAATTTCAGGCGTGGCGGGTGAATCTGCTTCAGGGTCCAGCAGCATCGCGCAGATCCGCCTGCACGGCGATTGCCACCCCGGCAACATTCTGTGGACGCCGGTGGACGCGCCCGCTGCCAGCGGCCCCGGGCCGCATTTTGTTGACCTGGACGACGCCCGCAGTGGCCCGGCGGTGCAAGACCTGTGGATGTTGCAAAGCGGGGACCGGCAACAACGCACGCGCCAGCTCGGTGCCCTCATCGACGGCTACGAGCAGTTCCGCGAATTTGACCGGCGCGAGCTGGCGCTGGTTGAACCCTTGCGAACCCTGCGCCTGATCCACTACAGTGCATGGTTGGCGCGGCGCTGGGCAGACCCGAGTTTCCCGATCAACTTCCCCTGGTTTGGCTCAAGCGACTACTGGAGCGGGCAGGTGCTGATGCTGGAGGAGCAGATCGAGGCGATGCAGGAGCCGCCGCTGGTGGTGTGATCGCCGTTGAAGAAATCGGGCTCATCGTACCCATATTGGGGTTGATTGGCGGGTTTTTCACGATTTTTTCAAAATATATGAAAAAATAGACCGTGAAGTCACGAATTTACTGAATAGTTTGCTATAATATATATAGCATGTCGAAAGTCTTGTCCATAGAGGAGCCAAACATGAAACGAAGAACTGTCTTGCACAGCGCCCTGGCGATCGGCGCCGTGTTGGCCGCGCCCGGCCTGGCACTGGCGCAGGCGGCTTTCCCGAACAAAGCCATCACCATGGTCGTGCCGTTTCCACCGGGTGGTCTGGCCGATCTCGTGGCTCGGCCCGTGGCAGAAGCAATGGCGCGCGACCTCGGCCAGCCGGTGGTGATTGAAAATAAGGCCGGCGCAGGCGGTGGCATTGGCATGGGTTTTGTCGCCAAGGCACGGCCCGATGGGTATACCGTGGTGATGGCGTTGTCGTCCCTCACGGTCATCCCCGAAGCCGACGCGCTCATGGGCCGCGCGCCCCTGTTTGCCCTGGGCGATCTGCGTGCCATCGCGCGTTACACCGCCGACCCGACGGTACTGGCCGTGCGCGCCGACGCGCCCTGGAAGAGCGTGAAGGATTTTGTCGACGACGTAGGTAAACGCCCCGGTGCCTTGAACTACGGCTCCAGTGGCAACTACGGCACCATGCACGTGCCCATGGAAATCCTCGCCGCCAGTGCCAACCTGAAGATGACGCACATCCCATTCACTGGCGCCGGCCCGGCCATCGTGGCTTTGCTCGGGGGGCAGATTGACGCCGTCTCTACTGGCCCGGCCACCGTGTTGCAACACATCAAGGCGGGCAAGATTCGCGTGCTGGGCCATTGGGGCAATGGCGTCCTGGCCTCGATGCCCGAGGTGCCAAGTTTGAAAGACGCGGGGCAAAACGCCGAATACGCGCAATGGTCGGGCCTGTTCATACCCTCGGCAACGCCGGAGCCGGTGGCGCAGCGCCTGCGCGCCGCAGCCAAATTCGCCGCGAATGACGCGAAAGTCAAAGAGATCATTCAAAACGCCGGCAGCCCGGTGCAGTACCTCGACGCGCCGGAATTTGAACTTTATGTGCAGGCCGATGCCAAACGCATGGTGGGTGTGGTTCAGCGTATCGGCAAATTGCAATAATTGTTCTGGAGACAAGTCATGAAACGCGTATTTTTAAAATCAGCCCTGGCCGCCGGGGTGGTGGCCAGTTTCTCTTTCGCCGCGCTGGCGCAAACCTATCCCACGCGCCCGGTCAAGATCATCGTGCCGTTTGCTGCGGGTGGTCCGGCCGACAACTTCGCGCGTTTTATCGGCCTCAAATTGGGCGAAACCATGGGCCAGGGCTTCGTCATTGAAAACCGCCCGGGCGGCGGCTCGGTGATCGGCACCGACGTGGCGGCCAAAGCGGCGCCAGACGGTTACACGCTGTTGATGATGTCCAACACCCACACCGTGAACGAGACCCTCATCGCCAACAAGCCCTTCAACCTCACGCGCGATTTTGTTGGCGTGGCACCCGTCAATTCGTCCGACCTGGTGTTGGTGGCGCACCCCTCGGTGAAGGCCAGCAACCTCAAGGAGATCATCGCCACGGCCAAGGCGTCGCCCGGCAAATACAACTACGCCTCCAGCGGGCCCGGCACGCCCTACCACATGGCGGGTGAATTGTTCAAAAGCATGGCCGGCATTTACCTCGTGCACATCCCGTACCGCGGCAGCACTGGCGCGCGCACCGACATCATCGGCGGCCAGGTCGACATGATGTTTGACGCAGTCACCACCATGACCGAGCAGGTCAAGGCCGGCAAGGTCAAAGCGATTGCCACCAGCGGTGCGCAGCGCTCCAGCGTGTTGCCCGACGTGCCCACGCTGCAGGAAGCCGGCCTGCCGGGTTACGACGCCACCATCTGGCTCGGCCTGATGGCGCCCAAAGGCACTCCCAAAGCCGTGGTGGACCGCCTGAACGAAGCCGTCACCAAAATCACCAGCAGCGCGGACGTCAAGGCCGCCTGGGGCAAACAAGGCGCGGCGCCCATCATCTTGAACGCCGACGCGTTTGACAAATACATCAAGGACGACATCGAGAAATGGGCCAAGGTCATCAAAACCGCCGGCATCAAGGCGGATTGAATTGACGACCCTGAACCTGCTCAGCGGCGGCGCCGCGCAAGGTCTGGTGAATGACCTGCGCGACGCGTTCAAGTTGCGCTGTGACGCTGCGATCGAGGGTGACTTTGGCGCAGTCGGGCTCATGAAAGACAAGCTGCTGGGCGGCGCGCCTTGTGACGTGGTCATACTCACAGCCGCGTTGATCGACCAGCTCACCCTGGGCGGCCACGTGGTGCCCGGCAGTGCGCAGCCGCTGGGGGTGGTGAAAACCGGCATCGCCGTGAAGGTGACCGAGCCGTCGCCAGATGTCGGCACGCCCGCGTCGCTGAAGGTTGCCTTGTTGGCAGCCAGCGGCATTTATTTTCCTGACCCGGTCAAGGCTACGGCTGGCATCCATTTCTTCAAGGTCTTGCAACAGTTGGGCATTGACGCGCAACTCAGCCCGCGCCTGCGCCCCTTTCCCAACGGCGCGACGGCGATGCGCGAAATGGCCGCTTGCAACGAACCCGGCTTGATCGGCTGCACGCAGGTGACAGAAATCCTCTACACGCCCAATGTGCGACTGGTCGCCAATCTGCCGACTGAATTTGAGCTGGCAACGGTTTACACCGCCGCGGTATGCACCCAAGCGGCCCATCTACAGGCAGCGGCCGAACTGGTGGCCTTGCTCAGCGGCGCCGAATCGGCAGAGCGCCGATCCGCAGCCGGCTTTGAATAATGTGAAAACACGCCGATGAGGGACAATCGAGGGTTTTCCAGAACACTCTCGCATGGCCCTCATCACATTTCTCAATGCCCAACTCGCCTTTGGCCATGTTCCGCTGCTCGACCACACTGATTTCGCCCTTGAATCGAATGAACGTGTCGGGTTGATCGGCCGCAACGGCGCGGGCAAATCGTCTTTGCTCAAAATTCTCGCCGGGCTGGAAAAGCTGGACGATGGCGCACTTCAGTTTCAACAGGGTTTGCGCTCGGTTTACGTGGCGCAAGAGCCCGTTCTCGACGCAGCTGCTACGATTTTCGAAGCAGTCAGCGCAGGTTTGGCGTCGGCCATTTCGGCGCGTGAGCAGTACCTGGCGCATGAACCAGGGGTCGACCTGGATGCCTTGCAGTCCATCATTGAATCACTCGACGCCTGGAACTGGGAGCAGCGCGTGGACGAAACCCTGCACCGCCTGCATCTGGAGCCCGAGGCCAAAATCAGCACCTTGTCGGGCGGCATGAAAAAACGCGTGGCGCTGGCGCAGGCGCTGGTGGCCAAGCCGGACGTGATGCTGCTGGACGAACCCACCAACCACCTGGACCTGGACGCCATCACCTGGCTGGAAGACCTGCTGATCGACTTCCAGGGCAGTGTGATCACCATCACCCATGACCGCTCGTTCCTGAACCGGGTGGCGACCCGCATTGTTGAGCTGGACCGCGGCAAACTCGCCACTTACCCTGGGAATTTCAACCAGTACGTGCTGCAAAAAGAAGAGCAACTGGCGCAAGAAGCTGTTGTCACTGCAAAGGCCGACAAACTCCTGGCGCAAGAAGAGGTGTGGATTCGCAAAGGTGTGGAAGCGCGGCGCACGCGGGCGCAGGGGCGCATCACGCGGCTGCAGGATCTGCGTGCCAAACGCGAGTCTCGCCGCAATGTATTGGGCAGCGTTCGGCTCGACGTGGCCAGCGGCGCGCCAAGCGGCAAAATCGTCGCGGAGCTCACCAAAGTGAGTAAATCCTACGGCGACCGCTTGATCGTTTCCAACTTCACCGGAACGATTTTGCGTGGCGATAAAGTGGGTTTGATCGGCCCCAATGGCGCAGGCAAAACCACTTTGCTGAAAATGATTCTGGGCGAATTGGCGCCCGACAGCGGCAAAGTGCGCCTGGGCAGCAAGATTGAGGTGGCGTATTTCGACCAGATGCGGGACGCGCTGAACCTCGACGCAACCCTGGCCGACTTCATCAGCCCCGGCAGTGAATGGATCGAGATTGGCGAGAAACGCCAGCACGTGAAAAGCTATCTGGGCGACTTTCTGTTCTCACCCGCGCGCGCGAACTCGCCGGTTCGCTCATTGAGCGGCGGTGAGCGCAACCGTCTTCTGCTGGCGCGTCTCTTTGCGCGGCCTGCCAACGTGCTGGTGCTCGATGAGCCGACCAATGACCTGGACATCGACACGCTCGAACTGCTCGAAGACCTGCTGCAGAACAACGCCGGAACGGTGTTTCTGGTGAGCCACGACCGCACGTTTCTCGACAACGTGGTCACCAGCACCATCGTGGCCGAAGACGTGGTCAATCAACCGGGTATGTGGCGCGAATACGAAGGTGGTGTGCAGGATTGGCTGGTTCAATCCGCGCGGGCGAGGGATATCGCGCAAAAAGCTGCAAAGGCAAACACCAGCCCGTCTGCAGGGGCAACCAGGAAAGTGGATGCAACGCCTTCGGCCAATGCGCTCGCATCGTCATCCAAGAAGAAGCTGGGTTTCAAAGAACAGCGTGAGCTCGATGGCATACCGGAGGCAATTGCCGCGCTGGAAGCCGAGCAGACCGACATCCGCCAGCAACTGAACGATGCCACCATCTACACCCGCGACCCGCAACTCGCCGCCACGCTGCATGCGCGTGACGCCGAGATTGATGATGAACTGCTGGCGCTGCTGGAGCGGCAAGAGGCGCTGAACCCTGCTTGATAACCGGTGCTCCCATCGATCTTTCCGCAACAACACCCAGCGGGCCCACCGGGCACAGGGGCGCGTGGGGCGCAGGTGCACGTGTTCCAGGGGCGCTTCAAAGCCATTGTGGTGGACAAAGACAACTACCTGATGGAACTGGCGCTCAGCCTTTCAAGATGCCGGTCAGTGAACCCGTGTCCTTCAGGCAATCAGGGTCATGCCGGCGTGCTTTGAAGCACCCACATCAAAGGTCATGACCCTCTCGCAGCCAGCGCTCGAGGCGGTGCGTTCAATCAAGCAGTCTGGGAAATCTGCTTTGCCTTGGCCAAACACCCGCAGCGCGCGCATCACTTGGTCAGCCCGCTCAACCAGAAATTGCTTGGTGCGCAGAATGGCCTCTAACGCTTGGGCAAACTGCGGCCTTGTCAGTTCGTAGCTGCTTGTCAATACCCAGTACAGCTCCACCACAGACACCAGGGTGATGTAGCCCGGGTTGTCGGCGTGCAATGACTCGATGAGCTTGGTTGCTCTGGGGGCTTGCTTGGGGTCGTCCTGCATGATGTAGCGCACCAGGACGTTGGTGTCCAGACCAATCACCGGGCTGCCGCCCCGCGCTGGGCGATGGCCGCGTTCATGGCTTCAATAGCAACCGCTTTCCTGGGCTTGCCGAACATGCCTTTGAGCGCCGTTACCTCACGGGTGGCGGCCACGAATTCATAACGACCTGGCGCAGTTTGGACAAACTCAACGCGATCACCGGCATCGACCTTGAGGTCATTGCGGACATCAACGGGGATTGTGATTTGGCCCTTGGAGCTGATGGTTGCGGTTGACATGGTGAATTCCTTTTGCCTTACTATAAAGTAAGGATTTTCTTTTGTCAAAAGCCTGGGGTCTCGCACCTTGCTTCCTTCATTTTTCAATGCCCATCAATATCGCTTTGCAGCCGCTGCCAAAGCCTTTCGTATGACGGACATGATCAAACCAGCAAGGCATTCACCCGTTTCACATAAGCCGCCGGGTCCGCAGGCATGCCGCCCTCGGCCAGCAGCGCCTGGTCAAAGAGGATGTGGGCGAGGTCGTTGAAATGCACTGAGCCTTCGAGCTTTTTGACCAGCG
>JANNMM010000064.1:0-17143 GCA_031397915.1 Rhodoferax sp. | reverse complement strand
AACCTTCACTCGCGGCATATTGCAGCGCCGCCTGGCCATAAGCCTCGCCTTTGCCCTGCAACACCATCTGGCAAGCTGCAGAAAACTCGGCAATCGGAAAGGTTTTAGGCGAGGGCAGGCCGCCGGCAAAGCTGATGATGCCGGGGCGCTCGGTGACTTTGAGGATTTCGCGGATCACCGAGGGGTTCATCTTCTCGGCGCGGGCGGCGAGTTGCCAGAAACCAGCGGCGTTCAGGGGATCACGTTTCATGGCTTGTCTCCTTGTTGCTTTCAATTCACAGGCATTTTCTTGCCAACAAACACGGTGGCGATCACAGCCAGGCCAAAACCCAGGGTGAGCGCGTCCAGCGATTCGCCCAGCAGCGGCACGGCAAAAAGCAGGCTGATGAAAGGTTGTACCAGTTGCACCTGACTCACGCGCACGGCGCCGCCCAGCGCCAGGCCACGGTACCAGGCAAAGGAGCCGATCCACATCGAAAACACCGCCACGTAGGCAAACGCCCACCAGCTGGCCGCGTGAATGGGCACTGCCGCGCCCGGCAGGTTGAGCCAGGTCATCGGCAATGTAATCGGCAGGCTCATCACCAGCACCCAGCAGATCACGCGTTCGGCGCCAAGTGCGGGTGTCAACTGCGCGCCGCCGATGTAACCCACGGCGCCCGTGAGCATGGCGATGAGCAAAAACACATCGGCCAGATGCAGGCTGAACACGCCCGCACTGCTGCTTCCGCGAAACCCCATGAAGGCCAGCACCAGCAAGGTGCCGGCCAGCGCGGCCAGCCAAAACCCCAGGCTCGGGCGCTGGCGGAACCACAGCGCCGCCAACACCGCTGTAGCCAACGGAAGGAGGCCAGTGACCACGGCACCATGCGTGCTGGGTACGTATTGCAGCGCCAGCGAGAGGAAGAGCGGAAAGCCCACCACGACGCCACAAGCCGTCATCGCGAGGTAGGCCCATTGCCTGCCACGCGGCGCAAGCCATTGGCCGCGCGCCAACTGCGTCAGCAAATACAGCGCCGACAACAGGCCCGCTGCGGCCGCCCGCCCAAACGTGACGAACCAGGGCGAGAGTTGCGGCGCGTCGATGGTGCCCACGGCGAGTTTGGTCATCGGCAGCGTCGCGGCAAAAATCACCACGCCCAGGAGCCCCAGCCACAGGCCGCGCGTGACTTGCGCGCCTGCGCTGTGGCCCCGTGCTTGCACGGCCAAAGCCTCCGAGACGGCGCTACTCATAGGGTGGCCATCCAGCCCGCCGTGGCGACCAGCACCAGCGCCATGCCGCGGTTGAACCACAACAGGCGCGTGCCCTGGGCCAGCCAGCCGCGCAACAGCGAACCCATCGCCGCGTAGGCGAAGTTGCTGGCCAGGCCAAAGGCCAGCATCAGCGGCAGGATGACGGCAAACCGCGCCATCAGGTCGTTGCGACCGGCAAGCCAGCCCGCCACCACCGTGAGCGCCAGCATCCAGGCTTTGATGTTGACAAACTGCAGCATCACGCCCTGCCAGAAGCCCACATTGAACTGCCGGGTGTCGGCCACACCCAATTGGCCGGCCTGGCTGAGCTTGAACGCCAGCCAGAGCAAATAAGCAATGCCCAGGGTCTGGATGCCTACCCGCAGCGCCGGCACCGCCACCACGGCGGCACCGAGGCCAAACGCGCACAACGTAAACAGCAGGCCCCAGCCCATCGGCACGGCAACGATGAAACGCACCGCGCGGCGCATGCCGAAATTGGCCGCCAGCGCGGCCGAGAGGGTGGTGTTGGGCCCCGGCGTGAAGCTGGCGGCGGTGCAGAGCATCAAAAGGGCAGTGAATTCGGCAGTCGACATGGGTTCACTTTACAGAAGCGGCCAGCACACAAGCGGTACAGTTTTGAAAACATATGCATAATCTGTACTGCTCAATTCGACCGCACATTGTCGGCTTGGTTGCGCGTGACGAGCGGGCGCGAGGGCCTTTCGCCCGTGGTGAAATTCGAAATGGAGCCTTTGATGTTGATGAAAACCGCCTCTGCCACGCTGGCCGAGCAACTGTGCAACCGCATTGCCGAACGCATCAAAACCCGCCTGTTAGCCCCGGGCGCGCGCCTGCCTTCGGTGCGGCAGTGTGCGCAGCAGCAGGGTGTGAGCCCCTCAACCGTGGTGGCCGCTTACGACCAGCTGCTGGCGCAGGGTTTGGTGGAGGCGCGGCCGCACCGTGGGTTTTATGTTCGAGAGTCAAACAACCCATCGATTGATCGGCCATCAAGTCACGAATTTATTTCAAGTATTGCTACTGAAAAAAATATAAAAACGATTAAAAAACAATCTAATAACTTAGAAAAACAGCTAAAACACGTTCCTGTCAATGCCACAGCCCTGATCCGTGGCATGTTCCAGGGCAACAGCAACAAGCCGCAGCCCGGCATGGGTGTTTTTCCGGCGGATTGGCTGCAAACCAGCTTCATGAACACAGCGGTGCGCAAGGTCACCACCGGCGCCATGCTCAACTCGTATTCGCTGCATTACGGCGAACCGGCGGGCGACAGCGGGCTGCGCCAGGCGTTGTCGACCAAACTCGCCGCCATCAATGTACAGGCGGCGCCCGGCCAGATCGTCACCACCGTGGGGGCAACCCATGCGCTGGACATCGTGAGCCGCACACTCTTGCGGGCAGGCGACTGTGTGATGGTCGAAGAACCCGGCTGGGCCATCGAATTCGCCCGCCTCGCAGCGCTGGGCCTGCGCATCCTGCCGGTGCCGCGTGGGCCCGAGGGGCCGGATCTGGCGGTGATGGCGAAGTATTGCGAGCTGCATGCGCCCAAACTGTTTGTGAGCGTGAGTGTGTTCCACAACCCCACCGGGTTTTGCCTCACACCCGGCGCGGCGCACCGCGTGTTGCAACTGGCGAACCAGCACAACTTTCATATCGTTGAAGACGACACCTACAGCCACCTCGCCGCTGAACACGCCACGCGCCTGTGCGCGCTGGATGGCTTGCAACGCACGATTTACGTGAGCGGTTTTGCCAAAATCCTGGCCCCCGGCTGGCGTGTGGGTTACCTCGCCGCGCCGCAGAATCTGGTCGAGCGCTTGACGGATACCAAACTGCTGGCGACCTTGACCACCCCCGCGCTTCTGGAAAAAGCCCTGGCCTGGTGCATCGACCAGGGCCAGTTGCGCCGCCACGCCGCGCGTATCCGTGCGCGCCTGGACGAGGCCCGCACGCGCAGCGTGAAACTCGCTTTGAAGGCTGGTTGCACATTTGCCGCGCCGCCCGCTGGATTGTTTGGCTGGGTGGATACCGGCGTGGATACCGACGCGCTCTCGCAACGCGCGCTCGACGAAGGTTATCTGCTCGCCCCCGGCGCGCTGTTCCACGCTGAACGCCAGCCCAGCACCTTGATGCGCATCAATTTTGCGACGACGCAGGAGGCGGGGTTTTGGGGGGTGTTTGAGAGACTGCGGGAAGAAGTTCGCAGGCGCTGAAAAAGTGTCGAAATTTCTTACACCGGTTCAACACCGCGGCGCTACCAATGTAAGATGCTCGCTTAACTTGTTGAATTGAAAGGATTAATTTTAAATTTGGAAAAGTGGCACGGATTTCGCTTTGGTTTAATTGAAACAAATTGCAAGAACCGTTACCAAAAAAGGAAACCGAAAATGACCAAGTTTAAAAAACTGGTGAAGATGTCCGCAGCAGCCTTGGGCCTGTTTGCGGCTGTGGGCGTTGCAACCGCCGGCCTGTTGACCGCAACCGACAGCACCTTTGGCTCGTTTGACGCCAATTCAGGCACCCGCACCTTCAACCTCGGCGCGGGTTCGGTTTCTGATGTCAATATCCGCATCACCTTCGCCAAATGTGACGACCCGTCGATTGGCGTCAACGGCACGGCTTGTATCGGCACGGGTAGTTCGTTTAACAGGGAGATCGTATTCCGGTTGACCAACGGATTCGGCACCACCGTCAATTTGGTTAATGAAGATACGTACAGCGGCGCAACGCCGGGTTCCGGCATTCAGACCATTGACTTTGACGACGAAGCGGGTAGCACGGTTGGCGGTGCGACCGTTGTGAGCGGTTCGTTCCGGCCAGTTGGGCTGCTGTCGGACTTTGACGGCCAGGACGCTTCTGGCATCTGGACACTGTTCATTCAAGACACGGTTGGTGCAGACCGCCTTGACTACTTTACGTCTACCCTTTCGGTGACAACCGTTCCCGAGCCAGGTTCACTGGCCCTGCTCGGCCTCGGCCTGATGGGCTTGGCTGCTGCACGCAAGCGCAAACAAGCTTGAGCGGTTCATCCCTGCAATAAAAAACCCGCTTCGGCGGGTTTTTTTGTGGCCCACCGCTTCTGGGCAAAAGCGCTTATGCCTTGTAGGCCCCATAAGCCGCATCCACCCCCGCACCTCGGGTGAATTTATGCCCTTCAACTGCAAGCACAATCTCCAGCGCCGACAAGGTCTGCATCACACAATCCAGCCGCGCGTTGTACCCCATCGCGCCAATGCGCCAGACCTTGCCCGCCAGCGGCCCGAAGCTGGTGCCGATTTCGATGTTGAAGTCGTTCAGCAGCGCCGCGCGCAGTTTGTCGCCGTTGATGCCGTCGGGCACATAAATGCCGGTCACATTGGGCATTTTGTTGGCCTGGTCGCCATAGAGTTTGAGGTTCATGCCTTTCACACCGGCGACCACGGCGCGTGAGGCGGCGGCGTGGCGGGCGTAGACGTTTTGCAAGCCTTCCTGCACAAAGATGCGGGCGCATTCACGCGCGCCGTAGAGCATGGTGGTGGCTTCGGTGTGGTGGTTCAGGCCGGCGTCGCTCCAGTAGTCCATGACCATCGCCACGTCCATGTAGTTGCTGGCGATGCGGCTGCCCTGGCCGGGCGTGTAGTCAGCGGTGCGCAAGCCCTCTTCGATGTGGCGACGCCGGTAGATGGTTTCTGCCAGCCGGTTCGAGAGCGTGATGGGCGACGCGCCCGAGGGGCCGGCCAGGCACTTCTGCAAACCGGCAGTGACGGCATCGACCTGCCATGCGTCCACCGGCAGTGGGGTGCCGCCGCAAGACGCCGTCGCATCCACCTGCAACATGGCGCCGTAGCGGTGGCAGAGTTCACCCAGGCCTGCGAGCGGCTGCAACATGGTGGTCGAGGTGTCGCCCTGGCAGACAGCGACGAGTTTGGGTGAAAAGGCCTTGAGCGCGGTTTCGATCTGCGCCAGGTCAAACACCGTGCCCCATTCGGCCTGGATCACCTTCACGTTCGCGCCGCAGCGCTGGGCAATTTCGTCAAGCAACTGGCCGAAGCGGCCGAAGCTGCACACCAGCACCTTGTCGCCCGGCTCGATGGCCGACATCATCACCATCTCGATGGCGGAGCGGGCGGTGCCGTCGAGCACCAGTGTCCAGTCGTTTTGTGTCTCAAAAAACGCGCGGTAGAGCGCCATGGTTTCGCGCATCAAGCCGCGGAACTGCGGGTCAAACTGGCCGAGCAGCTGGGACGACATGGCCTTCAAGACGCGCGGGTCGGCGTTGATGGGGCCCGGGCCCATCAACAGGCGCGGGGCGGGGTTTAGCTCATCAAAGGCCGATGCCGGGTTCGCCAGCGGCGACAATTTGGGGAGCATGATGGCGGGCTGCTGAGCGACGTATTGTGGGAAGTTTTGGCCTTGCATCGAAGTATCATAGCAAAGTGTATACAAAAGTGTTTAAGATTTCCTGCCCAGCACACCCCTGAATTCCCAAGCTGTTTTTATCTGATCTGAGCGATTTATGGCCACGCCCTCCAGCCTGCACACCACTGCTTTCATCCACCCCAACCTGTACAAGGACTCGGTCGCGTTGATGCGTGTGGCCCAGCGCTTGCTGGCCTTGCCCGAGGTGGTCAACGCCACCCTTCAAATGGGCAACCCGGCCAACAAGGAGATCCTGCAAGAGGCGGGTCTATTGGCGGCTGCGGTCAAAGACGCCGGACCCAGCGACATCATGGTGGTGGTGCAAGCGCGCACAGCGGCCGCCTGTGCTGCTGCGGTGGCGACGTCCAAGTCAGAACTGGCGGGGCAGGAGAAACCAGCCGGAGATTCCGGTGCAGCCGGGCAGGAAGAGATCGCGGCCCGCACGGTGGGTATGGGCCTGGCGCGCCTGTCTGGCGCCAACATTGCGCAGATTTCCGTGCCTGGTGCTTACGCTGCCGCTGAAGCACTCAAGGCCGTCAAGCAGGGGCTCAACGTTTTCATGTTCAGCGACAACGTGCCGCTGGCGCAAGAAGTCGCCATCAAGCAGGAAGCCGCCCGCCGTGGCGTGCTGGTGATGGGGCCCGACTGCGGCACCGCCATCATCGCGGGCGTGCCGCTCGGATTTGCCAACAATGTGCGAAAGGGTTCGATTGGCCTGGTGGCTGCTTCAGGCACCGGTTTGCAGGAAGTGACGACACAAATTCACCGCATGGGCGGCGGCATCAGCCATGCCATCGGCACTGGCGGGCGGGATGTGTACGCCGAAGTGGGTGGCGCGACGATGTTGCAGGGCATTGATTTGCTGGCCAAAGACGTGTCGACCCGGGTCATCGTGGTTGTCTCCAAACCGCCAGCGCCAGCAGTGATGCAACAAGTGATGGCGGCGCTGGTGGCTACGGGCAAACCGGCCGTGGTGGTGTTTTTGGGCAGCAAGATGGCGTCGCCAGCCCAACACATCCACGTGGTGCACACGCTGGTGGATTGCGCCGCCAGGGCGGTTCAACTTGCGGGCGTGCGGGCGGCTCCCCATGCGGTTCACCCGCTGCCGCGCAAGCCTGTTTTTGCGTCATCCCAAAAATTTTTGCGCGCCTTGTATTCGGGTGGGACCTACGCGTCGGAGGCGCAAATCTTGTGGGCCAAGGCAGGTTTGCAGGTGTGGTCCAACGTGCCGGTGGACAAAGCCCTGGCCTTGGCCAACCCGCGCCAGGCCAGCTTCGGCCACACCGCGCTGGATCTGGGTGACGACGAATTCACCGTGGGCCGGCCGCACCCGATGATCGACCAGGCTGCGCGCATTGAACGCCTCTTAAAAGAAGCCGCTGACCCATCGGTGCGGGTGATCCTGCTGGACGTGGTGATCGGTTGGGGCGCGCACGCCGACCCGGCCCGCGAGCTTGCCGCCGTCATCGTGAAGGCCAAAGCAATTTCTGCCAAAGGCAAACGCGAACTCGCCGTGGTCGGTTTTGTCTGCGGGACCGAGCAAGACCCGCAGGTGCTCGCCCAACAGGAAGCGCAACTGCGCTCTGCCGGCATGGTGCTGGCCGGCAACAGCGCCAACGCCGCCTGGCTGGCCGGGGAGTGGGTGAAGTGACGACCCCAGTGCCCAAGCGAAAACGCATGGTCAAACGGGTGCAGAAAAGTGCGCTCAAACGGGTCGTGGTGGCGCTCGGTGGCAACGCCGCTTACCCGCCCACCATCCGTGGCACAGCCGAGGAGCAACTCGAACTGATGCGCGAAGTCTGCGTGCATTTTGTCGGCATCATCCAGGCCGGATGGCAACTGGTGTTGACCCACGGCAACGGCCCGGTGGTCGGCAACATTCTGTACCGCATGGCGCGCACGGCGGACGAATTGCCGCCGATGCCGATGGACGTGTGTGTGGCGCATTCGCAAGGCGGCATGGGCTACATGCTGCAGCAGAGTTTTGCCAACGTGCTGCATGACCACGGCATGAACGCGGTGGTGTCCTGTGTGATCACCGAAGTCGAGGTTGACGCGAACGACCCGGCGTTTCAAAACCCGACCAAACCAGTGGGCAAGTTTTTCAAGGAAGCCGACGCAAAGAAACTCGCCCGCAGCTCGGGCTGGATCTTCGCCGAAGACGCGGGCCGCGGCTGGCGGCGCATGGTGGCCAGCCCGAAGCCGCGCAAGATTCTGGATTTGCCAACGATTGACGCCTTGTTGGAGGCCGGTGTGGTGCCGATCGCCTGCGGCGGCGGCGGCGTGCCGGTGGTGGTTACGCCCGAAGGGCATCTCAAAGGTGTGGCCGCTGTGATCGACAAAGACCTCACCAGTGCGATGCTGGCTGCGCACCTGCATGCGGACGCGCTCATCATGCTCACCGGCGTGGAGCGTGTCGCGCTGGATTTCAACAAACCCACGCAGCGCTGGCTTGACCACATGACCTTGCAGGAGGCGCGCCAGCACGCGGCTGACGGGCAGTTCCCGGCCGGCAGCATGGGGCCGAAGATCGAAGCGGCCATCACTTACCTGGAGGCCTCGCCCGAGGCCAACCGTAAAGGTGTGGTGATCATCACCTCGCTGGAAAAGGCCTTTGACGCGCTGATGGGCCGCGCCGGAACCCACATCACGTTGGGAGCACGACAGACGTGAGTACGATGGCCCTGACCCTGACCCCTATTCCGGGTTTTGAATCCACCGCCTACGCCTATTCGGGCGGGCATGTCGTGTGGGCGGGTCGCGACGCGGTGACGGACCACCCACGCAACGCCTGGACCCCCTGGCAACCCGACACAACACGTTTCGACACGCAACGCCTGCAAGCGGGGGCGCAGAAATGCCTGGGCTTTCTGGGCGCTACGCCGGTTACCGGGTTGTTGCTTTGGCTCACCGGCCGAGCGCTGCCCTTCCCGATGAACCACGCGACAGCGCGGTTCGACGCCATCCGCGCTGCGCTGGAGTGCCAGCATTGGCACGCTTTCGAAGCCGCAGCCGTGCGGGTTCTGGGCCTGGGCAATGGCCTCACGCCCAGTGGCGACGATTTTGTCGGCGGCATTTTTTTTGCATTCGCCCAGACCGGCAATGCACAGCAAAATGGGCAGCCGGCAAGCTGGCGCAAGGCATTGCCTGCCGTCATCACCCGCGTGCGGCTCGCCGCCAAAACCGCAACCAACCCGATCAGCGCCGCCTTGCTGGACGACCTGATGGCCGGCTCCAGTTACCGGGCCTTGCACGAGGTTCTGGCGGCCTTGCATTCGGGCGACGCAGCAGCGATCAACGCGGCGAATACCCGCCTCTTTCAAGTCGGCGCTTCCTCAGGTGCCGACATGCTGGCCGGCCTGCTGCTGGGTCTGTTGACCCTGCCCCCCAAACACTGAACCGCAAAACCTGACGATGACACGCACTGCCACACCCACCCCCACAATTTCCGCCAACAAGCTGTTGACCCAGTCGCCCGCCGTGCTGAACATCGGCATTGACGGTTTCAACGACAGCGTCGCCGCCAACGGTGGCACCCTCGCCAATCTGCAATGGCAGCCGCCCGGCAATGCCGACCCGCTGCTGGCCTGGCAGCTCGCGCGACTGATGGGCGACCCGCGCATCGAGGCCGCCAATGCCGAAGCGACAAAACGCATCATCAATGCCCGCCCGATGTGGGAAGACATCCCCTTGCGCGCCGATGGCGTATGGCCCGCCATGAAAGGCACGCGCCTGCTGCTGCACGCCGGTCCGCCGGTGGAGTGGGCTGAGATGTGTGGCCCCATGCACGGCGCGATGATCGGCGCCGCGCTGTACGAGGGCTGGGCCGACACGCCCGAAAGAGCGCGCCAGATGCTGGCTGCAGGCGAGGTGGAGTTCGCCCAATGCCACGACTTTGACTCGGTGGGCCCGATGACGGGCATCATCAGCGCGTCCATGCCGCTGATTCAGGTCCGCGATGCCACACATGGCAATCTGGCCTACACCAACATCAACGAAGGCATTGGCCGCTGCCTGCGTTTTGGCGCCAACGGGCCGGAGGTGATCCAGAAGCTCAAGTGGTTTGAAGCCGTGCTGGCACCGGTTCTCCAAGCGGCCGTGCGCCACACCGTTGACAAAACCGGCGGCATCGACCTCAAAGCCATCCAGTCGCAAGCGCTCTTGATGGGCGACGAGGTGCACAGCCGCAACGCCGCCTCCACCGCGCTGTTTTTCATGACGCTGGCGGTGCCGCTGGCGGCTGTGGACACGAAGCGCGGCACAGTGAAGCAGGACCACATCCACCAGACGCTGGATTTCCTGTCGAAGAACTCGCAGTTCTTCCTGAACTTCTCCATGGTCTCCTGCAAAGCCATCATGGACGCCGCGCACAACATCCCGTTCAGCACCGTAATTACCGCCACCGCACGCAACGGCACAGAAACCGGCCTGCGCGTCAGCGGCATGGGCAAACAGTGGTTCACCGCCAAATCCGATCTGCCCAAGGGCCTGTTTTTCCCCGGCTTCAAGCAGGAAGACGCCTGCCCCGACATAGGCGACAGCGCCATCACCGAGACCGCCGGTTTTGGCGGTTGCTCCTTTGCCGCGTCGCCCGCGCTCACGCTGCTGGCCGGCGGCACGGTGGGTGATGCGGTGCGTTACAGCCGCGAGATGTACGAGATCACCGTCACCAAAAACCCGGCGCTCTCGCTGCCCGCGCTCGATTTCGCCGGTGCGCCCTGCGGCATTGATGTGCGCAAGGTGGTCGACACCGGCATTCGCCCGCTGGTCACCACCGGCATCGCGCACAAGGAGGCGGGTGTCGGCCAGATTGGCGCCGGCGTCGTGCGGGTGCCGATGGACGCTTACGTGAAGGCGCTCAGCGCCATTGCCCACACATTTCTGGAAGATTGATTTCATGCGCCAAACCCTCACTTCCCCCCGTGGCATGGTTACCGCGCCGCACCATCTGGCGGCCAGCAGCGCCGGCGCCGTTCTGCGCGAAGGCGGCAATGCGATTGAAGCGATGGTGGCCGCCGCCGCCACGATTGCTGTGGTCTACCCGCACATGAACTCGATCGGTGGCGACGGCTTCTGGATCATTTCCGACCCGGGCAAGGAGCCGGTGGCCATTGACGCCTGCGGCCGCGCGGCGGGCCTGGCGACCATCGACTTTTATAAAAGCAAAGGTCTGCAGGCGATTCCAGGCCGTGGCCCCTTGGCGGCTTTGACGGCGGCGGGCGCCATTTCCGGCTGGCAAGAGGCGCTGACACATTCCACCCGCCTGGGCGGCAAGCTGCCCGTCTCGCGCCTCCTGCAAGACGCCATCTGGTACGCGCAGCAGGGTGCGCCGGTGACGCAAAGCCAGGTCAACTTCACCACGAAGTTTTTGCCAGAGCTGGGCCATCAACCCGGCTTTGCCACGCAGTTTTTGAACGGACAAGGCATCCCAACGGTCGACACACTGCGCAAATACCCCGCGCTGGGCAACACGCTGCAAACGCTCGCCAGCAAGGGCCTGGACGACTATTACCGCGGCAGCGTCGGCGCCGCCATCGCCGCCGAACACGAGCGCTTGGGTGGGCCTGTGCGCCTCGCTGACCTGCAGGCGCACCGTTCGACAACGGTGAAGCCCTTGTCGGTCAAAGTGACGGGTGCCACGCTCTACAACATGACGCCGCCCACGCAGGGTATCGCCTCACTGATGATCCTGGCCATCTTTGACCGCTTGCGTCTGCGCCACAACATCAAGGAAGCCGAAGGTTTTGAGTACCTGCACGCCCTGGTGGAAGTCACCAAACAGGCCTTCAAGGTACGTAACCGCCATATTGCCGACCCGGCCAGCATGGCCGAACGCGGCGTGAACCCCGAGCAGTTCTTGAGCGACGCCTTCATCGACCAGTGTGTGGAAGCGGTCGATATGAAAAAGGCCCTCGAGTGGCCCGAAAAACCGATTCCTGGCGACACCATCTGGATGGGCACGGCCGACAGCGCAGGCCGCATGGTGAGTTACATCCAGAGCGTGTATTGGGAGTTCGGCTCGGGTGTGGTGCTGCAAGACACCGGCATCGTCTGGCAGAACCGGGGCTCCAGCTTTCAGCTCGACCCCGCCTCGCACATCGCGTTGTCACCCCACAAAAAACCTTTCCACACGCTCAACCCCGCCCACGCGCGTTTTGACGATGGCCGCCACATGGTCTACGGCAATATGGGCGGCGACGGCCAGCCGCAAAGCCAGTCGGCGGTGTTCAGCCGCTACGCGATGTTTGGCCAGACGCTGCAGGCAGCGGTAAGTGCGCCGCGCTGGCTGCTCGGCAAAACCTGGGGGCAGGAGACGACCACCCTCAAGTTTGAAGGCCGGTTCGATTCGGCGGTGATGCAGGCCCTGAAAACCGCCGGCCACGAGGTGGAAATATTCCCCGACTACAGCG
The DNA here is from genome assembly GCA_031397915.1 of Rhodoferax sp. Lineage (GTDB taxonomy): Bacteria > Pseudomonadota > Gammaproteobacteria > Burkholderiales > Burkholderiaceae_C > JANYCG01. Next base: position 5,081 of record JANNMM010000064.1, on the reverse strand, counting down.
ACACCATGGGCCACGCCGGTGCCATCGTGCGGCAGCCGGATGGCCTGTACCTCGGTGCCGCCGACCCGCGCAGTGACGGGGTGATCGCGGCATATTGACCGCGTATCAAGACAGCTTCGCAGCGGAACCCTTCGGCGCTTTGCTGGCGCGTTTTGCCGGCGTTTTCGCACGCGATTTCTCGGTTGTTTTAGCGCGCGCCCCAGCCGGTTTTGCCAGGTTCTGTGCGAGGCGCAGCTTCACGATCTGGTCTATCAGCGGGTAGGGGATGGGCTGATCCAGTGGAAAACGCAGGTTGCCTTTTTCCCCGGCGTAGGGCCCCAGCGCCTTCTCCAGCAAGGCGTCGCCACGAACCGGCGGGTAAAAACCGATGTGGTTCTTGAACGCCGCGAAATAGACCAGCATGCCCTGTTGCCGGAACGCTGGAATCTGGTAGCTGATCACTTCCTTGGCCTCTGGCGCCGCCGCGCGGATCGTCTGGCGGATCGTCTGCAGGATCACGCGTACTTCGGGCGCCAAAGGGGCGATGTAGTCGTCGATGGTGGTGGGCATGGCGTGCACTCCAAAACAGGCGGTACCGCTGGCTTATTTGAGGGGCGTTACTGCCCCAAATCCGATCCTAAGGTCTCGTTGTGGGTGGTGGCAATGGATGTGATTTTTGAAATGCTATAACTAATATAGCAACAAATCAATATTTCACGTGACTTGGTGATCTATTTTTCTTGAAAATTTGCCGCCAGACCGTTTCAAATCGAAATAATTAACATGGGTATTAACAATTTGAACTTCCCCGCCGCTCGACCCAAACCGGGCAACTCAGCGGCCTGCAATGGACTGGATGAATGCCGCAATTTTCTGGCAGATCAGGTCTTTGTCAAAGTCGATGGTGGCGACATGGAAGGAATTCTCCAGCCACACCAGTTCCACCCGGTTGGCGCCCACCTGCCGGGCGATGCGCGGTGCGTTGTCGGGTTTGACCAGGTGGTCCTCGCGCGACTGCATCACCAGCACCGGGCACTTGATCAACGGCAACAGGTCATGGGTCACGCCCACCAGCGTGTAGAGCTGGCGCAGCGCGGCCACCGGCAGTTGTGCATAGGCCAGCTCCTTGGTGGCAGGGTCCTTGATGTCAGAGCCCACTCCGGGGATGAAGGCCGGCATGGCGGCGTCCAGCGCCAGGCCGGCCATGTCGGGTGAGCCAATCAGCACCGGCGCGTTGACAGTGGCCGCGCCCTTGATCACGTCGGCATGTTTGGCTGCGGTGTAGAGCGTGAGGGTGCCACCCATCGAGAGGCCGGTCATGTAAATCTGCGAGCAGGTTTTGCGCAACTGCGCCAGCGCCTCGTCAACCGACGCGATCCAGTCGCTGGCGCTGGTGGTTGCCATGTCTTGCGGGGTGGTGCCGTGGCCCTTGAGGCGCGGCCCGCTCACGGTGTACCCGGCTTTTGCCAGGTGTTGCCCCAGGTAAAGCATGCTTTGGGTGCTGCCGGTGAAGCCGTGGCACACCAGCACGCCAATGTCGCTGCCGGGAAAAAAGAAGGGCTCTGCGCCCGGGAGTACAGCGGTGTCGGTCATGGTGGTCTCCTGGTCTGGGTTGGCACGTCAGGTACTCTGGCATATGGTACACAGGTGTACGATGAGCTGCAAGCAGGTGTTCAGCGGGGCCGTGGCGGGCCTGCAAAGCTGCACGGCGATGGCGGCCCTTACCCGCCAGCTTCGTAAAATGGGCGATCGACGACTTCTGTGCCAGGATAAAAAACCATGTCCAGTCCCACCTCAGACCCGGCCAAAAGCGCCGCCCACGGTGCTGCGGCGCCCATTGAAGCGCGCGTAGACGCCATCCAGACGGTGTTGCGCGACAAAGGCATGCAGCCCGATGCATTCATCGAGCAGGCCAACCACCTGATCGAGGAGCAGTGGCTGCCGCAAAACGGCGCGCGAGTAGTGGCCAAAGCCTGGACGGACCCGGCTTTCAAGGCGAGGCTGATGGCCAATGGCAAAGCCACGGTGACCGAAATGGGCCTGGAGATGCCCAAACACCACCGCCACCTGGTGGTTCTGGAGAACACGCCGGCCGTGCACAACGTGATCTGCTGCACCTTGTGCAGTTGCACCGCGTTCACGGTCATTGGCCTGCCGCCGGACTGGTACAAAGACCTCGAATACCGCGCCCGCGTGGTCCGTGAATCGCGCACGGTGCTCAAGGAAATGGGGCTCGATCTGCCGCCCGACATGGAAATCCGCGTCTGGGACACCACAGCCGATACCCGCTACATGGTGTTGCCGCTGCAACCACCCGAGACGGCAGGCTGGCCTGAAGAAAAACTGGCGGAACTCGTGACGCAGGATTCAATGATTGGCGTCGCGCGCCTGTAGCCAAAGTACGAATAAAGGGCAAACCAATGGACGGCATACACGATCTGGGTGGCAAGCAGGGTTTCGGCCCGGTGCGCCATTCACCCCAGGCCCAGGCCTTTCACGCGGCCTGGGAGCGGCGCGTCAACGCGATGTATTCGCTGGCGGTGAAACACGGCGTCTTCAACATGGACGAGTACCGCCACGCCATCGAACGCATGGAGCCGCGCCACTACGTCTCGGCCGGTTATTACGAACGCACCCTGACCAGCCTGGCAACCCTGTGTGTTGAAAAGGGACTTGTGACACACGCCGAGCTGGAACAGCGTGCCCATGGCGCATTTCCGCTGTCCATGCCCAGCGCACCGGGTCGCTCCAACGCCGCGGAGCGCGAACGCTTCAAGGTGGGTGACCGTGTGACGGTGCGCGCCGACTTCGTGCCCGGCCATATCCGGCTGCCCGCTTATATCCGCGGCAAAAGTGGCGTGGTGGTGGGCGAATCACCGGTTTACCCGTTCCCTGACGCGCATGCGCACGGTCTGAAGGCCGAGGACGAGCCGACCTACGACGTGCGTTTCAGTTCAGCCGACCTGTGGCCCAACGGCGCCGACGCGGCGTTTGTGCACGTGGGGGTTTTTCAGAGTTACCTGAAACGTTCCGCCTGAGCTTGAGCCTACCCAGCCTCGGGTGTACCCGTGTCTTTCAAACCCTGCACCAGCTCTGCGCGCGCGGCGGCGGCCAGCGCCTGGTATTTTTTGCGAAACGCGTGCAAGGCCGCCTCTTCCAGCTCTTCAAGATCCAGCAGCGCGTTGTGGGCACCTTGGGTCGCACGGATCAGCTCGTCGAGCTTCACCTGAATCGCTTCGGTATCGCGGTTTTGCGTGTTCTGGATCAAAAAAACCATCAGGAAGGTGATGATCGTCGTGCCGGTGTTGATGACCAGTTGCCAGGTGTCGCTGAAGCCAAACAGCGGGCCCGAGATGAGCCAGACAACAATCGTCAACACCGCCAGGGTGAAGACCGGCGGGCGCCCGCAAAAATGGGCCGTGGCATTTGCAAATTGGGAGTACCAGGCGGCGTTTTGCATCGGCAGGCTCCTTCAGGCGCTGAAAAGTCAGCATGAGTCGGGCAAATTATGACGATATCGGGCTGGATTTTGGCTTTATGTGCGGCCACACACCAAACTGGCCCGCTTTTTGCTTTCTTTTGGTGCGTTGCGCGGAATAAGCAAAAAAGCGCACCATCTGCAAGCATAAATTCTGCAATTCAACTCAAGAGGTTCGTATGGAAGCACTAAAACAGGGCTCTGATGCCCTGTTCATTTTATTGGGCGCGATCATGGTGCTGGCCATGCATGCCGGATTTGCGTTTCTGGAGCTGGGCACGGTTCGCAAAAAAAACCAGGTCAACGCCTTGGTCAAGATTCTGGTGGATTTCTCAATTTCCACCGTGGCCTACTTTTTGGTGGGTTACAGCGTGGCATATGGCACCAGTTTCTTCGTCAGCGCAGAGACCTTGGCGGCCAAAAATGGCTACGACCTGGTCAAGTTTTTCTTCCTGCTGACCTTCGCGGCGGCGGTGCCGGCGATCATCTCGGGCGGCATTGCCGAGCGCGCCAAATTCTGGCCGCAGTTGATCGCCACAGCGGTGATCGTCGGCTTCATCTACCCGGTTTTCGAAGGCATCGCCTGGAACCAGAAGTTTGGTGTGCAGGGCTGGATCAAGGCGCTCACGGGTGAAGAGTTTCACGACTTCGCGGGCTCCGTGGTAGTGCACGCGGTGGGTGGCTGGATGGCGCTGCCGGCAGTGATTTTGCTGGGCGCGCGTTACAACCGCTACCGCAAAGATGGCTCGATCAGCGCGCACCCGCCGTCCAACATCCCGTTCCTGGCGCTGGGCGCCTGGGTGCTCACAGTCGGCTGGTTCGGCTTCAACGTGATGAGTGCGCAGACCATAGACAAAATCTCTGGCCTGGTGGCGGTCAATTCACTGATGGCGATGGTCGGCGGCACCATCGTGGCGCTGCTGCTGGGCAAAAACGACCCCGGCTTCATCCACAACGGCCCGCTGGCCGGCCTGGTGGCGGTGTGTGCCGGCTCTGACCTGATGCACCCGCTGGGTGCGCTGGTGGTGGGCGGCGTGGCCGGTGCGATTTTTGTGGTGATGTTCACGCTCACGCAAAACAAATGGAAGATCGACGACGTCTTGGGCGTGTGGCCTCTGCACGGCCTGTGCGGCGCCTGGGGTGGCATCGCGGCGGGCATTTTCGGCAGCAAAGCGCTCGGGGGCTTGGGCGGTGTGAGCTTTGGCGCGCAGCTTATCGGCACAGCCATGGGCGTGGCTTGGGCCTTGATCGGCGGGCTGGTGGTTTACGGCATTCTCAAAGCGACCATGGGGCTGCGCCTCTCGCCGGAAGAGGAGTTTGAAGGTGCCGATGTGTCGATCCACAAGATTGGTTCAACCCCGGACCGGGAAGTGAACTGGTAAGCAGTAGCATAACCAATAATTAACATGGGTGTTAATTATTGGCGGTCAATTCACCGGAATCCGAAAAATCAAGGTTTTTCAGCCTTAAAGTCACGAATAATGGTCTTAGTTTGCTATTTTTATAGTAGCAAACTCCGGCGACTACGCAAGCCGCGTCAATTGCCTGGCGCGCCCACCGTTTGTGGCAGTTTGCGCGTCGTCACCCAGTCGTGCAGCGCCAGCATCACCTCACGCTCGCGCCC
>JANNMM010000052.1:0-11019 GCA_031397915.1 Rhodoferax sp. | reverse complement strand
TGATCGACGTCCGGATCGAGTGGTAGCGGCCGCCTAACGTCCGGCCGGTGACCCTCAGTGGAGCGGACGTACAAGGACGAATACGAAGTGGCACGCCTGCACACCGACCCGGCCTTCCACGCGAAGATCAATGCCATGTTTGAAGGCGACTTCAAGCTCAATTACCACCTGGCGCCACCCTTGATCGCCAAACGCAACGCCAAAGGTGAATTGCAGAAGTCGAAGTTTGGTCCTTCAACCTTGCTCGTGTTTCGTTTGTTGGCGCGGCTCAAAGGATTGCGTGGCGGCACGTTTGACTTGTTTGGCAGATCCGCCGAGCGGCGCCAGGAGCGGGCCCTGATCTCTGATTACAAAATCGGCATCGAGGCGATGTTGAACTCCCTGACGTCGACCAACCATGCCGTGGCCGTTGAAATTGCCAGAATTCCCGAGCTCATCAAGGGTTATGGCCACGTGAAAGACCGCAACCTGGCGGCAGCGCGCGCCAAATGGGTGGTTTTGGAAGCCCAATACGCCAATCCAGCAACAACCCGACAAGCCGCTTAACTACAAAAAGAGTAGCTGATTGAAGCGGCATGGCCCGCTTACAATCCCCGGTTGCGCCTGCAACATGCCCCGGTTTGCCGAAGGCTGTTTGGGCATTCCGACTTTTGACCCATCTGTGTGGAGCTGACCTTGTTTATTTCTTCTGCCTTTGCCCAAACCGCCCCCGCTGCCGCTGCCGGCGGCGACATGCAATCCTCCCTAATGAGCATGTTGCCGTTGGTGCTGATGTTTGTGGTGCTTTATTTTGTGATGATCCGCCCCCAAATGAAGAAACAGAAGGAGCACCGATCGATGGTCGAAGCACTTGCCAAGGGCGACGAGATCGTCTCCGCCGGGGGCATGCTGGGCAAGGTGTCCAAGCTGGGTGACTCCTACCTCGGCCTTGAAATCGCCAGCGGCGTGGAAGTGCAGATTCAGCGCAGTGCCGTGGTGCAGGTCTTGCCCAAGGGAACCATCAAGTGAGTGCAGGCCACCCGTTGTCCACCTTGCCACTGAGCCGATAAGCCACGATGAACCGTTACGCAGTCTGGAAGTACGTGGTCATTCTGATTGCGTTGCTGGTTGGCAGCCTCTATACGTTGCCAAACTTTTTTGGCGAGAGCCCGGCCGTGCAGGTGTCGGCCGCCAGGTCGAGCGTCAAGATTGACGGCGACACCCTGACCCGGGTTCAGGAAGCCCTCAAAAGCGCGGGCGTCGCCGCCGATGCCATCACGCTGGAGGGCACGTCGGTCAAGGCCCGCTTCACCTCGCCCGAAGACCAGCTCAAGGCCAAAGACGCGATCCAGAAGGCCCTGGTGCCCGAGCCGGCCAACGCCGGTTATGTGGTGGCCTTGAATTTGTTGTCGCGCTCGCCGGCCTGGCTGGCGTCACTCTCCGCGGTGCCCATGTACCTGGGGCTGGACCTGCGGGGTGGCGTGCATTTCATGCTGCAGGTTGACATGCAGGCGGCGCTGACGAAGAAGGCCGAATCGCTGTCCGGCGACATCCGGACGATCCTTCGAGAAAAAAATGTGCGCCACAGCGGCATCAGCCGCAACGGCCAGCAGATTGAGATCCGCTTCCGTGATGCCGCCACGCTGGCGGCGGCCAAGGCCATCATTCAGGACCAATTCACCGATCTGGACTTGGTCGAGGGTGTCGACGGCGCTGACGTCCGCATCACGGCCAGCATCAAGCCGGTTTCGGCCAAGACGGTGCAAGACCAGGCCCTCAAGCAAAATATCACCACCCTGCACAACCGCATCAACGAGCTGGGCGTGGCCGAGCCGGTGATCCAGCAGCAGGGGCTGGACCGTATCGTGGTGCAGTTGCCGGGTGTACAGGACACAGCCAAAGCCAAGGACATTCTCGGACGTACGGCCACGCTGGAAGTGCGCATGGTCGATGAATCCGGCGAAGCCCGGGCAGCGGAGTCGGGCACCGGGCCCGTGCCCTTTGGTACTGAGCGGTTCCTGGAGCGGGGCGGCCAGGCCGTCATCGTCAAAAAACAGGTGATCCTGACGGGCGACAACCTCACAGACGCCCAGCCTGGCTTTGACAGCCAGACCCAGGAAGCTGCGGTTCATTTGTCGCTGGACGCCAAGGGCTCGCGCATCTTCCGCGACGTGACGCGTGAGAGCGTCGGCAAACGCATGGCGATTTTGCTCTTTGAAAAAGGCAAAGGCGAAGTGGTTACCGCGCCGGTAATCCGCTCCGAAATTGGCGGTGGCCGCGTGCAGATATCTGGCCGCATGACCTCGGTCGAGGCGGCCGACACCGCGCTGTTGTTGCGTGCCGGCTCCCTTGCAGCGCCCATGGAGATCATCGAGGAGCGCACCATTGGCCCGAGCCTGGGCGCAGAAAACATCGCCAAAGGCTTCAACAGCGTCACTTGGGGCTTTGTCGCCGTAGCGGTTTTCATGTGCTTTTATTACATGCTGTTTGGCGTGTTCTCCAGCATTGCGCTGGGCGTCAATTTGCTCCTGCTGGTGGCGGTTTTGTCGATGTTGCAGGCCACGCTCACCCTGCCGGGCATGGCCGCCATGGCGCTGGTGTTGGGTATGGCGATCGACGCCAATGTGCTGATCAACGAACGCGTGCGCGAGGAATTGCGCAATGGCGCCTCGCCACAGGCCGCGATCAACGCCGGTTACGACCGCGCCTGGGCGACGATTCTTGACTCCAACGTCACCACACTGATCGCCGGCCTGGCACTGCTGGCCTTTGGGTCCGGCCCGGTGCGCGGCTTTGCCGTGGTGCATTGCCTGGGCATCCTGACCAGCATGTTCTCGGGCGTGTTCTTTTCGCGCGGCCTGGTGAATTTGTGGTACGGTCGAAAAAACAAGCTCAAGGGCGTGTCGATCGGCACAGTCTGGCGGCCCCAGGCACAAAAACCGGCGGGCAACGGCCAGGTCGAAGCCGGCTAAGCGGAGGCAGTCATGGAATTCTTCAAAATCAGGCGCGACATTCCGTTCATGCGGCATGCGCTGGTGTTCAACCTTATTTCCCTGGCCACCTTCCTGGCGGCCGTGTTCTTCCTGTTCTCGCGCGGCCTGCACCTGTCGGTCGAGTTCACGGGTGGCACCCTGATGGAAGTGAGCTATTCGCAACCCGCCAATCTGGAAGTTATCCGCAACAAAATCGCGGCGCTCGGTTTTGCCGATGTGCAGGTCCAGAATTTTGGTACCGCCCGCGACGTGTTGATCCGCATGCCGGGCGCAAAAGGCGCCAGCGCTGCCCAGCAGAGTGACAAGGTCATGGAGGGGCTCAAGGCGGCCGATGCCAGCGCCAGCCTGCGCCGCACCGAGTTTGTCGGGCCGCAGGTCGGCGACGAGCTCGCCACCGACGGCCTCAAGGCCCTGGCCTTTGTGGTCGCTGGCATCATGATTTACCTGGCGTTGCGCTTCGAATGGAAATTTGCCGTCGCGGCGATTGTTGCCAACCTGCACGACGTCATCATCATCCTCGGATTTTTTGCGTTTTTCCAGTGGGAGTTTTCATTGCCGGTACTGGCCGCCGTGTTGGCGGTTCTCGGCTATTCCGTGAACGAGTCCGTCGTCATTTTTGACCGAATCCGGGAGAATTTCCGCCGATACCGAAAGATGTCAACGGAGGAAATCATCGACAACGCCATCACCTCGACCATCAGCCGGACCATCATCACGCACGGCTGCACGCAGCTCATGGTGTTGTCGATGTTGCTGTTCGGCGGCGCCACGCTGTACTACTTCGCACTGGCCCTGACCATTGGCATCCTGTTTGGCATTTATTCCTCGGTGTTTGTGGCTGCGGCCATTGCCATGTGGCTGGGCATCAAGCGTGAAGACCTGGTCAAGGGCAATCCGAAGAAGGAAGAGGATCCTAACGATCCGAACGCCGGGGCGACAGTCTGATATAAATAAGCCGATGGCCACGCAATCTCCACCCACCCGCGCGCAACTGGCGGCGGAGACGCGCAAGCGATTCATCGCCGAGGCCGGGCGTGCCATGACCGACATCAGCATGGCGGTGCAGTCCCATCTGACCACCCTGATGAACGAGAGTGTGCGTTTGCGCGAGGCCCAAATGCGCCGCGACGCCTGGACGTTTTACCAAAAGGCGCGTGGACGTTGGCTTGACGGCACAGTCAACGCCTGGCAGCAGGCCCTGATGCCGCCAACAGCCTCGAAGAGCGTCAACCTCAATGAGGAAAGTTTTCAACTGGTTGGCACCGACGTGGTCGACAACAAGATCGTGGCCTCGCGCCTCGTTCGCGGCTTACTGGACAAGGTCAACGCCCAGGTTGATGACCTCAAGATCCGCATGCGGGCCCTCGAAGGTCATGCAGAGTTCGAAGACCACGACGTTTTGCGGCCGGAAGTCGTGCTGTTGCCGGTTGTCGAGCAGTGGAGTGTTGCGGGCATGCAGCGCGACGCATGGCCCTTGGTGCATGACCTTGTCCAGCGCACATTGGCCGATCGACTGCTGACCAGTTACACCAAGTGCAACGAGTTCCTGATCAGCCAGGGCGTGATGCCAACGATCGAACTCAAAGACCGCGTCAAACGGGTTGCGAGCACCGATCCGGGTCAATCGCCCCGGCCGGCCTTCCGTCCGTCCAGTCACGGCGAAGCCCAGGGCTCCACCTTTGGCATCGATTCCGGAAACTACGTGGCCCCGGTTCCCCACGCCAGCCGCCCAGGGTTCAGCACCAGCGGGCCGGCCAGCGTGTCTCCACCGCGCTCGGACGGCGCTTTTGGCGGTCGATTGGGCTACCAGCCGGGCGCAAACCCGCCCGCAGGTCAACGCGAAGCAGGTCATTCGGTGATGCCCAGAAATTCCGGGCCGCAGCCGGTATCGGGACAACAAGGCGGGCAAGCCTACGGCGGCGCGCACGAAGAAACCCGCATGATGACCTCCACCACGCCCCTGGCGCGCGCGCGCAGCCGGGCACAAGGGGTGATGGGTCAGCTCAAGCGCCTGTTGGTGGGAAGAGTCGGGCCAGAGGCTGAAATTTCCTCGTTTGGCCGGGGGCCGTCTCCTGGGCTGGCCGCGGCGCTGGCCGTGCGACCGCCCGTTGGTCGCGCTGGTGATTATGGAGACGGCGGCACTGTCATTGACGAATACACGCCAGCAGGCGTCGCCAAGGTAGCCGGCCGCCTGCGCGAGGAGACCACCGAACTCAAGAAAAAGGCCGAGACCAAGGGCGAAAAAGCCATCATTGAAATTGTGGCGCTGATGTTCCAGGCCATTTTGCAAGAGGACCGCATTCCACCGGGCATCCGGGTCTGGTTCGCGCGCCTGCAAATGCCGGTCTTGCGAGTGGCGCTTGAAGAGCCGGACTTTTTTGGCACCCTGAACCACCCGGCGCGCCAGCTGATCGACCGCATGGGATCCTGCGTCATGGGTTTTGACGCCAGTGGCATCCATGGCCACGCGCTCGAGGGTGAAGTCAAACGCATCGTCCAGGTGATTGAGCAGTACCCGGAGACGGGCAAACGGGTTTATCAGCTGGTGTATGAAGAATTCCAGAAATTCCTGGCCAAGTTTTTGACGGAAAAGGGGCCGACCCAGAAGGTTGTGAGCGTGGCCCAGCAGGTGGAGCAGAAGGAAACGCTGACGATCCAGTACACGATTGAAATGCGCAACATGCTCAAGGACATACCGGTGCGCGACGAGATCCGGGAGTTTCTGTTCAAGGTTTGGGCCGAGGTTCTGGCTGTCGCCGCGGTGCGCAAGGGTCCGCAACACGCTGAAACCATCGAGCTGAAAAAATCCGCCTCCGATCTGGTCTGGTCTGCCGGCGCCAAACCCAGCCGTACCGACCGCGCCCGCGTGATCGCCGAATTGCCCAAACTGTTGCAACGTCTGCGCACCGGCATGTCCCTGTTGGGACTGGCACCGAGCCAGCAAGACGCACACATCAAGACGGTGAGCGACACCTTGGCCGATGCCTTCCTCTCGAAAACCAAGGCGGTTCCCCAGGAGCAAATCGACGCCATGGCCAAACGCCTGGCGAACCTGGAAGATTTTGTCTCCGAAGACGGCATGGGCGATTTACCACTTGACTCCGAAAGCATCGAGTTGATGCTGGGCATCGATGCATCCACCATTGAGGTGGTCGCAGACGGTGGCTCCAAACCCACCAACGCCATGACCGCCTGGGCGGCCGAGCTGCAGTTGGGTGCCTGGTTCACGCTTGACCACAATGGCCGTGTTGCCCAGGTACAGTTTGCCTGGCGCAGTGAGCGCAAACATCTAAACCTGTTTGCAACGGTGGAAGGTTTCAGCTACCTGATTCAGGCGGGCCGTCTGGCCGCTTACCTTCAGGCCGGCCTGTTGTTGCCACAGGAAGAAGACACCTTGACGGTGCGCGCCACGCGTGATGCTTTGAGGAAGCTCGAAGCGAACCCTGAGCGCCTTCTCGGGTAATCCTTCAGGCGGCGCCAATCCGCTGAAAAAGGCCACCTGGCAAACGGGCGATCAAGCCATCGAGTTCGAGTGTCATCAACTGCGCCTGCAAGTCGGGTGTTGGCAGGCCGGTTCTGGCCTGCAAGACGTCAAACGTGGCCGGATCAAAGCCCAGCGTTTCCAGCAAGGCGTCCTGGCTGCGGGATGGCGCCTCATCCCCCGCGTCGGCTTCTACCGGTTGACCTGCGGGAGGCTCGGCTTCCAGTATCAGCTCCTCCAGGATGTCTTGCACGGTCTCGACCAGCTTGGCGCCTTGCCGTATCAGGGCGTGGCAACCGCGGGATTGGCCGGAGTGAATCGAGCCGGGAATGGCGAAGACCTCTTTGCCTTGCTCCGCAGCCAGACGCGCCGTAATCAGTGAGCCTGATCGCAAGGCCGCCTCCACCACCAGGGTTCCCTGCGCCAGCCCGGAAATGATGCGGTTGCGGCGCGGAAAATTGGCCACCAGCGGTGGCGTGCCCAAAGGGAATTCGCTCACGATCAAACCCTGCTGGACAATTTTGTGCGCCAGTGCCAGATTCCGCTTCGGATAGACGCGGTCCAGCCCGGTGCCCACCACGGCAATGGTGCGCAGGGGGCCAGAGTTCTTTACCGGATTGGGCTCGGGGTGACGCAATGCGCCGGCGTGCGCGGCACTGTCAATGCCCAATGCGAGTCCGGAGACGATGGTCAGCCCGGCCTTTTGCAGCGCCTGCGCAAACGCCTGCGCCGTTTCGGCACCTTGTGCCGTGGGGTTGCGGCTGCCAACAATCGCGATGCTTCGTCCCGGGCTGTACCAGTCATCTGTGCCAGCCAATGTGCCCAGGCCCGTCAGATACAGCATCAGGGGCGGGTCTTCAATGTTCAACAGCGCCCCGGGGTAACCGGGGTCTCCAATGGCCACAATGCTGCGGGGCACGGCGTCTGTTTGGGTCGGGTGCAGCCATGTCCAAGTGGTTTCCAGCAGTGCAGCCAAACCTTCGGGTACTGATTTGAGCTGGCGAGCCTGGTTCAGGCTGACGAGCTGAGCCAACGCGTTTTGCGGCTGGCTGAATATCTCGGTGGGTGGGCCAAACGCCGCCAGCAATTTGCGCGCAGCGTCATTGCCAACACCGTCGGTCAATGTCAGGCGCAGCCACCCGGCAAGCTCCTCGCGGTCCATGCGCAACCAGGCCGGACAGCCTTGAACCGGTCGTTGTCGCCTTACCGGGGGTTGGCCAGCCGGTCGCCGATCTTCACACCTTCGGTGATGTCCAGAATCAGGGCGTAGGAGACGCGGTCAAAGGTGCGAAACACCATCACCAGGCCGTTGCGCTCGTCGGGCAACTGCAGGGGGTCGCGCGTGATCACGGTCTTGTCGATCAGTTTTTCGCCCGCTTTCAGGATCGCCAGAACATGGCCACTTTCGAGCCCGTCTTTGCTGCCGCGGTTGATTGCGACGACCTGGTTTTGCGCGGCGTTGACCACGCTGCTGCCGTACACCGACACCACCCGCGCATCCACCACGCCCGAGGGTGCGCGTGGCGCGTAACTGGTGAACTGGCGCGGCGGCTCCGGCAACAGGCGGTCACCGACCCGCATTTCTTCTTTGGTGCCCACAATGTCAATGGTGGCCGGAACGATTTCAACCGCAGTCTTGCCGTCTTTGTTGGTGCTTTCCGTGCGCGATTCACCGCGGATTACCTGCGCTTTGCCCACGTACTGCGCTTCATAACCGAGCACTTCGCCACTCACCGGGTCTTTCAGCGGCGTGGCGTTGCGAAACACGCGGTAGTCGTTTTGCTGGGTGGTGCCAAAGGCGATCTGCTTGTCTGTCGGGCCACGCGCGTAAGCGCGGTCACCACGCGTGAGCAACACCCGCCCCTCTTGGGCCGCCACGATGCGCGGCGCCGCGTTGAGTTCGGTCTCGCCCACCACAATCGGCTCGGTCAAAAACGGTTCGATCGACTGGGATTTCAACGTCGGAATGATTTCGTCGGCCAGACTCTGGGAGCGGGTGCGCGGCGAGACGCGTACCGTTTCGATGCCGGCGTCGCCACTCAAGCGCGCCGTGCGCAGGCGGGCGCGGCCGTCTTTCTTCTCCAGGTACAACTGCTGGCCGGGGTAAATGCGGTGTGGGTTCTTGATGTCTTCCAGATTCATGCCCCACAACTCGGGCCAGCGCCAGGGGCTCTTCAGAAACAGGCCTGAAATCGCCCAGAGCGTGTCGCCGCGCTTGACGGTGTGGCTGTCGGGCGCATTGGGCGCCAATTCGCTCAGGGGCACGCCCGCCTGCGCAACTTGCTGCGCGGTGGCGCGCTGGCCGGGCGTGATCGGCAGGTTTTGCGCGCCCACATTCGGTGCGGACAAGGCGCAAAGCAAGGTGGTAGCCAGGGACGCCGACAAACGGACGGAAAATTGGGTCGAAAAAGCCTGGTGGCTGCCCGCCGCAGCCGTTGTTGTCATCTTCATTTTCATTGTCATGGTGTTTTGCATCGAAAATGCTCCTCTGGGTTTTCGTGAGAGGGCGGCTTTGTGGGTCTGACCCGGCAGGAAATACGAAACGGGAAATATCTTGATAATTTACACACGATTCTGCGCTCAAGCCCTTGATTGGGCAACGATTTTGCCTGTTTAGTCGAACTTGGCTTAAAAAAAGTAGCGAAAATAACGACACCTTTGAAGAGTTTCCATGGCTTTGCTCAACATCCTCCAGTACCCCGACCCGAAATTGCACAAAGTCGCCAAGCCCGTGGCGGTGGTCGACGCGCGCATCAAAACCCTTGTCGCCGACATGTTTGAGACCATGTACGAGGCCAAAGGCATTGGCCTGGCGGCGTCGCAGGTGGACGTGCATGAACGCCTGATCGTCATCGACACCTCGGAGGAACGCAATGCGCCCCTGGTGTTGATCAACCCGGAACTGGTCTGGACCAGTGACGAGACCCACCTGAACGAAGAGGGCTGCCTCTCGGTGCCCGGTATTTACGACGGAGTGCAGCGTTTTGATGCGGTCAAGGTGAAGGCCCAGGATGGCGAAGGCCAGACCCGCACGCTCGACGCCGACGGCCTCCTGGCGGTCTGCATCCAGCACGAGATGGACCACTTGCTGGGCAAGGTGTTTGTGGAGTACCTCTCACCCCTGAAGCGCAACCGCATCAAGAAAAAAATGCTCAAGGCCCAACGTGACGAGCGCGCCGACGAGAAAGCCGACGCAAGACAATGAGGTTGATCTTTGCGGGCACACCCGAGTTTGCCCGCGTCGCCCTGGCGCAACTGCACGCTGCTGGGCACGACGTCGCCCTGGTGCTGACACAACCTGACCGCCCTGGCGGGCGCGGCCTGAAGTTGCTGCCCTCCGCAGTAAAACAGTTCGCCCTGGAGAAAAACCTGCCCCTGTGCCAGCCCCGCAGTTTGCGGCTCGACGGAAAATACCCCGACGACGCGGTCACCGCGCGGGCAGCCCTTGAGGCGGCGAACGCGCAGGTGATGGTGGTCGCGGCCTATGGCCTGATTCTGCCGCAATGGGTGTTGGACGTATTCGATCCGAACAGGCAATTTTCCACCGGGCCGCCCCACGGAAAATTAGCCCCCTCGGGGGGCAGCGAACCACACGAAGTGGGGAGCGTGGGGGCCACATTTCGCGCTGGGCCGCCCCAAGCGAAATTAGCCCCCTCGGGGGGCAGCGAACCACACGAAGTGGGGAGCGTGGGGGCCAAATTCGGGTGTTTGAACATCCACGCCTCGCTGTTGCCGCGCTGGCGCGGTGCAGCGCCGATTCACCGTGCCGTGCAGGCGGGCGACAAGGAAACGGGCATCACCATCATGCAGATGGACGCGGGCCTGGACACCGGCGACATGCTGCTGGTGGAAAAGTCGCCCATTGGCCAGAGCGACACCACCGGCGACCTGCACGACGCGCTGGCCGTGTTGGGCGCGCACATGGTCGTGCGCACGCTGGCGCTGGCAGAAACGGGCGCTTTGGTACCCGTGAAGCAGCCCACTGAGGGTGTGAGTTACGCCAAAAAAATCGACAAATCCGAAAGCGCGATTGACTGGAACCAGCCCGCCGACGCAATCGTGCGCCACGTTCTGGCGCTCAACCCGGCACCGGGTGCCAGCGCGGAGATTCTGGGCGAGACCTTGAAAGTCTGGCGCGCCGAGCCGTCGCCGCAGCCGCATTTTGCGCCAGCCACCCAGGCAAAGCCCGGTCAAATTGTTGCCCTGAGCGAAGAAGGCATCGCGGTCAGGGCGCGCGACTCGGTGCTGGCCATCACCGAGATCCAGCGGCCTGGCGGCAAACGCCTGGCGGTGGGCGACTTCCTGCGCGGCTCCCCACTCCAGGCGGGCGACTGTTTTGCGCAACACCCTGATTGTTTCCCTGCGGAGCCACCATGAACTTCATCCGGTTTTCAGATGTGTGCGCCAAAGGCGCCGCCAAAAACAAGCGTGTCTTCATCCGCGCAGACTTCAACGTGCCGCAGGACGACGCCGGCCGCATCACCGAAGACACCCGCATCCGCGCGTCGATCCCGGCGATCCGGATGGCGCTGGCCGCGGGCGCGGCGGTGATGGTCACCTCGCACC
>JANNMM010000030.1:0-9104 GCA_031397915.1 Rhodoferax sp. | reverse complement strand
CCTGTGTGTCGGTCATGTCGCAGCGCAGCACCTCGTTGCGGTGTTGCCAGAGCACGGCAGTCGCGTCGTCACTGAAGATGATGTTGTCTTGCGGGTAGCCCTTTTTGAACTTTTTGACGACCTCGTCTTCCAGGTCGTCATCCGCGTCTTTGGCTTCCCAATAGCCCAAGGGCATGCGCAACTCGTGCAGGAGTGCGCCATCGACGGAGATGCTGGATTTGGTGGCGGTTTTCATGCCGTATTCGGCAATGAAGGTCAGGTCCTGCTGCTTTCCCCAGGCTTTGAGCAAATCCTTAAAGGCTTCACGGACGATGGTTTCGCGGCGGCTGCCACTGACCTTTTTGATGATGTCCAGCTGTTTGAGGTAGTCGTTGATCAGCAGTTGGCTCATGGCGCATGACTATAAGACCACTTTCGCGGGCCGAGGCTCATGTTGAATAATCGATTCCGATTCAGAACCCATGATGCCCGAACCAGAAATCAAAACTCAGCCAACTGCCAGAGCTGACCGTATCTTTGCAAATTGCCGGGCACGCCTTGTTCGCGCATGGCGGGCTGCCGGATACTGCGTTTTACCGCACCTTGAATTAACATACCCATATTGGGTACAAATGGGTTAAAACGGGTTAAAATGGCCGATTATTTCGTTTATTATTGTTTTTATGTTTATGATTGATTATTTATAGGTCTATTTTAATAGGTTATTTATAGCATTTAATTAATGTAATTCGTGACTTAAATAAGATAATTATTTCTGTATTATTTATTAAAAACTTTATTTTCAATCGCACCACCATGCACCAACCAGCCGCCACACCCCACCCGTCGATCTATTTCGACTACCGGGTCCATCCGGCTGCGCCGCGCCCGGCTACTGACACCGTCGAGCCCGTGGTCGTCGTGGGCGGTGGGCCGGTCGGGCTGAGCACGGCGCTGTTGCTGGCCCGCGCCGGTGTGCGCTGCGTGCTCCTGGAGTCAGAGCTGCAAGTCTGCTCAGGCAGTCGCGCGGTGGCCTTTACCCGGCGTTCAGCGGAGATCCTGCAACAAACTGGCGCGCACCGGATTTTCGAAACAATGGGCCTGCCCTGGGGCTGTGGCAATTCGTTTTACCGCGGGACCCGGGTGTTTCGCATGGAGACGGCGCACAACCCGCACGACCGCTTTGCGCCCTTGACCAACCTGCAGCAACAGTTTCTCGAACAGGCGCTGCTTGAAGAGCTCGCGCGGCAGCCGCTGTTGGAGATCCGTTGGGGGCACAAGCTGGT
Organism: Rhodoferax sp.; assembly: GCA_031397915.1. GTDB lineage: Bacteria > Pseudomonadota > Gammaproteobacteria > Burkholderiales > Burkholderiaceae_C > JANYCG01. The sequence goes on along the minus strand of JANNMM010000030.1, from coordinate 7,839 downwards.
GAACGTGGTGCAGTCGGGCACGACGCAGGCCAGCAACGACGCCCTGGCAATGCTGGAGATCGACACGCCCAGCGGCCCCTACGTGCAGGCCGCGCAGTATGTGGTGGCCTGCGACGGCGCCCGCTCCACGCTTCGCACGCTGTTGAACCTGAAGCTTGAAGGCAGCGCCTATGAAGGCCGTTTTGTGATTGCCGACATCCGCATCAAGTTGCCGCTGCCCACAGAAAGGCTCGCGTTTTTTGACCCGGTCTGGAACCCCGGCAACACGGTGTTGATGCACCGCCAGCCGCTGGACATGTGGCGCATCGACTACCAGTTGCCGCCCGGTGAATCGCCCGAGCAGGCCTTGCAAACCGACTCCCTCACGGCCCGCATCAACGCCCAGCTGGCCATGATCGGCCACGGCGGCGTGCCGTGGGAGCTCGATTGGTCAAGTGTCTATTCCGCACGCGCCCTCACCCTGCCCAGCTACCGCCACGGGCGCATTGTGTTCGCCGGCGACGCCGCGCACCTGTTGCCGATTTTTGGCGTGCGCGGGGCCAACACCGGGTTTCAGGATGCGCAGAACCTCGCCTGGAAACTCGCGCTCGTGGCGCAAGGCAAAGCGCCGCTGGCACTCTTGGACAGCTATTCACACGAGCGTGTGGCCGCCGCGCGCGAGATCGTGTTCGAGGCCGGCAAAAGCACGCGTTTCATGACGCCGCCCACACGCGGTTTCCGCCTGCTGCGTGACGCCGTGTTGTCGCTCTCGCTCACGCAGGCCTTCGTGCGCCCGCTCTACCACTGGCGCACCTCCCGCGCGCATGCCTATCTGGATTCGCCGCTGAACGCAGGCGCGACTGACGCCACGGCCGACGACAACGCCGCGTTCGGCGCCCACGGGCTTGCGATTGGGGAACCGATGGCCAATGTGGCGCTGGGGCCGGGTGACTTCTTGATGGACCAGTTTCCGGCGGGGTTTTTGCTGCTGCGGGTGGGCGAAGAAAGCGCGACGGCCTTGCCGCCCGATGTGCAAAACTTGCTGGCCCGTTTTCGCGCGAGGCGTTGCGACGTTTCCGTGCAAACCAGCCGCCACGCCGACGTGGTCGCCCGCTACGCCGGCCCGCACCGCGCCGGTGTGTACCTGTTCCGCCCCGACCAGCATGTCTGCGCGCGCTGGCTTTCGCTGGACGCCCAGCGCCTTGAATCTGCGCTGAACCGCGCGATCGGCCTTTCTTAATCCATCAAAGTCCTGCCATGAATGCCCTGACGATCCCCCAGCTTGAAACCGTGTACGACACCCTCGCCGAAGCCATTGACAAGGCGGGGCCCGAGCGCTCGGAGCTGTTTCTCACCAAACTCTGCCTGCTGCTGGCAAACCAGGTTGGCGATGACGCCGTGGTACAGGCCCAGGTGCGTTCGGCGCTGGCCGATTTGGCAACGCCCGCGACGCGCTGAAGGGCAGCTCAGCCGGGGTGGCGCGCGGCTTGCAGGACGTCGCGCGTTTTCATCGCCTCGCGCCTGGCGGCCTGGGCGAAATCCTCGTTGGGTGAGGCGTACAGGATGGCGCGTGAAGAGTTCACCACGATCGGCCCGTTGGTCGTGCGCCCGGCTTTCACCGTCGCTTCTGCATCACCGCCCTGCGCACCCACGCCGGGGATGAGCAAGGGCAGAGTCGGCGCAATCGCCCGCACGCGCTCGATCTCCACCGGGTACGTGGCGCCGACCACCAGACCAAGCTGCCCGTTGAGGTTCCACGGGCCCTGGGCGAGCCGGGCGACGTGTTCGTACAGCAGCGGCGAGCCCTCAACAGACGACAGGCGCTGGTTCTGCAAATCCTCGCCACCCGGGTTGGAGGTGCGGCACAAGAGGAACGCACCTTTGCCGTTGAAGGCAAGGTACGGTGCGACCGAATCAAAACCCATGAAGGGCGACAGCGTGACGGCATCTGCACCATATCGCTCAAAGGCTTCAATCGCGTATTGCCCGGCGGTGCTGCCAATGTCGCCGCGCTTGGCGTCCAGGATGATCGGCACCTGCGGGGCGACGCGGCGCATGTGCTCCATCAGGCGTTCGAGCTGGCCTTCAGCCCGGTGCGCGGCGAAATAGGCGATTTGGGGTTTGAAAGCAATCACCAGATCGGCCGTGGCGTCCACGATGGTGGCGCAGAAGTCGTAAATCTTGTTCGAATCGCCCTTGAATTTGCCCGGGAAGCGGGTGGGCTCCGGGTCCAGCCCGACACACAGCATGGAACCATTTTGGCGCTCTGCCGCGCCCAGCATCTCGAGAAATGTCATGCCCGCATTGTAGGAAGCTGCCTGCCGGCAAGGCCGCAATCTTGCCCCGACAATGCCCCCCATGCACAAACTCTCGCAGCGCCAGTGGATCCTGCTGGTCCTACTCACTCTCGTCTGGGGCGTCAACTGGCCGATCATGAAAATGGGCGTGCAGGACTTCCCGCCCCTGACCTTTCGCGCCCTGGCGGCCTCGATGGGTTTGCCGATCATGGCGCTGGTGCTGGTGGTGCTGAAGGTGCCGTTTGCCGTGCCGCGCGCGAACTGGCGCGAGCTGTTCTGGCTGGCCATGTTCAACATGATCCTGTGGCACGGCCTCATCATCCTGGCGGTGAATGCCTTGTCCAGCGGGCGCGCGGCGATTCTGGGCTACACCATGCCAATCTTTTCCGCCGTGCTGGGCGCCCTGGTGTTTGGCCACCCCTTGACGGCCCGCGCGTGGGGCGGCGTGGCGGCGGCGACGCTGGGCGTGGTGCTGCTGCTGTGGCATGAGTTGACGGCGCTCTCCGGCAACCCCGTAGGTGTGGTGCTGGCCCTGACGGCGGCTGCGGTCTGGGCGCTCGGCACCCACAATTTGAGGCGCACCCGCCTGACGGTGCCGACACTCACCATTGTTTTCTGGATGACGCTCCTGACTGCGGTGTCAATGGTGGTGGTGTCGGTGCTGTTCGATCAGGCCCGCTGGAAAGCGCCCTCCCCGATCAACTGGTTCGCCATCCTCTTCAATGTGACGCTGGTCTACGGTTTCTCGCAGGCCGCGTGGTTTTACCTGGCGCGTTCGCTGCCGCCCGTGGCGTCAACCCTGAGTGTGATGTTCATCCCGATCGTGGGGGTGATGAGTGGTGCCTGGTGGCTCGGCGAAGTGCTGCATTGGCAGGACTGGGCGGCTGTGGTGTTGATGGCGGCAGCGATCGCCTCAGTGCTGCTGCCGGATTCGATTTTCAAATCACGGCGATAGGGCGTTAGCCCGGGCGCCTGTGTCCAGCGAATCCAAAGCCAGACACAGATCCTCCCAGGCCTTGGCCTTCTCCGTCAAACTGCGCAGCAAATAGGCCGGGTGGTAGGTGGCGACCACCGGAGTCGTCAGCCCGGCGTGGCTGTACGCATGCACGCGGCCGCGCAACTTGCCCAGTGGCGTTTTGTCGACGTCTGGCACGGTGGCACGCAAGAGCGAGGTGGCCGCATATTTGCCCATGGCCAGGATCATTTTGGGTTGCAACAAGGCGATCTGCCGGTGCAGGTACGGCTCACACTGCGCGACTTCTTCGGGTGTGGGATTGCGGTTGCCGGGCGGTCGGCATTTGATGACATTGGCGATGTAGACGCCACCCGAGGCGCCCGAGCGACGCGAGAGGTTCATCGCCTTGAGCATGTTGTCCAGCAGTTGCCCGGCCTGGCCCACAAACGGTTCTCCGACGCGGTCTTCGTTTTCACCCGGCGCCTCGCCCACGATAAGCCAATCGGCCTGAGGGGCCACGCCCTCGGGTGCCGGTTGCCCCACGCCGAATACCGTTTGGCTGCGGCTTTCGCACAACTGGCAAGCGCGGCAACCGGAAACCGCCTGCTGAAGCGCGGGCCAGTTCAGGCTGGCAATGCCTTCGATTTTATCCAAATTTAAATTACTTAAAATTTCATCATTGATTTTATCGGAATTAAGTCTCGTATTTATTGTGTTATTTGCTATATTAATTATAGTATTTTTATTGTTTTTTTCTACAATTTTATTATTAAAATCAATTTTGGATGATTTTATATCGTCGCTGACCTCCGGTGCTTTCTGAGGAAACCACACCTGCACGCCCATTTCCTTGAGCATCGCACGCTGGCGCTCATCCAGATCGAGGCTCACAGCTTCAGGCTCATCACAATCGCGTCTTCACGCGGCGCATAACCATTGGGGTAATAGGCTTTGCGCAGGCCGACCCGGCGAAAGCCGTGCGCCAGATAGACCTGGATCGCCCGCGCATTGCTCACCCGCACCTCCAGCCACAACCAGCCGGCCGCCAACCCGCGCGTCCAGGTCGACAGCGCCTCGAGCATCACGCGCGCCCAGCCCTGGCCCTGGTATTCGGGCGCCACAGTGATGTTGAGCAGATGCACCTCGTCGACACCCTGCATGGCAATGAAATAACCGAGCAATTGGTCACCGGCCATCAGGCGCTGCGCCTGGTAACCGCTGCCCAGCGCGTCGGCAAAATTGGCGCGTGACCAGGGGAAGGCGTAGGCGCGGTTTTCCACCGCCAACACAGACTCGACCGACGCCAGGTCAAAACGCTCGAAGCGGGCTTCCAGGGGTTTCAGGACGGCATTCATCGCAAATTCAAGGTGGGCTCAGACGGGTGGCTGGGGAGCCAATGCAGATTTTTCCAGCAGGCGCTCCTGCGTGGTTTTCGCCACTTTATCGCGAATGTACAAGGGCAGCGCCTGTTCTGCGGGCACCGCCAGACCCGCCCGGAGCAGTTGGGGGGCCAGCCGCAACATCGCAGGGGCGCTTGGCAGTGCCGGGATGCGTGGCCACGGGCCTGCGGGCAGGCGCGGGCCATAGGGGACGAACACATTGCCCGCCAGCCAGGTGGCAGCGTCCAGGCCAACCGTGAGGGCCGCCAGGTCTTCGGGCTTCACCGTGCGGCATGTGCCGTTTGACGACCACACAGCGCCGTCAAATTCGAAGTGTTCAACATACAACTCGTCCATGCGCGCATCCAGCATTGCCAGAACCTGCACGGGGGAATGGGTGGCGGCTGGCCCGGTTTGAGCATGTTGAGCCCGGGCGTCTTCTGCAACGGCCAGCAGGCTGTCGACCGGCAGCACCGGAATGCCGGTGCCCGCGCCGACTTCTGCCCCCGCCCCAAAGGCCAGCCCCTGCGCCACAGAGCAGGCGGTGCGCAGGCCGGTGAAGGAGCCCGGGCCGCGGCCAAAGGCGATCGCGTCGAGTTGCGCGAAGCTGAGGCCCGCCCGTTGCATCAACAGCTGGATCGCCGGAATCAGTGCCGTAGAGGCCTGCGCGCCGCCGGGGCCGCTGTGGTGCCACACCTCACCGCCCACGCCGCGTTGCACGGCGATGCTCAGGGTGTCGGTGCTGGTGTCAAAGGCCAGGAGGTTCATGCCCGGGATTATCGGGTTTGGTGCCAAATTGTCGGCACAATCCTTTCTTTCATTGCATTCGGTGCGGCACCAGGCAACCGGATCTATAGAAGGCCAAGTGTGAACCACATTTCTGCGAATCTGGCGTGCGACGTTTTGGTCATCGGCTCGGGTGCAGCGGGCCTGGCCTGCGCCATCACGGCACAAAGCCGCGGCTTGCAGGTTGTGGTGATCGAGAAGGAGCCGGTGTTTGGCGGCACCACGGCGCTGTCGGGCGGTGTCTTGTGGGTGCCGGGCAATTCGGTGAGCCGGGGTTTTGGCCAGAAGGATTCACGCGAAGCTGCCGAGCGCTTCATGCAACACGAAACCGGCGCGTTTTACGACGCGGCAGCGGTCAAGGCCTTCCTGGACCACGGCCCGGCCATGGTGGACTTCTTCCACCAAAAAACCGCCATGCAGTTTGTGCCGACGCTCTACCCGGACTACCACCCCAATTCGCCCGGCGGTGTGCAGGGCGGCGCGGGCAGCGGCCGCTCCATCCTGGCGGCGCCGTATGACATCCGTGGTTTGGGGCCGGACATGGCGCGGCTCAAACCACCGCTCAAGACCATCACCTTCATCGGCATGATGTTCAATTCTTCGAACGCCGACCTGAAGCATTTTTTTGAATTCACGCGCTCGTTTACCTCTGCAGTGTACGTGGCCAAACGCCTGCTGAGCCACGTGCTGGAGATGCTGCGCTACGGCCGCCCCATCAACGTGACCAGCGGCAACGCGCTGGCCGCGCGGCTGGCGCAAAGCGCGTTTGACCTGAAGATTCCGATTTACACCAGCAGCCCGGCCAAAGCCCTGCGGATGGATGGCGCGCGCTGCGTCGGCGCTGACATCTCGTCACCAGAAGGCAGCTTCACCATCCACGCCAGACAAGGGGTGGTCCTGGCCTGCGGCGGGTTCCCGCAGGACGTGAAACGCATCACGCAGGCCTATGCGCATGTGGCGCGTGACGCGGGCAGCCCCCAGGCGCATGTATCGCCTACGCCTGAAGGCAACACCGGCGACGGCCTGGCCATGGCAGAAAGTGTCGGGGCCACAGCCGACATCCGTTTTGAAGACAGCGCCGCCTGGATGCCGGTTTCGCTCGTTCCGGGTGGCCAGGGCCCGCACGACAGCAAGCCCTATGGCATCTTCCCGCACCTGCTGGACCGCTACAAACCCGGCGTGATCGGCGTGTTGAAAAACGGCCAGCGCTTCACCAACGAGTCCAACTCGTACCACGACGTGGGCGCGGCGATGGTCCGTGCCTGCGCCAAGCTGGACGCCAAAACCTACGGCACCGAGACGGCGATGTGGCTCATCGCCGACAGCACCACCATCGGCAAATACGGCCTGGGCTACGCCAAACCCGCGCCGATGCCCCTGTGGCCGCACGTGAAAAGCGGCTACCTCGTCAAGGGCAACACGCTGGCCGAACTCGCCGCCAAGGCCGGGCTGGACGCGGCGGGATTGCAAGCGACCGTGGCCGAGTTCAACACCGGCGCTGTGAATGGCCAGGACCCAGCTTTCGGGCGCGGAGGCAACGCCTTCAACCGCTACCTGGCCGACCCCAACCACCGGCCCAACCCCTGCGTGGCCCCCGTCGTCAAAGGGCCGTTCTACGCGCTGAAACTGGTGATGGGCGACCTGGGCAGCTTCGACGGCCTGCAGACCAGCGTGGTGGGCGAAGTGCTGAAGCGCGACGGCTCCCCCATCGCCGGCCTCTACGCCGCAGGCAACGACCGCGCCAGCATCATGGGCGGCAACTACCCCGGCGCCGGCATCACGCACGGGCCGAACATGACGTTTGGCTACATCACGGGGAACCATTTGGCGGATGTGGCCGGCAAGACGGGTTGATGGTATGCATATAGCATATTCGCTATAATTTGACTCGTGACTTGGGAGATCAAATACCACGACGACAAGCTGCAGCAAGACGTGCTGGGTTTGCCTGCCGGACTGTTGGCCAGGTACTTCCAGTGTACCGACCGCATGCAGGTGTTTGGGCCTGATCTGGGAATGCCACACACGCGGGCCCTGGGGTCAGGGCTGTTTGAATTGCGATTGAAGTCGCGCGAGGGCATTGGCCGGGTTTTTTATTGCACGATCGTCGGGCGGCAAATCGTGATGCTTCACCAGTTTGTGAAAAAGACAGACAAGACACCGCCCAAAGAATTGGCCATGGCCATCAAACGTTTGAAGGAGTGGAAACATGCTGACACATAAACAGATGCGCACCCAAGCGCTGGCGCGTGCCGACGTCAAATCCGAGTTTGAAGGCATGGCAGCTGAATTTACGCTGCTGGATGAATTCCTGAAAGCGCGTGCGGCTCAAGGCCTGACGCAGGCTGAAGTTGCCCAAAAAATCGGGACCACCCAGTCAGCCGTTGCACGCATGGAATCTGGCAAAGGCAAACATTCGCCTTCTTTGGCAACGTTGTCGCGT
>JANNMM010000321.1:0-15159 GCA_031397915.1 Rhodoferax sp. | reverse complement strand
GGGGCCGGCGGGAGCCACATCCATGCCGATCTCGGCAAGCTTGCTCCGGTTGTCCGCATCGAACGCAGCGACAACCGCACGATTGAGTTGATCGATGATGGGTTTGGGTGTTTTCGCAGGCGCAAGCAAAGCGATCCAGGTCGGAAGAACCAGATCGCTTGCGCCGCTCTCGACCATGGTCGGCACTTGGGGGAAGATCGATGAGCGGTTCGCCGTCATCACCGCCAGGGGATAAAGCGTCCCCGCTTTCACGTGCTGGACCGCTTCAGGCATCACGGCGAAGATGGCGTCCACGGTGCCGGCGATTGTGTCGTTGATGGCCAACGCGCCGCCCCGGTAGGGGACATGCAACAGTTTGGTTTGCGTCCGCGTTTCAAACATCAAGCCGGCCAGATGCTGGGGGCTGCCGTCGCCTGACGATGCGTACGTGACCTTTCCAGGATTGGCCTTGGCCGCAGCCAGGAACGCGGCGAAGGTCGGGTATTTTTGTCTGTCCTTCACCACCAGGATCATGGCCTGGTTCACCAGGCGTGTGACCGGGGCGAAGTCGGCTTCCGGGTCGTAGGCCAGAGTTTTGAAGATGCTTTTGTTGGTCGTCAAGAACGAAGCCGGTGAAACGGTCAGCGTGTAGCCATCCGGGGCTGCCTTGGCGACCGCCGGCATGCCTATTTGCCCGGAGCCGCCCGCCCGGTTGTCCACCAGAAACGGCTGTCCCAAATTAGCGCTCATCCTCTGCGCCAGATTGCGCGCAATCACGTCCACGCCGCCGCCTGCAGGCAAAGCCACGATTATCTTCACCGGCTGGTCCGGATATTTGGCCTGGCCAAAAGCCTGGCCCGCCAGTGACAGGGCTCCAATGGCTCCCGTGAATGCGAGGGCTGAGCGTCGAGTTTGCATGGGGATCTCCTGGGTGGAATGGGGATGTGGCTTCCAAAGCAAGTTAAGTGCCAGACGATTATGCACCGAGAGGGTGCGCTGCTTCGCTGCCTGAGGAGACCTTCACCGGCTGCCCCAATCTCCGCAGCACATCCCGCACCGTCTGCGCCCGGTCTTTGGCCTCGGGCAGAGCCAGTTCGATGCGCAGTTTTTCGTTGCCGGCGAGCTTGATGTAGCGGTTTTTCTGGATCAGCTCGATGATGCGCATCGAATCTATCGGCGGGTCTTTCCTGAAAGTGATGGTGGTGAGCGTGGGAGAAGCGTCCACCTTCACCACACCATACGGCTTGGCCAGCACACGCAGCCGGTGCACATCCATGAGAGTTTGAGCCTGTGGCGGAAGTTTGCCGAAACGGTCGACAATTTCTTCGAGCAGCGCATCGATCTGGTCGGTGTTTTTGGCGGTGGCCAGTTTTTTGTAGAACGACAGGCGCAGGTGCACGTCGCCGCAATAACTGTCCGGCAAGAGCGCAGGCGCATGCAGGTTGATGTCGGTGGTCACGTTCATGGGGGCCATCAAATCCGGCTCAATGCCCGCTTTGAGGCAGCGCACCGCTTCGCCCAGCATTTCGTTGTAGAGCTGAAAGCCCACTTCCAGCATGTTGCCGCTCTGATTTTCGCCCAGCACTTCACCCGCACCGCGAATCTCCAGGTCGTGCATGGCGAGGTAAAAGCCGCTGCCCAGTTCTTCCATTTGCTGGATCGCGTCCAGGCGCTGGCTAGCCTGTTTGGTGAGTGATTCCTTGTCGGGCACCATCAGGTAAGCATAGGCCTGGTGGTGGCTGCGGCCCACGCGCCCGCGCAACTGGTGCAGTTGTGCCAGGCCGAATTTGTCGGCGCGGCTCATCACGATGGTGTTGGCGCTGGGTACGTCAATGCCGGTTTCAATGATGGTGGAGCACAAGAGCAGGTTGTAGCGCTGGGCGATGAAGTCGCGCATCACCGCCTCCAGTTGCCGCTCAGGCATCTGGCCGTGGGCGACAGCAATGCGCGCTTCGGGCAACAACTCTTCGAGTTTGGCGCGGCGGTTTTCAATGGTTTCGACTTCGTTGTGCAAGAAGTAAACCTGGCCGCCGCGTTTCAATTCACGCAGCACCGCCTCGCGGATCACGCCATTGCCTTCGGTGCGCACAAAGGTCTTGATGGCCAAACGGCGCTGCGGTGCCGTGGCGATCACGCTCAAATCCCGCAGGCCTTCGAGCGCCATGCCAAGGGTGCGCGGGATCGGCGTGGCGGTGAGCGTCAACACGTCCACCTCGGCACGCAGGGCCTTCATGGCCTCCTTGTGGCGCACGCCAAAGCGGTGTTCTTCATCGATGATGAGCAGCCCCAGATCTTTGAATTTGGTCGATTCCGACAGCAGTTTGTGGGTGCCAACCACAATGTCCACGGTGCCGTCGGCCAGGCCCTTGAGCGACGCTGTGACTTCCCTGGGCGAACGAAACCGCGAGACTTCACTCACCTTCACCGGCCATTTGGAAAAACGGTCCACCAGCGTCTGGTAATGTTGTTCGGCCAGGAGTGTGGTCGGTGCTAAAAACGCCACCTGTTTGCCGCCCGTGATGGCCACAAACGCTGCGCGCAGGGCCACTTCGGTTTTGCCGAAACCGACGTCACCGCAAATCAGCCGGTCCATCGGGCGCGGGCTGATCATGTCCTGAATGACGGCGTGGATGGCGGCTTTCTGGTCGGCTGTTTCCTCAAACCCGAAGGCGTTGGCAAAGGTTTCGTAGTCGCTCGCCGAGAAGCGGAAAGCATGGCCTTCACGCGCGGCGCGGCGGGCGTAGATGTTCAAGAGCTCGGCGGCGCTGTCGCGAATCTGCTCGGCCGCTTTGCGTTTGGCCTTTTCCCATTGGCCACTGCCCAGCCGATGTAGCGGCGCTTCGTCGGCACTCACGCCGGTGTAACGGCTGATCAGTTGCAACTGGCTCACCGGCACGTACAACGTGGCTTTGTCGGCATACTCCAGGTGCAGAAACTCCTGAATCTCGGGTTCGCCATTGGCCTGCACGTTGCCCAGGTCCAGATTCACCAGGCCCTTGTAGCGGCCAATGCCGTGTGCGCTGTGCACCACCGGGTCACCCACGTTGAGCTCGCTCAGGTCTTTGATCAACGCCTCAACATCGCTCACCTGTTCCTGCTTTTTGCGGCGCCGTGTCGTGGGCCCGGCGGCAAACAGCTCGGTCTCGGTGACCAGGTCGATGCCTGCTTCGAGCCAGCTGAATCCGGTGTTCAGCAAGGAGGTGGCGATGCCGAACTTCTCGTCGCTGGTCTGGAACTCCAGCAGGGAGTCAAACGCCGGCGGGCTCAGGTTCGAGGCACGAAGGAAATCCAGCAGGCTCTCGCGGCGACCATCACTCTCCGCGAGGATCAACAGCCGCTGCTGGGTGTTGCGCGCGTGTGTTTTCAACGCGGCGAGCGGCTCTTCAGCGCCTCGGATCACGGTGAGCGCGGGCAGCGCTTCAAACTCGGTGAATGCCGAATCCTGGCTCTCGTTGGACAGGCGGGGTTTGATCGCCAACTGGGCATGGTCGTTGGCGCGGGCATAAAACTGCTCGCTGCTTAAAAACAGCGCTTCAGGTGGCAGCACCGGGCGTTCCGGATCGCCCTGCGCCAGGCGGTAACGCTCGCGGGCGTCTTGCGAAAAACGCTGGAAGGCCGCTTCAAGGTCGCTGTGCAACACCAAGGTGGCGGCAGCCTCCGTGCCAGTTCCAAGGTAGTCAAAAACCGTCGCTGTATCGTCAAAAAACAGCGGCAAATAATACTCAATGCCAGCCGTGGCAACACCAATGCCGATGTCTTTGTAGATGCGGCTCTTGGTGGGATCACCTTCGAGCAGTTCGCGCCAGCGTTTGCGGAATTTACTGCGGGCGGCGTCGTCCATCGGGAACTCGCGCCCTGGCAGCAGACGCACTTCGGGCACCGGGTAGAGGCTGCGCTGGCTGTCCGGGTCAAAGGTGCGGATGCTGTCGATTTCGTCGTCCCACAGGTCCACGCGGTAGGGCACCAGGCTTCCCATTGGGAAAAGATCGATCAATCCACCACGCACGGCGTATTCGCCAGGGCTGACGACCTGGGTGACGTGGCTGTAGCCCGCCAGTGTGAGTTGTGAGCGGAATTTGGCTTCATCGAGTTTTTGTTTGACCTTGAAGGCAAAGGTGTAGCCAGCCAGAAACGAAGGTGGCGCCAAACGGTAGAGGGCCGTGGTGGCGGGAATCAGCACGACGTCAGCGCCGCTTTCCTTGTCGCGCCGGCCCACCCGGTTGTGGATGCGCCAGAGCGTGGCCAGGCGCTCGGAGATCAGGTCCTGGTGCGGCGAGAAGGTGTCATAGGGCAGGGTTTCCCAGTCGGGGAACAAGGCGCAACGCAAGTCTGGTTCGAAAAAGGCGATTTCGTCCATCAGGCGCTGCGCATCGACGGCGTCGGCAGTGACGATGGCGAGCAACTTGCCCGCAGATTTCTCGCGCGCACCCAGACGCGCCAGCAGCAGCGCGTCGGCAGAGCCTGCGGGGCGGGGAAGGGTAAAGCGGTGGCCGCTCTTGAGTTTGGGAAGGTCCATCAATTCAGGTGCAAATTCAGCGCAAATGGCAAACACCCCGCGTTGCACAACAGGGGGTGCAGCGAGGGGTGGGCCAGTGGATTTTAGAATGGGGCCAGACCGCCCCTATTCATGTCACCCCTTTCACCCCACGGCCAGACTTCAAACTGCGACGACCTTACCGGCGTTTCAGCCGAGACGTCGCCCCGGATTTGGGCCCTGGTGCCGTGTGCCGGTACCGGTAGCCGCGCCGGTGGCGATCTGCCCAAACAGTACCAAATGGTTGCCGGTTTGCCGATGGTGGCGCACTGCCTGAATGCCTTGAGCCAGGTGCCACAAATTGTCGGTACGCTCCTTGTCGTTTCTCCGGTGGATAATGATATTAATAAAAATATTGAATATAAAATAATCAAAAATAGTAATATAGTTATAGCTAATTGTGGAGGAAATACGAGACATGAAAGCGTTTTAAATGGGCTATATGAACTATATAAATACAAATCACTGGATATGGATTGGGTGTTGGTGCACGATGCAGCGCGCTGCCTCATCACCCCAGCACAAATTAAGGCGCTGATCGACGCTTGTCAGGGCGATGAAGTGGGCGGCCTCCTGGCGCTCAAAGTTCCCGACACCCTCAAAAGCGCGCTGGATGGCCGCGTCAGTGAAACTGTAGACCGCGCTGACAAATGGCTGGCTCAAACGCCGCAGATGTTTCGCATAGGCACGCTCAAACGGGCATTGCAACAGGCGACATCAACGGTGACCGACGAGTCCAGCGCAATCGAGCAACTGGGCCTCAGGCCCAAACTGGTTGAAGGCAGCGCGCAGAACTTCAAGGTCACCTACCCGGCCGACTTCGCACTGGCCGAGCGCATTTTGCTGGCGCGCCAGGAGCCGAACCCGTGCGAAGCTGTGGTTGCACGCTCCCGTCTGCACACCTCACAACAATGACGACACCTGAACAATCAATTGCCCCTGGCCCCAAAATTCCCCGCATCGGTGAGGGCTGGGACGTCCACGCGCTGGTGGCCGGTCGACCCCTCATTCTGGGAGGCGTCACGATCCCGTTTCACCTGGGGTTGCTTGGCCATTCTGACGCCGACGCCTTGCTGCACGCCATCACCGACGCGCTTTTGGGCGCAGCCGCACTGGGCGATATTGGCCACCATTTTCCGGACACCGATCCCAAGTTCAAAGGCGCCGACTCGAAGGTGCTGCTCACCGAAACGGCCCGGCGCGTGCGGGCGGCGGGATTTGAAATTGGCAATGTCGACAGCACCGTGATCGCCCAGGCACCGCGCCTGGCGGCACATATCCAGCCCATGCGAGAGAACATCGCCCGCGCTTTGTCTCTGGGGGTGGGCCAGGTCAACGTGAAGGCTAAAACTGCTGAAAAAATGGGGCCCGTGGGCCTTGGGCAGGCGATAGAAGCGCGCGCGGCGGTCCTGATTTATTGACCGCAGGCAGGGCGAGGCTGGCGCCTACTGAAACAGGCTGTCGCCAGGCTGTCCCTGGCCTTTTGCGCCGCCAGCGGGCCAACTGCCTTGCGGGCGCTGTAGTTTGATGTGCGCCGCAAGGCCACCGCTGCTGGCGTTGACCAGAGTGAATTTGCCACCCATGCGTTGCATCGTTTTTTCGCAGATTGCCAAACCCAAACCCGCGCCATTGGCTGCTGTGCGGGCCTTGTCGCCGCGAAAGAAGGGCTTGGTGAGACTGGCCAGATTCTCCGGCGGAACGCCCTGGCCATGGTCACGCACTTTGAGCAGCACCCATTGGTCACGCTCGCGCGCAGCGATGTCGAGGCGCGCCACGCCGTCCTGGCTGGATTTGCCGTACCGCCGGGCGTTTTCAACCAGGTTGCCAATCACGCGGCCAAGCTCGACCTCGTCGGCCAGCACCAGGATATTGGGGGGCAGGTCGAGCTTCACGTTCAGGTCGGTCGAATCCTTGACTGAATAGATGCAGGCTTCAATCACGTCATTGAGCCGCACCGGGCTGAGCTCAACGTCGTCCGGCCGGGCGTAGTCAAGGAACTTGTCGATCACCGAATCGAGTTGTTCAATGTCAGCCGCCATATGGGCGCGGGCCTCAACGTCGGCCACACTCATCTCGGTTTCCAGCCTCAGGCGCGCCAGCGGTGTGCGCAGGTCGTGTGAGATGCCGGCCAGCATGATCGCCCGGTCCTGGTCGATCTTGGACAGTTTCTCGGCCATGCGGTTGAAGCCGATGTTCACCTCGCGGATCTCACTGGTGCTGACCTGCTCGTCCAGGCCCGCGCTCAGGTCGCCCTCACGCACGCGGCTGGCGGCAAATGACAGGTTTTTCAGCGGGCGGTTGATCAGGCGCGCGATAAGGGCAGCGCCAGCCAGCGACAAGGCGCCTGCCGTGATCAGCCAGATCATCCAGGTGGCGCCGGTGGCAGGGGCAAACCGGGCGCGGTCGGTTTGCATCCAGTAGCGGTCCTCCTGAATGGAGAAGCCGACCCACAGGCCGTCTTCACCGTTGACATTGTTGGCCACCAGGGTGCCCGGGCCGAGCCGCCGCTCGAGCTCACGGGCAATGCGCTGGCTCAAATCATCCGTATCAAAGGGTTCAAATTTGTCAGCAGGTTCGCGCGGAAAGATGCGCACGCCCTCCTGTTCGGTCATGGTCTTGATCAGGGAAACGCGGGCAATCGCGTCCGAATGGATGAGCGCGGCGCGGCTCAGGTTGACCAGGGAGGCGATCTGCTGGGCCGTCTGTACCGCACGCGGTTCGAGTTCCAGCGAGCGCAGGGTCTGCAACCATGCGGCGATGCTGCCCAGCAAAAGCAGCGCCAACATGAAGAAGGTGCGCCAAAACAGGCTCAAACCCCTTCGCCTGCGCGCTCGCAGCGGCGCGGGAAGGGTTTCCAGCGGCATCATGCCGCTGTCTTCAAGCGGTGGCAGGACTTTGGCGTGCAATCGGGGTCAGTGGGTTAAATGGGCCCGGCAAGGCTCAGGCCGCCAATTGTCGCGTTTCGGCGGCGCCGTCGGGCACAAAAACATAACCCACCCCCCAGACCGTCTGGATATACCGAGGCGAAGCGGCGTCAATTTCCACCAGCTTGCGCAGGCGGGACACCTGCACGTCCAGACTGCGGTCAAACGGCTCGAACTCGCGGCCACGGGCCAACTGGGCCAGTTTTTCGCGTGAAAGGGGCTGCCGTGGATGGCGTACCAGAGCCTTCAGCATGGAAAACTCTCCCGTGGTCAAGGGCAATTCAGTGCCGGACTTGTGCAGGGTTCGCGCGCCCAGGTCAAATGCAAACGGGCCAAATTGCACGGTTTCGTTGTCACTTGAGGGTGCGCCCGGAGCTTCCACGGCCGGCCGGCGGCGCAACACGGCGTGAATGCGGGCCAGCAATTCGCGCGGGTTGAAGGGTTTGCTCAGGTAGTCATCGGCACCGACCTCCAGACCGACGATGCGGTCCACGTCTTCGCCTTTGGCCGTGAGCATGATGATGGGGGTGCGGTCGTTGGCAGAGCGCAGGCGCCGGCAGATGGAGAGGCCGTCTTCGCCCGGCATCATCAGGTCCAGCACAATCAGGTCAACGGTTTCGCGCAGCAAAATGCGGTTCAGGGCCTTGCCGTCTTCGGCCTGGAAAACCTCAAAACCTTCCTGCGCGAGGTATCGACGCAAGAGGTCGCGGATACGGGCATCGTCGTCGACGACGAGAATCTTGTCGGTGCGGCTGGCAACTTGGTTCATAAACTCCCTCAAAATATGTAACAGAGCCTATTTTGCAGGTCGAAGTTGCCTCAAGTCATGGTTTTTTGGCAGGTTTGACAGTATGTTACAAATGTTGCCCTCCGGCTGAAATTTCGGGTGCGCTGCCTGTCTACGCACGGGCCGAATAATGCGTTATCTTGCGAATATGAACGTGGTTGTCAGCTCGTTGTCGGTTTTTGCGGTTTTCGCGGTGCTTGCGCCGGGGATGGGTGTGGCCCAATCCGGAACCGCTTTGCCATCCAGCGGATATGGTGCAGGCAACCCGGGCCTTGAAGGTGGCTCCCTGATGCCCACCGCGGCCCAAATCTCCAGCGCCAAACCGATTGGCATGACCGATCTGCGTTCCGTCCTTCAGCTGCAAAAGGCGCGTCAGCCCGAAGCGGCGCAACCGGAGCGCCAGTTGTCTACCCAGGAGCGCAACGAGCTGCGCCAACAACTTCGCCAGCAGCGCGAAGCCGTTTCAGCATCCAATTGACCGCCCTGGCCCGTTTTACTTCCGGAGGATTCCCTTGAATGTCATGAACGCTGTGCTTGCCTGCGCGCTGGTTTTTTCTGCGAACGCCGTTCAGGCCCAGCAAGTGGGACAACCACCGCCTCAGAATGTGGTGCAACTGTCAGCCAGCGCATCGGTGGAAGTCCAACAGGACCTGATTGCGATCAGCATGAACACCACACGCGAAGGGGCTGACGCGGGCACGGTGCAGAACCAGCTCAAAGTGGCGCTCGATGCCGCGTTGACCGAAGCCAGAAAGGTCGTTCAACCCGGACAGCTGGATGTGCGCACCGGAAATTTCAGCATCTACCCGCGTTACGGCCGCGACGGCAAGATCACCGCCTGGCAGGGTTCGGCGGAAATGGTGATGGAGGGGCGGGACTTTGCCCGCATCAGCGCCACCGCCGGAAAACTGCAAACCCTGACGCTCGGCAACGTGAGTTTTGGCCTGTCGCGTGAGCAGCGCGCCAAGGTCGAGAGCGATGCACAGGCGCAAGCCATTGAGCGGTTCAAGGCCAAGGCCGATGGCATCGCCCGGGCCTTCGGATTCACAGGTTACACACTGCGCGAAGTGTCAGTCAATGCCAACGACCAGGGCTTTGTGCCGCGCCCCCGCGTGATGGCCATGGAAGCGCGCTCCGCTGTGTCAGACGCGCCGGTTCCAGTTGAAGCCGGACGCAGCACGGTACTGGTGACCGTTTCGGGGGCCGTTCAGCTCAAATAAAGACCGGCTGGAATTCCCGCTCCTGGTATTCGAAGAAATCGAAATCGGCGTGCAGGCCCGCGCCGGAAATGTCCTGACAAGCCATGCCGACAAAGGCGCCAGTGAAATTGGCAGTACCGGGCGGTGCCGCTTCGTCTGACAGGATGCTGGCATCGAATTGCTGCGCCAACCAGGTCCAGGCCTCACCTTTGAGGCGGTAAGCAAAACGCAGCCGCTCCTTGTCGACTTCGACCCGCAATTGAACCGGCCGGCCCGCCGCGATGGCGATTGGCGGTGTGAAGGCATCGGCACTCATGGCGTTGGGCAAGGCCGACATCACCCGCAGGTGTTTGCCGATCTCCTCATCGTGTGAGACATAGAGGTAGTGAAACTTGCTGCCACTGTAATAACAGACCAGGCCGGCCTGTTGCTGAAAATGCTCGGGTTCAAATTCCATGCAGGTGGACGCGCCGTAACAATGCGCCTGCTGGCGCCGCGCCACCAGGGATTGCCGAAAAACGCTGCCAAGGCTCTCGCGCCCAAAGAGTCGCAGGTGGCCGGGGCGGGCGGTCAGGCTGAATATCTCTTCGGGGAAGGGCGTTCGCAACCACTGGAAGTCAATCGGCAAGTCATCCTCGTCGAAATCCTGTCGTGCGGGCATCGGCTCAAAGCGATGTTCGGCCAAATGCGGACCCGCCACCTCCAGCAGCGGCACCGCTTGCCCATGGGTGGTGCGCAGCCAGTTGTCGACGCCCCAGACCATCGGCTGGATTGCGGTTTCACGCCCGAGCGTACACGCACCCCGGTTGGGCAACGGCCTGCCACACAAATACACCATGAAAGTTTGGCCGTCCTGCGTCTCGACCATGTCGGCATGGCCGGCCCGTTGCAATGGCGCATCGGGCCGGTTGCGCGCGCTGATCAGGTATTTGTCGGGATGCAATTCATAGGGGCCGTCCAGATTGCGCGAGCGTGCCATCGTCACCGCGTGGTTCCAGCCAGTCCCGCCTTCCGCGGTGATCAAATAATAGAACTCGTTACGCTTGTACAGGTGGGGCGCTTCGGTCAATCCCAGTTCGGTACCCTTGAAAATATTGACCCGCTCACCGATGAGTTGTCGCGAATGCACCGAGTACTCCTGCAACAAGATGCCGGCGAAACGGTTGTTGCCGGGGCGGTGATCCCACAGCTGGTTGAGCAGCCACTTGCGGCCATCGTCATCGTGGAAGAGAGACGGGTCAAACCCGCTGCTGTTGAGGTAAACCGGGTCAGACCAGTCGCCGTCAATGGTGTCGCAGGTCACGAGGTAGTTGTGAAAGTCGCGCAAAGAGGCGCCGCCTGCCGCACCAGCGGTGGAGGTGCGGCCATACCGCTTCACGTCGGTGTAGATCAACCAAAAGATGCCGTCGGCGTAGGTCAGGCAGGGCGCCCAGACACCGCATGAATCGGGGTCGCCCAGCATGTTGAGCTGGCTCGGGCGATTAAGTGGCCGTGTGATCAGGTGCCAGTGCTTCAAATCGCGCGAATGGTGGATCTGCACACCGGGAAACCATTCGAAGGTGGACGTGGCGATGAAGTAGTCGTCATCCACGCGCAGGATCGAGGGGTCGGGGTTGAACCCCTTGAGGATCGGGTTCTGGATGTTCATCGACGCCACAGCGGGCCAGCTTACTGCGCCGTCCAGCCGCCATCCATGCTCCACGCGACACCGCGGATGTTGTTGCCCGCTGGCGAGCTGAAAAATACCGCCAGCTCGCCCAATTCCTCGGGCGTGGTGAACTGCAGCGACGGCTCTTTCTCGGCCAACAGCTGTTTGCTCGCGTCTTCCACGCTGATGCCTTGTGCGGCGGCTTTGGCGTCTATCTGTTTTTGCACCAGAGGCGTCAACACCCAACCGGGACAGATGGCGTTGCAGGTCACGCCGGAGGTTGCAGTTTCCAGCGCGGTAACCTTGGTCAGGCCGACCAGTCCGTGCTTGGCGGCCACATAGGCCGACTTCTCGGGCGATCCGACCAATCCATGGGCCGACGCAATATTGATGATGCGACCCCAGCCCTTGCCATTGGCCGCCGCCTTCATGGCGGGCAGTGCCAGGCGCGTGGTATGGAAGGCGCTGCTGAGGTTGATGGCCATCACGGCGTCCCATTTGTCCACCGGGAAATCCTCGATTTTTGCCACATGCTGGATGCCGGCGTTGTTCACCAGCACGTCCACGCGCCCAAACTGCGCGGCGGCAAAGGCCATCATGTCGGCAATCTCGGCGGGTTTGGACATGTCGGCGTTGTGGTGCGCCACCTGCACGCCAAAGGCTTCGATTTCGGCTTTGGGGCCGTTCACGTCGCCAAACCCGTTCATCACGATATTGGCGCCCTGGCGTGCGAGGGCTTTGGCAATGCCCAATCCAATGCCGCTGGTGGAGCCGGTGACGAGTGCAGTTTTGCCTTTTAGCATGGGTGATTTCCTGGGTGGGCTTGAATTACGATAGGGACAAATTATCCAGCGATCTGTATCGCATTTTGACCATGAATGAGCCCAGCCTTCGTTTTGTTGATTGCCCCGGTATCGGCCCGGGCGCCAACACGTCCCATCGCATGGCCTACTGGCAATGGGGCAACCCTGCCGCCTCACATGTGATTGTTTGCGTGCATGGTCTGTCGCGACAGGGCCGCGACTTTGATGTGCTCGCACAGGCGCTGGTGGCACGTGGCGCTGGGGACGTGCGAGTGGTTTGCCCGGATGTCGTCGGCCGGGGCCAAAGTGAATGGCTCCAGGACCCGATGGGCTACCAGATCCCCACCTACGCCACGGACATGCTCGCCTTGCTGGTGCACCTTCAACCGGCCAAGCTGGACTGGATCGGCACCAGCATGGGCGGCTTGATTGGAATGGTCCTGTGTGGTCAGCCCGGCCTGCCATTGCCGGTGCCGGTCCGACGGCTTTTATTGAACGATGTTGGGCCTGCCATCCAGTGGGAGGCGCTGCAGCGCATTGGCCAGTACCTGGGCAATGCGCCCCGGTTTGCTTCCTTGGAGCAGGCTGCGACGGCCATGTGGGCCATCTCGACGGGTTTTGGCCCTCACACGCAGGAAGAGTGGTTGGCCCTGTCGCGTCACATGGTCAAGCCAGCAGATGACTCGCAGGGAGGTGTCACCCTGCACTACGACCCTGCCATTGCCTTGCCCTTCAGAGCCATCACCCGCGAATCGGCTGCCTCAGGTGAGGCCGCCATCTGGGCCCTTTACGACAACATCACCGCGCAAACACTGCTGGTGCGCGGCGCGCAATCCGACCTGCTTTCCAAGACGACAGCGTACGCCATGACGCAACGCGGCCCCAAAGCCCGCCTGGTCGAGTTTGATGGCGTCGGCCATGCGCCGACTTTCGTTGCCGCTGGCCAAGTGAAGACCGCTGTGGACTTCATTTTTGCGTGAAGAGCCTTAACCCGCACCCGCTGGAGCCTGCGCTTCGCCCCGAACTGCTGGCCGCGACTTCCATCGCCGCGCCCGACCAGCAAAACGCCTTGGTGCGGGCGCGGGCCTTCGCCGAGCCGCTGATTGCCACCGAGAAGCTGGACACCGGCGAGAACACGCTGGCCCATGCTGACGCGGTCTCTGCCATCCTGCGGTCGATTGGCAGTTCCCCGGAAATGCAGGCCGGTGCCTACCTGGTCTATGCCTGTGAACACCTGACCCGGCCGCAGGATGTGATCAGCAAGGCCTTTGGCGACAATTTTGCGGCGCTGGCACTCGAGACCAACAAACTGGTGAAAGTGCAGCGCCAGGCGCGTGCGGTGCAGGCCAGTGCGGGCAAATCTGCCGTGCCCATGGCGCAGACCGCCGCCATGCAGATTGAAAACGTGCGCAAGATGTTGCTGGCTTTTTCGCGCGATCTGCGGGTGGTGCTGTTGCGCCTGGCTTCGCGTTTGCAGACTCTGCGCCACTTTGCCGCCAGCAAGTTGCCGGTGCCCGAGGCCATCGCGCGCGAGTCGCTGCAGATTTTCGCGCCGCTGGCCAACCGCCTGGGTATTTGGGAAATCAAGTGGGAGATGGAAGACCTCGCGTTTCGTTTTCTGGAGCCGGAGGTCTACCGCCAGGTGGCGAACCTGCTGGACGAAAAACGCACCGAGCGCGAGCTGTATGTGCAGCAATTGCGTGAACGCATTGAGCGCGCGATGGCTGAGGAGGGCATCGCCTGCACTGTGCAAGGGCGGCCCAAACACATCTTCAGCATTGTCAAGAAAATGCGTGGCAAATCGCTGGGGTTTGACCAGGTCTATGACGTCCGCGCGCTGCGGGTGATCGTGGCCAACACGCAAGACTGCTACGCGGCCCTGAGCTGGGTGCACAGCCAGTTTCAGGCGGTGGCAGGCGAGTTTGACGACTACATCGCCCGGCCCAAAAGCAATGGCTACCGCTCGCTGCACACCATCGTGCGGGACGGCGCTGGGCGACCGGTCGAGATCCAGATCCGCACACAGGCCATGCACGACCACGCCGAGCACGGTGTGGCGGCGCATTGGGCCTACAAGGAGGCGGGAGTGAAAGGGTATGCCGGGGTATCGGCCAGCGGCGAATACGACGCCAAGATCGCCGTGTTGCGCCAGTTGCTAGCGTGGGAGCGTGACCTCTCGGCCGAGCAGTCTGAGCGGCTGGTAGGTCAGGCCGGGGGCAAGGTGACGGGCCAAAGTGGCCTGCTGGACGACCGCATTTACGTGCTGACCCCCGACGCTGCCATTGTCGAGCTGCCACAGGGCGCAACGCCGGTTGATTTTGCCTACAGCGTGCACACCAATCTGGGCCACCGCTGCCGCGGCGCGCGGGTTGACGGCGCCATGGTGCCCTTGAACACGCCGCTCAGAAACGGCCAGACGGTGGAAGTGACGGTGGCCAAAGAAGGCGGCCCCTCGCGCGACTGGCTCAACCCCGAGTTGGGGTTTCTGGTCGGGCAACGCGCCCGCGCCAAGGTGCGCGCCTGGTTCAACGCGCTGGCACATGACGAAACAGTGGCACGTGGCCGCGACGCGGTGGAGAAGCTGCTGCAGCGGGAGGGCAAAACCGCCATCAAGCTCGATGAGTTGGCGGCGCAACTGGGTTTCAAGGTGGCCGACGGCCTGTTTGAAGCGGTGGGCAAGGATGAATTCTCCCTGCGTTCGGTGGAGCAGGTGTTACGTCCCGCCGAAGCGCATGCGCCATTGGAAGACGCGCCCATCCTCAAAAAATCAAAGGCTGCGGACCCTTCGGCCAAAGGCGGTGTGCTGGTGGTGGGCGTCGGCTCGTTGATGACGCAGCTGGCCAAATGCTGCAAACCGGCGCCGCCGGATTTGATCTGCGGCTTTGTCACACGTGGCAAAGGCGTGAGTGTGCACCGGCTCGATTGCTCCAACCTGCGCGAGATGGTGGCGAAAAACGGCGAGCGTGTGATCGAGGTGCAATGGGGCGCCACACCGGTGGGTGAGGGTGCCTTGTACCCGGTAGACGTGAGTGTGGAGGCCACCGACCGCACCGGTTTGCTGCGTGATATTTCCGAAGTGTTCACCAAAGAAAAAATGAACGTGACCGGGGTGCAGACGCAGTCGGTCAAGGGCACGGCGTGGATGACCTTCACGGTGGAAGTGGGTGACTCGAACCGCCTCGGCAGGGTGCTCAAGATCGTGGACGGCGTCTCCGGTGTGCGGTCGGCGCGGCGGCGCTGAAGCGGGGCGTCGTCGTGGACGAATCCGATCCTGCATTCCACAGG
>JANNMM010000318.1:0-3020 GCA_031397915.1 Rhodoferax sp. | reverse complement strand
TCTCGCTGTCAAAAACGGCGTGAAACTGCCGCGTGACATGGACGTGGCCTGGGCCAAGAACGACCTCGCGGTGCCGGCGAATGACCCGGGCGATCTGGTGTGTGGGGTGCCGCGCCGGGTTGGATAACTAGCCGTACCTCGTTCAAGCGAAGCCCATGCCAGCTTCATGCCAGGTTTACACCAAATTCATGCGTTTGGCCCTCTCTGTGAGTTCTGCCCGAAAGGTCGGGTGGGCAATCGCAATCATTTCACCGGCACGTTGTTTGGCCGACTTGCCGCGCAACTGCGCCACACCAAACTCGGTCACCACGTAGTTGATGTCGTTTTTGCTGGTGCTTACGTGGGTGCCCGGCGCTAGGCAGGGCACGATGCGTGAAATGCTGTCGTTTTTGGCGGTGGCGGGCACGACGATAAAGGCTTTTCCGCCCTTTGAGCGGTTGGCCGCTCGCACAAAATCCGACTGCCCGCCGGTGCCTGAATAGGGCGAGAAGCCCAGGCTTTCAGAACCGCATTGGCCCAGGAGGTCAATCTGCAAGGTAGCGTTGATGGCGACCAGGTTGTCGTTCAGCCCGGCCAGGGCCGGGTCGTTGGTGTAGTTCACCGGGTGGATTTCAAGCGCGAGGTTGCGCTCCATGAAGCTGTAAAGCTGCCGGGAGCCCAGCGCAAAGGTTGCGACCATTTTTCCGGGCAAATAGTTTTTGCGTTTGTTGGTCACTGCGCCGCAGGCCACCAAAGACAAAATGCCGTCGCCAATCATTTCGGTGTGGATGCCCAGGTCATGTTTGTGGCTGAGCTGCATCACCACCGCGTCTGGAATGCCGCCGTAGCCGATTTGCAGGGTCGAGCCGTCGTCGATCATGTCGGCTACATATTTGCCAATGGCCTCCTGCACCGGCCCGATCTTCGGCAGGCCCACTTCAAACACCGGCTCGCTGCTTTCCACCAGCGCGGCAACCTGCGATATATGCACGTGGCAGTTGCCATAGGCGAAGGGCACGTTCGGGTTCACCTCCAGCACCACTGCGCGGGCGCGGGCGATGGCGGCCATGGTGTAGTCTGCCCCCAGGCTGATCGAGAAGTACCCTTGGCTGTCCATGGGTGAGGCCATGGTAAAGACGACATCCGCCGGGATCAGCCCGCGTTCGATCTGGGCCGGGATCTCCGAGAAATAGTTGGGAATGAAATCGATCCAGCCGGCTTGTCCGCCGGCCCGCGTGGCGCCGCCATAAAAGAACGCAACGTGGCGCACATGGTCCAGTGTTTCGGGGTCGATGTAGCCGTATTTGCGCACGGCGAGAATCTGCGCCACCTTCACGTCGCGGAATTTGCGGCGCTGTTCCGAGAGCTCGGTGAGCAGGGTGGGTGGCTCACCGACACCGGTCGGCACGATGATGAAGTCGCCGTTGTGCAGCAGGCCCACGGCTTCGGCTGCTGACCTGCGCTTTTCCAAATACAACTGCTGGACAGACATTGATGTGACTCCCGGGGTCATTCATGGTCCGTTTTGACAGCCCATGCATGTTGATGTATATTAACCTTCACTTAACAGGAGCTGGCCATGTCGATGGTTCTCACCCAAGTTTATCTGGATGCGCCGCAAAAGCAGGCCCTGACGGCCTTTGCCAAACAGGCTGGCCGCAGCGTGTCTGACCTCATGCGCGAAGCGGTTGATGCCGCCATTTTGGGCGTCACGCCGGCCGACATCAAACTGCTGGACGAAGGCACCAAAAAAGCGCAAAGCGACATTGCCGCCATCTTGGGCGATCTCAAGGCCAACAGCAAGGAGCACAGCAATTTCATGAAACAGATCGCCAAACTCCGCAAGGCCTCCGACAAGGCGTCGGCATGAGTTTGCTGACGGACGTGATGGACCGGCTGACGGACATTTCAGCCCTCAGAACCCAGGTCAGCGAACTCATCGTGCAGCAGCGCGAGGTGCGCGGCGTGATGCTGGAGCAGCAGCGCGAACTGGCCGAAGTGCGCGGGCAGTTGAAGGCGCTGATCCAGATTCAGGGGCAGTCGGCGCGCGCGTCGAAGTAGGCGCCTTACAAGGTTTCGGTCGGGTCAAAGTCCAGCTCCACGCGGGCGCCATTCGGGTCAAAACTGAAAAGTTGCCAGATGCGCGTGCCGGTCTGCTGGGTCAGGCTGTATTTGAGCCCTTTCGCATCGAATTGCGCCTTCACCTCCTTGAGGCCACGCGCGCTGAAGGCCATGTGGTCCAGCACACCCGTGCGCACGGCAGGCATGGGGCGGCCGTAAATGATGTGCAACACCGCCGCGTCGCCGCTGTAGAGCCATGCGCCGGGAAAGCCCAGGTCAGGCCGATAACCCTCCTTGAGACCCAAAAGTCCGATGTAGTAGTCGGTCGTGGCCTTCGGGTCTTCGGCCACGATGGTGAAGTGGTTCATGCCGCTGATCATGCTGGGCTCCTTGGCGGAATTCAGAATTCCGCTGCCAATCTTACGCCTGCCGCCGCGCTTGCCGCGCCAGACTGGCCCGTGGGCGAAAATACGCACCATGGAACCATCTACCGCCGCCCTTCTCACCCAAACCAGCCCGGGCACGCCCATGGGCGACCTGATGCGTCGCTACTGGGTGCCCATTCTGGGTTCCGCTGAAATCGCCGAGCCCGATGGCCCACAAGTGCGCGTGAAGATCATGGGCGAAAAACTCATCGCCTTTCGCGACTCGACCGGCCAGCCCGGTTTGATCGACGAGTTCTGCTCGCACCGCGGCGTCTCGCTGTTTTTTGGCCGCAATGAAGACTGCGGCATCCGCTGCGCCTACCACGGCCTGAAGTTCGACCGCAGCGGCGCCTGTGTGGATGTGCCTTCCGCCAAAGACCAGCTGCAGGTGCTGGAGCGCATGCGCATCAAGGCCTACCCCTGCATCGAACGCGGCGGCATCGTGTGGGCCTACATGGGACCGCCGGACAAAATGCCCGCGCCGCCCGAAGTGGAATGGAGCACGCTGCCGGAGAGCCATCGTTATGTGTCGAGGCGTTTGCAGGAATGCAATTA
>JANNMM010000298.1:0-2731 GCA_031397915.1 Rhodoferax sp. | reverse complement strand
TGCTCCAGGATGAATTTCTCCAGTGCGCCAATGTCGGCCACTGCCACGCGGATCAAATAGTCGGAGTCGCCCGTCATCAGGTAACACTCCATCACCTCGTCGTGTTCGGCCACGCGTTTCTCAAAGCGGGCCAGCGCCTCTTTGCTTTGCGACTTCAAGCTGATCGAGATGAACACGTTGAGCCCCAGGCCCAGTTTGCCGGCATTGGCGATGGCCACGTAGCGGTCGATCACGCCCGCCTTTTCCAGCGCCTTCACCCGCGCCAGGCAGGGTGAGGGGCTCAAAAAAACGCGTTTGGCGAGCTCGACATTCGACAAAGCGCCGTCTTGTTGCAGTTCGTCAAGAATCCGCAGATCGGTGGCATCAAGGCTGTTCATGCTTCATAAGAGTCAAATCAAGGCATTTTATTTGGCAAATTAGCCCGACTAAACCGTTTTCAGCAGCACATTTTGAAAGGATTTTTGTACAGTAGTGGCATGAACGCCTCCGTCTCTCACCAACTTTTGGGTGCGACCCCAAACGTCGCCGCACCCGTTGCCGTTAACGTAGACGCCGACCCGCAGGAAACCGCAGAATGGCGCGATGCCTTTGCTGCGCTGGTCGCCACCCAAGGCCCCGAACGTGCCCGCTTCGTGCTCGCCGAGTTGGCCCGCCTGGCGCGCCAGCACCGCACCGGCTGGCAGCCCGATCTGAACACGCCCTACGTCAACACCATCGCGGTCGACCAGCAACCCGCCTTCCCCGGCGACCTTGCCATGGAGGAGCGCCTGGCCTCATTCATGCGCTGGAACGCGTTGGCGATGGTGGTGCGCGCGAATCAGGCTGACCTGGGTGGCTCCAGCGAACTCGGCGGCCACATTGCGAGTTACGCGAGCGCCGCTGATTTGTTTGAGGTCGGGTTCAACCATTTCTTTCGCGCCAGGAACGAAACCGTAGGAAGCCAGCATGGTGGTGATTTGGTGTTCTTGCAACCCCACAGCTCCCCCGGCGTCTATGCCCGCGCCTTTCTCGAAGGCCGCCTCACCGAACAAGACCTGATGCACTACCGCCAGGAACTCACTGCGCCAGCGGCGGGCGGAGGCGCGGGCGCGCGCGGCCTCTCTAGCTACCCGCACCCGTATTTGATGCCCGACTTCTGGCAGTTCCCCACCGGCTCCATGGGCATCGGCCCGATCAGCTCGATCTACCACGCGCGTTTCATGCGTTACCTCACGCACCGGCGTTTGCAAGATTGCGCAGGGCGCAAGGTGTGGGGCGTGTTTGGCGACGGCGAAATGGACGAACCGGAAAGCATGAGCGCGCTCCCCCTCGCCGCGCGCGAGGGCTTGGACAACCTGGTGTGGGTGGTCAACTGCAACTTGCAGCGGCTCGACGGCCCGGTGCGCGGCAATGGCCGCATCATCGACGAGTTGGAGAAACTCTTTGCGGGCGCGGGCTGGAACGTCATCAAACTGGTGTGGGGCAGCGACTGGGACGGCCTCTTCGCGCGCGACACCTCCGGCGCGCTCACCCGCGTGTTTGCCAACACGGTAGACGGCCAGATGCAGACTTTCGCCGCCAAAGACGGGCGTTACAACCGCGACAACTTCTTTGGCCAAAACGAAGAACTCGCGCGTCTGGCGCAAGGCATGACGGATGCGCAGATCGACAGCCTCAAACGTGGCGGCCATGACCTCGTGAAAATCCACGCGGCGTATGCAGCCGCCGCCGACCACACCGGCCAGCCCACCGTGATCCTCGCGCACACCAAAAAAGGTTACGGCATGGGCAGCGCCGGCCAGGGCAAGATGACCACCCACAGCCAGAAGAAACTGGCCGACGACGAACTCATCGAATTCCGCAACCGCTTCAACCTGCCGATGAGCGACGAGCAGGTCACCAACCTCGCGTTTTTCAAACCCGCAGACGACAGCGCCGAGATGCGTTATTTGCACGGCCAGCGGCAGAAGCTGGGCGGCTATTTACCCAAACGGTACTCGAAAACCGAGCCCGTGCCAGTGCCTGCATTGCAATCCTACGCGCAGTTCGCGCTGCAAGCGGACGGCAAGGAGATGAGCACCACGATGGCTTTCGTTCGCCTGCTCGGCGGCCTGCTCAAATCCAAAGAAGCCGGGCCGCAGGGCATCGACTTTGGCCAGCGCCTGGTGCCCATCGTCGCCGACGAAGCCCGCACTTTTGGCATGGCCAATTTGTTCAAGCAGGTCGGCATCTATTCGAGCGTGGGGCAGCGTTACGCGCCGGAAGACATCGGCTCGGTGCTGTCGTACCGCGAAGCGCAAGACGGGCAGATTCTGGAAGAAGGCATCAGCGAAGCCGGCGCGTTGGCCAGCTGGACGGCAGCGGCCACCAGCTACAGCGTACACGGCCTGCCGATGCTGCCCTTCTACATTTATTACTCGATGTTCGGCTTCCAGCGCGTGGGCGACCAGATCTGGGCCGCCGCCGACCAGCGCGCGCGTGGCTTTTTGATCGGCGCCACCTCCGGCCGCACCACGCTGGGCGGTGAAGGCTTGCAGCACCAGGACGGCACCAGCCACCTCATCGCGGCCACCATTCCCAATTGCAAAGCCTACGACCCAGCGTTTGCGGGGCGAGCTGGCGGTGATCATCGACCACGGCATGCAAGAGATGATGGTGGAGCAGCAAGACGTGTTTTATTACGTCACGGTGATGAATGAAAACTACGCGCAGCCTAATTTGCCAGAGGGTGTGGCGGCTGATGTGATTCGTG
>JANNMM010000224.1:0-13049 GCA_031397915.1 Rhodoferax sp. | reverse complement strand
CCTGCACGTCGGCCTTGACAATGATCGGAATGTTCTTGACCTCGCTGCCGCCCATTTCGGTGAACATGTTCTCCAGCTTGGCAGCCTGAAGTTTGGCCAGTTTGGTATTGCGGAATTTGCCAGCGCGGTAGGTGGCGATTTCACGTGCTCGGCGCTCGTCGGCCATCACCATGAATTCGTCGCCGGCCTGCGGCACTTCCGTCAGACCCTGGATTTCCACCGGAATGGAAGGTCCAGCCGTCTTGATGGCTTTGCCGTTTTCGTCCAGCATTGCCCGCACGCGGCCAAATGTCTGGCCAGCCAGCACCACGTCGCCCGCCTTGAGCGTGCCGGACTGCACCAACACGGTCGCCACCGGGCCACGGCCCTTGTCAAGCCGCGCCTCGATCACCAGGCCCTTGGCCATGGCGTCGACCGGCGCGCGAAGCTCCAGCACCTCGGCTTGCAGCAATACCTGCTCGAGCAAGGCGTCGATGCCCTCGCCGGTCTTGGCGGATACCGAAACAAACGGCGAGTCGCCACCGAATTCCTCTGGTACCACCTCTTCAACCACCAGCTCGTTTTTCACGCGCTCGGGGTTGGCGTCGGGTTTGTCGATCTTGTTGACGGCAACCACCAGCGGTACACCGGCAGCCTTGGCGTGTTTGATCGCTTCTTTCGTTTGCGGCATGACGCCGTCGTCGGCGGCCACCACCAGAATCACGATATCGGTTGCCTTGGCGCCTCGTGCACGCATGGCCGTGAAGGCCTCGTGACCCGGCGTGTCAAGAAAGGAAATCATGCCGCGCGGCGTTTCGACGTGGTAAGCGCCAATATGCTGCGTGATGCCACCGGCTTCACCCGAAGCCACTTTGGCACGGCGGATGTAATCCAGCAAAGAGGTTTTGCCATGGTCCACGTGGCCCATCACCGTCACAACCGGCGCGCGCGGCAATGAAACTGCGTCTTGCTGCAACACCTCGTCTTCGGTAAAGGCTTCCGGGTCGTCCAGTGAGGCGACGATGGCCTTGTGGCCCATCTCTTCCACCAGAATCATCGCTGTGTCCTGGTCCAGCGGCTGGTTGATGGTGACCATCTGGCCGAGTTTCATGAGGTGTTTGATGACCTCTGAGGCCTTGACTGCCATCTTGTGGGCCAATTCGGCCACGGTGATGGTTTCGGGCACGTGCACTTCCAGCACACGCACTTCCACCGGCGCGGCTTGTGACTGGTCATGGTGGTCGCGGTCATGTGAACCGCGTTTGCCACGCGGGCCAGAGCGCCAGTTGCTGGAGCGGCCACTGCTGGGACCGGTATCGCCACGTGTGGGGATGCCTTTTTTCTTGCCTGGTTCGCCAGCCCAGCTGGACGACAACTTGGCCGATTTAACTTCTTTGCCGGCACCCGGGGCTGCGTCAGGCTTCGCGCCTTTGGCGGCCGTTGAGCCGGCCGCTGGTTTGTGCAGTGTGCCCTTCTTCGCGTCTGCCGCACCAACCTTGACAATCGGTTTGGGCTCTTCCTTCTTGGGTGGCGGAGGGGCTTTTTTGGCCGGGCTGGACATCATCAGGCGAATGGCAGCTGCCTCCGCTTCGGCCTTGCGCCGGCGGTCACCCAGGTCAACGGCACGCGCGGTTTCTTCCGCAGCCTGCGCTTTTGATTCGGCTTCAGCTTTGCTTTTCGCCTGAGCCACGGCCTCGGCAACAGCTTTTTCCTTCTCCTGCGCAAGCGCCAGTGCCGCCGCTTCGGCTACGGGGTCGGCTTCACCCTTGGCTGCGCCATCGTCCGATTTGGCTCGGGCGGAGGCTTTCTTTTGTGCTTTGAGGGCCTCAGCAGCGGCCTTTTGAGCCTGTGCTTCAGCCGCTTCGCGTGCTTTGGCTTCCTGCTGCTCGCGCTCAAGGCGGCGTTGCGCCAATTCTTCTTCCTGGCGGCGGATCAGCTCTGCCTGGCGTCGCGCCTCCTCTTCACGCCGGGCGAGTTCGGCGCTGTCAAGAATGGGCGCTGCGTGCTCCTCTGGCACCGGTGCTTCAAGCGTTTCAACGGCGGCTTCTACGCCATCTTCGCGGCGCACGAATGTGCGCTTCTTGCGCACTTCGACCTGGATCGTGCGCGCCTTGCCGGTGGCATCGGCCTGTTTGATCTCGGTGGTCGATTTCTTGACCAGCGTGATTTTTTTGCGCTCGGGGCTTGCCGTTCCGTGGCTGGCCTGCAAAAAGGCCAGCAAACGGTGTTTGTCGGCGTCGGTCAGGCCATCGCTGGCGGCGGCCTTGGAGACACCTGCGGCCTGCAATTGCTCAAGCAGCGTGGAGGTTGATTTTTTGAGTTCGGTTGCAAACTCGGCGACGGTCGTGCTGGACATTTGTTGGGTACCCTTTTTTCATGACCATTACTCTTGAGGCGCGGCTTCATTGGCAAACCAATGTTCCCGCGCTTTCATGATCAGGGTATTGGCGTCGTCTTCAGACTGGCCGGTGATGTCGGTGATTTCTTCCACAGCCAGGTCGGCCAGGTCGTCGCGTGTGTGCACACCGGCGTCAGCCAGTTTGCCAATCAGTTCGGTCGTCAGGCCTTCGAGGTCGCGCAGGTTCTGGGAGACTTCTTCGACACTTTCTTCATGGGCGATTTCCATCGTCAGAAGCGCGTCTTTGGCGCGTGTTCGCAGCTCGTTCACCGTGTCTTCGTCAAAACTCTCGATCTCCAGCATTTCCTGCAAGGGCACGTAGGCCACTTCTTCCAGGCTGGTGAAGCCTTCGGCGATCAGGATGTCGGCGATTTCTTCATCAACGTCGAGTTTCTCCATGAACAGCTTGCGGCCCGAATCGGTCTCGGTGGCCTGCTTCTGTGCCGATTCGGCGGCGTCCATGATGTTGATTTTCCAGCCGGTGAGGTCGGACGCGAGGCGCACGTTCTGCCCGCCGCGGCCAATCGCGATGGCCAGGTTTTCTTCGTCCACAACAACGTCCATCGCGTGGCGCTCTTCATCCACCACGATGCTCGACACATTGGCTGGCGCGAGTGCGCCGATCACAAATTGCGCCGGGTCTTCGCTCCACAACACGATGTCAACGCGTTCACCCGCCAATTCGGTGGTGACACCGTTGACGCGGCTGCCACGCACGCCAACGCAGGTTCCGATCGGATCGACCCGTTTGTCGTGCGACAACACGGCGATCTTGGCACGCGAGCCAGGGTCACGGGCGCAGGATTTGATCTCCAGCAAACCTTGTTCGATCTCGGGCACTTCGGTGCGGAACAGCTCAATCATGAACTCCGGCGCCGAGCGCGAGAGGATGATTGGCGCACCACGCAATGTGAGGTCGACTTCCATGATCATGGCCCGCACACGGTCGCCGGTGCGCAAATTCTCTTTGGGGATCATCTCATTGCGTCGCAGGCGCCCTTCGACGCGACCGCTCTCCACAATGATGTCGCCCTTGTCCATGCGCTTGACGGTGCCCACGAAAATCTTCTCGCCGCGCGACATGAAGTCGTTGAGCAGCATTTCGCGTTCGGCATCGCGGATCTTCTGCAGAATCACCTGTTTGGCAGCCATGGCGCCAATGCGGCCAATGGGCACGGAGTCGACGGTTTCTTCGATGTATTCGTCGACTTCAATGTCGGAAATCTGCTCTTTGGCTTCAAACAGCAGGATTTCCTGGTCGGGCAACTGCAGGCCCGCCTCGTCCGGCACCACATGCCAGCGGCGGAAGGTCTCGTATTCACCGGTGTCGCGGTCAACGGCCACGCGGATGTCCACGTCACCCACATGCAGCTTCTTGGTAGCCTGTGCCAATGCGGCTTCCACCGCACCAAACACAACGTCACGCTCCACGCTCTTCTCGCGCGAGATGGCTTCTACCAGCATTAACATTTCACGATTCATGCCTGAGACTCTCCTATTTCAATCCTTGACGCCAAGCGCCCTCGTTTTCAACCGGCACGGCCTTTGAAACTGACGATGGGCGCCAGCCGTGCCTCTTTCAATTCATTCAACTCAAAACCCATTGCCTGCAACGGCGCCGGTGTTCTCTTGCTGCTCACGCGCTGGCCTGGCTTCACAACGACCTCATCGCGCCAGACAATTTGCCAGCGACCCGCACGCGGCACTTCGCCGCTGGGGCTGCCCGCTGTAACATGCTCCAGCGTTCCCCTGAACTTCTTGCGATTCGCATTCACCGACGCGTTTCCAGCAGTTGCCGCCGCCCCAATGGGCGCCTTCAGGCTGACATCAATCACCCGCCCTGCGAATCGCTCAAAATCCTGTTCACGCCGCAAGGGCCGGTCAATACCGGGCGACGACACCTCAAGCCGCTTGTATTCGACACCATCTACTTCCAGTGCAAACTGCAACTGCCGCGTGACTTTTTCGCAGTCTTCCACGTTGACAAACTGCTCGACACTGCCGGCACCTTGCCAGGGCAAATCAATCGTGATGCGCAAAAGGCCACCGGCGGAGCGTTCGATCTCCACCAGGTCGTACCCCAGTCCCGTCACGGTTTGCTCTACGATCTCCTGGACTGCCATGCTTCCCATCTGCGATATGCGGGTGTCGACAAACCACCCGCAAAAAACAATCGACCAAAAAAAACGGGCGGTAATTACCCGCCCGTTTGGTCGTGAAGTACTGATTGTACCTGAAAATGCGCACATCATCAGTCTTGGTGAGGCTCATTCCCAGAGGCTGAACCGTTCACTTCTTAACCATCGTTCCTGGACCATGAAATACTCAAATTGGCAGTTTCTGCGTACGCTGATTGCCCCGATCACCCTTGCCGTTGCGTTTGGATTTGGAGCCTCAAGTGTGTTGGCACAAACCGGCGCAGCTGGTGTACTTGGCGCGTCGCCGGGTTATCCCCAGCGGGCCGTAAAAATAGTCGTCCCATTCGCGCCTGGGGCTGGTACAGACGCCATGGGACGCCTGATGGCGCAGAAATTGGGCGACCTTTTGGGTGGCCCGTTTGTTGTCGACAACAAAGCCGGCGCATCGGGCGCCATCGGCACGCAGTTCGTCGCGCAGTCTGCCCCAGACGGTTACACCTTGTTGCTGGTGGCTTCGCCTTTTACCACGGTGGCGGCGACTGCGCCGGGCGTTTATTACGATCCGATCCGGCAGTTCGCCCCAGTGGGCATGATCGCCAGCGGTCCGCTGGTGTGGGCCGCCAGTCCCCGCTTGCAGTTGGGTTCGATGAAAGACCTCGTTAACCTGGCGCGGCAGAAACCTGGCGCCCTGAACTACGGATCCGCCGGTTCCGGCGGCGTGAACCACCTGGTACTGGAGCTGCTCAAAACCCGCACTGGAACCTATATCACCCACATCCCGTACCGGGGCGTCGCGCCCGCCACGCTGGACATGATTGCCGGCCAGATTGACCTGGTCACCGGCACCGTGCCCGCGCTCTTGCCGTTTATCAAAGACGGCCGTGTGAAAGCGTTGGCGGTCACCAGCGCCAAACGCTCGCCTGCTCTGCCAGATGTGCCCAGCATGGCCGAGTCCGGCCTGGCGGATTTTGATGTGCTGAACTACTTTGCACTGGCAGCGCCTGTGGGAACGCCTGCTGGCGTGATCGAGAAACTCAACGCCGCGCTCAATGCCGTGGTGGCGCAGCCCGAAGTATTGGCGCGCCTGAAGCAGGATGCGCTGGAACCTGCGAGCGGATCACCTGCCGTGCTGGCCCGGTTCCTGGAGGCAGACCACCAAGCCTGGCTGAAGGTTGTCAAAACGCAAAACCTGAAACCCGATTGAGCCCAACCACGCAGGCCGGGCAAATTCAAGCCGCTGCTTCCAGCAGTGTGCGCGTATATTCGTGTTTCGGCGCGGAAAACACCTGCTCCATCTCGCCACTTTCAAGGATTTGCGCGTCACGCATCACGATCACATGGTGCGCCATGGCGCGGATCACGGCGACGTCGTGGGTGATCAGTAAATAACTCAAACCGCGGCGGCGCTGCAGCCCCTGCAACAGTTCCAGCACCTGTTTCTGGATGGTGACGTCCAGCGCGCTGGTGGGTTCGTCGAGCACCAGAAGCTCGGGTTCGACGATCAACGCCCGCGCGATCGCCATGCGTTGGCGCTGTCCGCCGGAGAACTCGTGCGGGTAACGCTCCAGCAGCGCGGGAAACTGCGCCTCCGTCAGGCCCACATCTTCCAGCGCCTTCAAAACTTGTGTCCGACGCTCTGCTTTTGTGAGGGTTGGTGCATGGACAAGAAGCCCTTCACCGACAATTTCCTCCACCGTCAGGCGCGGTGAGAGCGAGGAGAACGGGTCCTGAAACACCACTTGCATGGTTTTTCGCAGGTGCAAGGTTTGTGATTTGTCTTGCCAGCGTTGACCCTTGAGCCGCAGCTCGCCGTCAAACGGCAACAAACCGAGCGCCGCCAGCGCCAGTGTTGATTTGCCCGAGCCGGATTCACCCACCACGCCGAGTGTTTGCCCGGCTTGCAAATTGAAGTCGGCACCTTTGACCGCGATGAACCGGCCGGTTTTGAACCACCCCTTGATGCCCGCAATGGGAACGGGATATGCGACCTGCAGCTTTTCTGCCGTGAGCAAAGACTGTCGCTTTGCGTTCTCGTCATCCTGGCCAAAACCAGTGGAAGGCACAAGCTCGACCACGTCCCGCGTCGCTTTGCTGTTGATCAATTTTTGCGTGTATGCGTGTTTCGGGTGGGCAAACACCTCGGCAACGGTGCCCTGCTCCACAATCACGCCGTTTTCCATGATCGCCACACGGTCGGCAAACCGGCGCACCAGGTTGAGGTCGTGTGTGATCATCAACACCGCCATGCCATTGGCTTTTTGCAGCGCGGCAATCAGGTCAAGAATCTGGCCGCGCACTGTCACATCCAGCGCGGTGGTGGGTTCGTCGGCCAGCAACAATTTGGGCTGGCAAGCGAGCGCCATTGCGATCATCGCGCGTTGCCGCTGCCCGCCGCTTAATTGGTGCGGGTATGATTCTGAACGCCTTTTTGCTTCTGATATGCCTGTTTTTGCTATAAGTTCAATAGCTTTTTCTACCGCTTTTTCGTGACTTAGCGCCTCTTTTAATTCCAAGATTTCTGAAATCTGTTGATTTATTGTCATTAACGGGTTCAGCGCGGTCATGGGCTCCTGAAAAATCATCGCGATGTCTCGCCCGCGAATGCCGCGCATCTCCTGAATCGGCAGTTTCAACAAGTCGACTTCGCCGGCATCGTTGCCACTGCTTTCCAGTCCTCGAAACTTGACTTCACCACTGACTTGCGCGTCCTGCATCAGACGCAAAAGGCTGAGCGCTGTGACGGTTTTGCCAGAGCCCGACTCCCCCACAATCGCCAGTTTTTCACCCGGCGCGATGTGGAAATCAATGCCTCGCACAACCTCATGGCCACCGAAGGACACGCGCAGGCCTTTGACTTCCAGTAACGCTTTCATCGGTCTGCCTTCCTGGGGTCAAGTGCGTCGCGCAAAGCATCGCCCATGAAAGTCAGCAACAGCAAGGTGATGACCAAAACCGCGAAGGTAGAGAGCGAAATCCACCAGGCGTCAATGCTGTTTTTTCCCTGAGACAGCAATTCGCCCAAAGAAGGCGTGCCCGGCGGCACACCCAGGCCCAAAAAATCCAGCGATGTGAGTGCCAGGATCGCGCCGCTCATGCGAAACGGCAAAAACGTGACGACGGGCGTCAAACTGTTGGGCAGGATATGCCGCCAGATGATCTGCCAGTTGCCCACGCCCAGCGCGCGCGCTGCCCGCACGTAGTCAAGCTGGCGGTTGCGGAAAAACTCGGCGCGCACGTAGTCGGAAAGGCCCATCCAGCCGAACAGGCTGAGCAAAATCAGCAGCAAGGCGATGCTGGGCGCAAATACGGCACTGAAAATGATCAGCAAATACAGCTCGGGCATCGAACCCCAGATCTCGATGAAACGCTGGAACGCGAGGTCCGTCTTGCCGCCAAAAAAGCCCTGAATCGCGCCGGTAACGATGCCCAGAATGACTCCGACAACCGTCAACGCCAGCGCGAACAACACGCTAACGCGAAAACCATAAATCAATTGCGCCAACAGGTCGCGGCCACGGTCGTCGGTGCCCAGCCAGTTATCGGCGGTTGGCGCCGAAGGATTGGGCGACTTGGCGAAATAATTCAACGTTTTGGGGCCGTATGGAACGGGTGCGAACAGCGCCCAGTTGCCCGGCTTGGCGAACTGCTCGCGGATGAATGGGTCCAGGTAATCGGCGTTGGTTTCGAAGTCGCCACCGAAGGTCTTCTCGGAATAGTCCTTGAGCATTGGAAAATAGGTTTGACCGTTGTACCGTGCCACAAGCGGTTTGTCGTTGGCGACCAATTCCGCGCACAGGCTCACCACCACCAACACGCAAAAAATCACGAGGCTCCAAAAGCCCAGGCGGTTGCGTTTGAACCGCAGCCAGGCTCTTTTGGAGGGTGAAGCACTCACGCTTGAATTAATCAAACTTCACCCTTGGATCCACCCACACATAAGACAGGTCGCTCACGAGTTTGGTCACCAAGCCAATCAGCGTGAAGAGGTACAGCGTGCCCAGCACCACCGGGTAGTCGCGCCGGATCACGCTCTCATAACTCAGCAGGCCCAGCCCGTCGAGGGAAAAAAGCGTTTCGATCAGCAGCGAACCGGCAAAAAACGCCCCGATGAAAGCCGCCGGAAAGCCTGTGATGATGGGAATCAGCGCGTTCCTGAAAACGTGTTTCCACAAGACTTGGCGGTCGGTGAGCCCTTTTGCCCGCGCGGTGACGACATACTGCTTGCGAATTTCCTCCAAAAATGCGTTTTTTGTCAACATCGCCGTTACGGCAAAACTGCCCAGCACCATCGCCGTGATGGGCATGGCGATGTGCCATAGGTAATCGACAACCTTTGCGCCAAGGCTCAGCTCGTCCCAGTTGGACGAGGTCAGCCCGCGCAGCGGAAACCACTGCAGTTGCCCGCCAAAAATCACCAGCAGCGCCACGCCCAGTACGAAGCCGGGAATGGCGTAGCCCAGCAAAATCAGCAGCGTCGTCACGAGGTCAAACCGCGAACCGGCGCGCACCGCCTTGGCCACACCCAGCGGAACGGCGATCAAATAACTGATGAAGAAGGTCCACAACCCCAAACTGATGGAGACTGGCAACTTCTCCCAGATCAACTCCGAGACGGCCTTGTTCTGGAAGAAACTCTTGCCCAGGTCAAAGCGCGCAAACTGCCCGACCATCTGGATGAAGCGCTCGTGCGCGGGTTTGTCAAAACCATACAGGGCCTTGATCTGTTCGATGCGTTTCGGGTCCACCCCCTGCGAGCCGCGGTATCCCATGCCACCGCCTTCGGCACTTCCGCCTGCGCCCGCCTTGGCCTCCGCCAGGTACTGCTCCACCGGGCCCCCGGGCACAAACTGGATGACCACAAAAGTCAGAAACAACACCCCCAGAAGTGTCGGCAACATCAGCAAAATGCGTTTGAGGATGTAGGTGAACATGGCTTATTTTGGCGCAGCCGCCTGGCTAGGTGACTTGGACCACCAGGTGTCAATCGCCCAGGCCTCGCCAGGTGAATACGGTGGCATGTCTTTGGGCTTCTCCACCCGCCAGGCGTTGTAAACGATGCGGTGGGTGCCGGCTGTCCACTGCGGAATCAACACATGGCTGTGGGCGATCACCCGCTCCAGCGCGCGGCATGCGGGCAGGAACTCGGCCTTGGTTTTGGCGTTGGTCATGCTGTTGATAAGTGAGTCGACCGCAGGGCTTTTGATGCCCGACATATTGCCCGAGTCTTCAATATCCGCCGCCTTGGAGCCAAAAATGTCAGCGTATTCCTGGCCCGGGCTATGGGTGCCCTGGTAGGCCACGGTGGTCAGATCAAAATCGAACTTTTGCCAGCGCTGCTGCAAAAGGGCGAAGTCCACCGGCCGAAAACGCAGGGTGATGCCCAACTTTTCGAGGCTGCGCATCCAGGGTGAAAGCGTACGCACGCCGCCTTCGCTGCTGTCCAGGTATTCCCTCTCGAAGGCTTTACCGGCTGCGTTGCGCAGCGCGCCGTCTTTGAACTCCCATCCGGCCTGTTTCAACAGTTCCCTCGCCCGGCGCAGGTTGTCACGCAGCGAAGACGTACCGTCGGTGCGCGGCGGCACAAACATCGGCCCGAACGCAGCCGCCGGAACCTGCGCGCGAAGTGGCTCAAGCAAGGCCATTTCTTCAGGCGCGGGCA
The DNA here is from genome assembly GCA_031397915.1 of Rhodoferax sp. GTDB lineage: Bacteria > Pseudomonadota > Gammaproteobacteria > Burkholderiales > Burkholderiaceae_C > JANYCG01. The sequence continues at coordinate 2,875 of JANNMM010000224.1, read as the reverse complement.
GTCCTTTGGCCTGGCAGTCAGTGTTGGCAAACATGCCCGAGACGCGTTGGTAGGCGTTGTAAAACATCTGGCGGTTCATGTACTCGTAGTCAACCGCCAGGCCCAGCGCTTCGCGCACCCGCACGTCCTTGAACTGCTCGCGCCGCGTGTTGAGCACATAACTCTGGAAACCGGAAGGCAAACGGTGCATGAACTCGGTCTTGACCAGCTCGCCGGTATTGAATTTCTTGCCCGTGACGCGCCGCGCCCAGTCACCGGCCGAGAAAAAGCGCATCAAATCAAATTCACCTGCCTTCAGGGCTTCGAGCCGCGCGGTGTTGTCTTTGTAGATCTTGACCGTTATTTTTTCGAAATTGTTGGAGCCTTTGCGCACACTCAGGTCTTTGGCCCAGTAATTTTTGTCCAGCAAATAAGTGATGTCTTTGCCAAACTTCACCGGTCCGATCTTGTAAGGGCCGCTGCCAATGGGAATGTCCATCACCACTTGGTCGAAGGTTTTCTGTTTGCCGGTTTTCGGGTCGATTTCGGCGCCCCACTTACGGCTGAACACTGGCAGGCCGCCCACCGTGAGCGGCAACTCGCGGTTTGGTTTCTTGAAGCGGTATTTGAGCGTGCGCTCGTCGATCACGTCCATGCCGGCCACATCCTCGAGCAGGGTTTTGTACTGCGGCGAGGTGTATTTGCCCATCAGAATGTCGTAGCTGTGTTTGGCATCGGCGGCCAGCACCGGGTCGCCATTGTGAAAACGCGCCTCGGGCCGGATTTTGAACGTCACCGACAAACCATCGGGGGCCACTTCCACGTCGCTCGCCAAAAGGCCATAAGCGGAGCCGGTTTCGTCCATGGCCCCGGAAAGTAGCGAATCGAACATCAAGCCCGACAGGTAGGCCGGTGCGCTGCCCTTGATGGTGAAGGGGTTGAACTTGTCGAAAGTGGAGGTGCGCAGGTTGCTCACCAGGCGCAGCTCTCCGCCTTTGGGCGCATTGAGGTTGACGTAGTCAAAATTCCTGAAATCCGCCGGGTACTTCAGATCGCCCCACAAGGCGTAACCATGCGCGCTCCAGGCGGGAGCATGCAAGGCCCAACACATCACCAGCAGCAAAAACCTCATGCGACAATTCTGCCTTACTTGCGTCACCCAATCCGAAATCAAGGGGCATTCATGGGCTTTCTAACTGGCAAAAAACTCCTGATCACCGGTGTGTTGTCCAACCGCTCCATTGCCTACGGCATTGCCAAAGCCTGTCACCGCGAAGGCGCGCAGCTGGCGTTCAGCTACGTGGGTGAGCGCTTCAAGGAACGCATCACCGAGTTCGCTGGCGACTTCGGCTCCAAGTTGATTTTTGACTGCGACGTCGGCTCCGACGAACAAATCGCCGCGCTCTTCAAAGACCTGTCGGCCACCTGGCCGACGTTTGACGGCTTTGTGCACGCCATCGGGTACGCGCCGCGCGAAGCCATTGCGGGCGATTTTCTGGATGGGCTGTCACGCGAAGGCTTCAAGATCGCGCATGACATCAGCGCCTACAGCTTCCCGGCCATGGCCAAGGCCGCATTGCCGATGCTGAACCCCAGATCAGCCCTGTTGACGCTGACTTACCTGGGCGCCATGCGCACCGTGCCCAACTACAACACCATGGGCCTGGCCAAAGCCTCGCTCGAGGCCTCGGTGCGGTATCTGGCTGAATCGCTCGGGCAATTGCGCGACAGACCGGGCATGCGCGTCAACGGCATCAGCGCCGGCCCGATCAAGACGCTGGCTGCCAGCGGCATCAAGGGTTTCGGCAAGATTTTGAGTGTGGTGGCAGAAACCTCGCCGATCCGCCGCAATGTGACGATTGACGACGTGGGCAACGTTGCCGCGTTTCTGCTGAGCGACCTGGCAGCCGGTGTGTCGGCCGAAATCACTTATGTGGATGGCGGCTTCAGTCAGGTCGTTGGTGGGATCGCCGAGGCTAAATTTGGTTAAAATGTAATTTTCAAACAATTTATTTGGAAAGTTAAGCACTTAAGTCACCAAAACAATAGAAATTTTGCTCACTTAAATTTCCTAAAATTGATAATTTATTAGTTAAATAGACAAATTTAATTAATAAAACTCGACTTTTAAAGCCCTAACGCAACACCAGCACCGGCACGTGGGAGTGCGTTAAAACGGCCTGAGTTTCGCTGCCCAGCAGTACACGCGCCACGCCTTTGCGTCCATGTGACGCCATCACGATCAAGTCGCACTTCTGCTTTTTCGCGGCTTTGATGATGGCGTCCCAAACGGCACCTTTGCCCAGCACGGCGGTGGAAGTTACGCCGACCTTTTGGGCTTGTTTCTGGACAACCTCCAGTTGGCGTCGGGCCTTGTCGCGCCATTGACCTTCAATCGCCTCGATTTCCTTGGCGTTCAGCATCAACGCACCTTCAAAATAGCTTTGCGGGTAGATATCTACCACCATGAAGGCGACGATCTCTGCTCCCAGAGCTGCGGCCAGGGCAACGCCTGAACTCGCAGCTTTGTCTGACAACGGCGATCCGTCGGTGCAGATCAGGATGCGTTTGTACATGGGGGCTCCCTTGAGGTGGATAAATCTTTGACGATGTTTCAGGCGATTTTTGAAGCGGAAAGCGCCTTTTCAACGGCTTTGACAAAAACGCTGTCGGGTTTTCCGAGGGTTTCCGAACGCATGATCTCCACGCCCTGAGCGTCCAGAAGGATCATCGGCGTGGAGTGGTTGAATTCGCCATTGGCCAGGCGTCGGTATTGCACACCCAGCACGCCCGCCAACTTGCGCACATCGGCGGGCTCGGGGCGGTAAAGGCGCCAGCGCCGCTCGTCGCCCGCGCGCTGCGCCGCGGTCTTTTTGAGCGCGGCCACGTTGTCCCG
>JANNMM010000173.1:0-5032 GCA_031397915.1 Rhodoferax sp. | reverse complement strand
CGGCCCAGCTCACCATCATTGGCAGGGATGCCAAAGGCAAGGCCCAGCGTACGGGCGAGGCGATCCTCGAGCGCACCGGCGAGTTGATCGACAAGGCCGGTTGGGGGCCCTACACCCGTACCCACATTGAAGTGCTGGGCAGCGAGTCCTGCTTTGGCCCGCACGCCACGGCGCAGGGCGCGCGTGAGGTCATCCTGCGGGTGACGGCGATGCACCCGCGCAAAGAGGCGCTGGATCTGCTGGCGCGCGAAGTGGCGCCGGCGGGCACGTCATGGTCGCCGGGCACGACGGGCTCGGGTGGTGGCCGCTCGTCCGCGGCGCCCTCCATCAAACAGTTTGGGTTCTTGCTGGATAAGCGGCAACTGACGGCGCGTGTTCACATAAATAATATTGAAGTTAAACTGAGTGATAAAAATGGCAATTCAAGTCACGAAATTAAACAATTTATTGCTATAAATAGTGATAATAAAAAAGTAGAAAATAAAGTCAATATTTCCGATGAGATTGAAACCGAACTGATTCATATTGCCCATGCCCGTAGCGGCGACAAGGGCGATGTTTCCAACATTGGGGTCATCGCGCGGCACCCCGAATTGTTGCCGGCGTTGCGCGAACAGCTGACCGAAGCTGCCGTGGCCACCTATCTCGCACACTTCGTCAAAGGCAGGGTGACACGTTACGACGTGCCGGGTATCAACGCCTTCAATTTTGTCTGTGAACAGGCGCTCGATGGCGGTGGCATGGCCTCCTTGCGCAACGACCCGCTGGGCAAAGGCATGGGGCAAATCCTGCTTTCAATGCCGGTGCGGGTCAGCAAACACCTGCTGGCCAAAGTGTTGCGGGGTTGACAGGCTCCCGGCGCCGGATGCGCCAAAATCAGGAATCAAAACAAGAGGAGGCTGCATGGCCCAATCACCCGGTCACCCACCACCTGTTTACCAATCCGTCTTTGCCAAGGGCCTGTTCAAGGGCAAAGTGATCGTCGTCACGGGCGGTGGCTCGGGCATTGGCCGCTGCACGGCGCACGAGTTGGCCGCGCTGGGCGCACACGTCGTTCTGGTGGGCCGCAAGTTGGAGAAGCTTCAGGCGGTGCAGGCGGAAATCCAGGCGGACGGCGGCAGCGCTGACTTCCAGGTGTGTGACATTCGCCAGGAAGAGTCGGTCAAACACATCATTGCGGCTGTCATCGCGGGCCACGGCAAGATTGACGCTCTGGTGAACAACGCCGGTGGCCAGTACGTCACGCCGCTCGAAGCGATCAGCCTGAAGGGCTGGGAGGCGGTGATCAACACCAACCTCACCGGCGGCTTCCTGATGGCGCGCGAGTGTTTTCTGCAGTGCATGAAAGAGCGTGGCGGTGCGGTGGTCAACATCGTGGCGGACATCTGGGGCTCCATGCCCGGCATGGGCCACAGTGGCGCGGCAAGGGCCGGCATGGTAAGTTTCACCGAGACGGCTGCAGTGGAATGGGCCCACGCTGGTGTGCGCGTGAATGCGGTCGCGCCGGGCTACATCGCCAGCAGCGGCATGGACCATTACCCGCCTGAAGTGGGCGCCTCCCTGCGTGAAAAACGCAAACTGGTACCGTTGGGGCGTTTTGGCACCGAGGCTGAAACGGCTGCAGGCATTGTGTTCTTGCTCAGCCCCGCGGCGTCGTTCATCTCAGGCACGACGATGCGCATCGATGGCGCGCGACCGCAAACCCGGCTGGGCTGGGAGATGCGCCCGGCCAGCGCCGAGTCTCAGACACGCGAGGCGGTGAAGGCCTTTGACGGGTTTCACCGCGCCGTGGTGCCCAAAGTTTTCCAGCAACCGTGAACTGTCCATTTCATTCAAAGCGACCATGAACTACACCCACGAACACGTTGAAATCCAGAAAACCCTGAAACGTTTCATCGACGAAAAAATCAACCCGCATGTGGACCAGTGGGAGGAGGAAGAAATATTCCCCGCGCATGAAGTCTTCAAAGGGCTCGGGGATTTGGGTCTGCTGGGCCTGACCAAGCCGGTGGAATACGGGGGCATGGGGCTGGACTATTCCTATGCGCTGGCCATGGCCGAGGGCCTGGGCAACATCCATTGCGGCGGCGTGCCGATGGCGATTGGCGTGCAGACCGACATGGCCACACCGGCGCTGGCGCGGTTTGGCAGCGACGAATTGAAACGTGATTTCCTCGCGCCATCGATTACGGGCGATCTGGTCGGCTGTATTGGCGTGAGTGAACCGGGCGCTGGCAGCGATGTCGCGTCCATCAAAAGTTACGCGCGCAAGGATGGCGACGACTACGTCATCAGCGGGCAAAAAATGTGGATCACCAACAGCCTGCAGGCCGACTGGATGTGCATGCTGGTCAACACTGGCGACGCCGCCAGCGCCACCGGCGGCAACCAGCACAAAAACAAGACCCTCGTCATGGTGCCGATGCGCGAAGGCCCCGGCAAGGGCCTGAACCGCCAATTGGTCAAGGGCATCGAGGTTGCCCGCAAGATCCGCAAGATTGGCATGCATTCAAGCGACACGGGGTTGATTTATTTTGACGAAGTGCGCGTGCCACAGCGCTACCGTATCGGCGCCGAAGGCCAGGGCTTCATCTACCAGATGATGCAGTTCCAGGAGGAGCGCCTGTGGGCGGCGGGCAGCGCGATCCAGGGCCTGACCAACTGCATCGACCTGACCATCGAATGGGCGCAGGAGCGCAAACTGTTTGGCGCCACACTGGCCGACCAGCAGTGGGTGCAGTTCAAACTGGTGGAGATCAAGACCGAGGTGGAGGCCTTGCGCGCGCTGACTTACCGCGCGTGTGAGCTGTATGTGGCGGGGCAGGACGTGACCGAGCTGGCATCCATGGCCAAGCTCAAGGCCGGGCGGCTCAACCGCATCGTGCCCGACACCTGCCTGCAGTTCTGGGGCGGCATGGGTTTCACGCTGGAAAACCGGGTCTCCCGCAAGTACCGCGACGGCCGCCTGGCCTCGATTGGCGGTGGCGCCGACGAGGTGATGATGGGCATTCTGGCCAAAACCATGGGCATCGCCAAACGGCCGCCCAAAGCAAGCTGAGCGCGGCATGATGGGCGCCGCAACGCAGCCCGGCTCAACCGCTGTGTTTGACAGCGCCGATGAACAGGCGTTGGTCGAACTGGTCAAACGGTTTGCCGTGGACGAAATCGCGCCCTTTGTGACGGCTTGGGATGCCGCAGGCGAGTTTCCGCGGCCACTGTACAAACGCGCATCCGAGCTGGGACTGCTCGGACTGGGTTACCCCGAAGCGTTTGGCGGAACCCCGGCAACCCACCGGATGAAAAGCCTGGTGAACCAGACCTTCGCGCGCTACACCGGCAGCGGCGGCGTGCACGCGAGCCTGTATTCCCACTCGATCGGATTGCCGCCCATTCTCAAACACGGCAGCCCTGCGTTGCAGCGCGAAATCGTGCCGCCGGTGTTGCGGGGTGAAAAAATTTCTGCGCTGGGCATCACCGAACCCGGTGGCGGCAGCGACGTGGCGGCGATCAAGACGACGGCCGTGCGCGTTCAGGATGACCAGGGCGACGACTACGTCGTCAATGGTGAAAAAATCTTCATCACCTCGGGCGTTCGTGCGGACTTCATGACGACTGCTGTGCGAACGGGAGATTCAGGTGCGAAGGGAGCCAGCGGCATATCGCTTCTCGTGGTCCCCATGCACCTGGCCGGCGTAAGCCGCACGCGCCTGGACAAAATGGGCTGGCTTGCATCAGACACGGCGCACATCCGGTTTGACAACGTTCGGGTGCCCGCGCGCATGGTGGTCGGCCAGGAGGGCGCGGGCTTCAGGATGATCATGGGCAACTTCAATGGCGAGCGGCTTGGCATGTCGGTGTTGGCATTGGGGTTTGCGCAGGCCTGTTTTGATGAAGCGCTGGATTGGGCTCGGCAGCGCAAAACCTTTGGCCAGGTTCTGGTGGAAAGCCAGGTGATCCGCCACAAGCTGGTTGACATGCAAATGCGCATCGCCTCGACCCAAGCCTGGTGTGATGCCCTCACGGCGCGCGCGGACGCAGGGGAAGAAAATGCCGACAAAGACACCGCTTCGCGTTGGGTGGCCGAAGTCTGCATGTTGAAAAACCACGCCACCCAGACCATGCAGTATTGCGCGGACCAATCTGTTCAAATCCTGGGCGGCATGGGCTTCATGCGCGGCACCAAGTCCGAGCGCATTTACCGGGAAGTGAAGGTAATGATGATCGGCGGCGGTGCAGAAGAGATCATGAAAGAGCTGGCCTCGCGCCAACTGGGCTTCTGAACCATGAAACCATCCATGAATCCATCCCACGTCGGCGTTAACGGAAAATTCACCCGGGAATTCATTGCCGTGTTGACCCGTCATTACGAGGAAGACACCTCGTTCAACAAACACATCGGGCTAAAGCTCCACGTTTTCGAACCCGAAAAAGTGACTGGGCGGTTGCCCATGCGGCAGGAACTGGTGGGCCACCGCGCCTCGCACCGCCTGCATGGCGGCGCGATCAGTGCAACGATGGATGTCACCGGAGGTTTTGCCATCATGGCCGCCATGACGGCGCGCCACCCTGAAGAGTCGCTGGAGCACTTGATGGCGCGTTTCGGAAAAATATCAACGATTGATTTGCACGTCGATTACCTGAGTGTGGGCATTGGCGAACACTTTTTCGTCACCGCCACGGTGCTTCGTCTGGGCTCCCGCGTGGCGACTGCACGCATGGAGTTTCTGGGGGCCGAGGGAAAACTCCACGCCACCGGTTCAGCCGCCTACATTGTTTCCTGAGCAGCCCGTTTACCAAGGCAAAGACTTCCGCCACAGGTTTTTTTGCGCGGCGTAAACCCTGAAGACAGGCAAACGCGCAAAAAAAGGCCACCCGAGGGTGGCCTTTGCGCTGTAGACGCCACGCAGCAGGTTGCCGCCTATTTGATGTACTCGGAAATCACTTTCCACTTGCCGTCCTGAATCTGCGACAGCCGCGATTCATCGCTGCCCAGGCGTTTAGTCGCTGAAAAGGTCGCGTCGGGGCTGCCGCC